>JAQXWS010000001.1 GCA_029225565.1 Eubacteriales bacterium
ATGGTTTATGACAGGGACGGAAACGAAATAGCAAAATATGACGGCACTGAACCGGCAGGCCAAACATATACCCTAAACGGCGATTATATTAAGCTTTATTTCCATTCCGACGGTTCAAGTAACTATTACGGCTTTAAGATAACAAGGGTTGTTGCCGAAAAGGTAGGCTGTGATTATGCAGAGGCCGACACACCGCATACTCACAGCTACAGCGAATATGTGTACAACGATGATGCAACCTGCACCGAAAATGGCACGGAAACTGCAACCTGCGTCTGCGGTCAAACCAATGACAGAACAAAAGAGGATACTGCACTGGGTCATGACTGGGCGGATGCAACCTGTCTTGTACCAAAGACATGTAACAGATGCGGAGCAACAGAAGGTGGATTAGGGGAACACAGCTATGCTATTGTATCACAGTGCCCTGCTACCTGTAATGCTGACGGTTATATTAACTACGAATGTACTGTTTGCTCGGATACTAAGCAAGATGCTATTACAGCAAGACCTGACCATCAGCTAAGCGACAAATACGACAGCGAAACAAATTCTGTAATCACCACCTGTGCTAACAAGGACAGATTTGTTGTTGAATTTACCGAGAATTTGCCGGAATCAAAGCACAATTACGATGATGGCATTTCAGAGGAATATGTGTTGTATTATCCCGATGCTGAATCTATTGATATATATTTCAACAATTCTACCAAAGTAGAGAATAGCTATGACTTTATTTACATTTACAAGGATTCTGTATTGGGAGAGCAGATTGGTAAATATTCCAGCACTGAGCTTGCAGGAAAATCAATAACTGTTAATTCAAGCACAGCAGTAATCAAGCTTACCTCCGACGGCAACCAAACATACTGGGGCTTTAAGGTTGACAAGGTTGCTGCAACATACCCCGGCTGCGGATATGAAACCTCAGCACCTCATACAACTCATGATGTGCCAACCTACACAAGCAACGATGATGCAACCTGTACCGAGGACGGAACAAAGACAGGCACCTGCACCATCTGTAACAAGCCTATTACCGTAACTGACGAGGGCTCAAAGCTCGGACACGACTACGACTTAAGAGCAGGCGAAACTCCAACCTGTACCACCGGCGGACATAATTTGTATCTTTGCTTAAACTGCGGTGAAGACTATAGAGAGGAGCTTGACCCACTCGGTCACGATTTAGTTAAGACTGCAGACGCAGTAAATCCAACCTGCTTCAGTGTTGGCTGGACAGCAGGATATAAATGCTCTCGTTGTGATTACGAGGTAAGACAGGAAGAGGTTGCCAAGCTGCCCCATACCTACAAGACTTATACCACCAGGGCAACAACATCTGCCGCAGGCAAGATAGTAACTAAGTGTTCTGTTTGCGGCACTGTCAAGTCAACCCAGACCATCGCCCGTATCAGCTCGGTTAAACTTAGCGGTACATCGTATATCTACAACGGTAAGACTAAGACTCCATCAGTAGTAGTAAAAAATGTCAACGGCAAGACTCTTGTTAAAAATACTGACTATACAGTATCCTATGCAAGTGGCAGAAAGGATGTTGGAAAGTACGCAGTTAAGGTTACATTCAAGGGCAAGTACAGCGGCACGAAGACTCTGTACTTCACAATCAAGCCGAAGGCAACAAGCATCAAAAGCTTGTCTGCAGGCTCAAAGAAGTTTACTGTAAAATGGTATAAGCGTACTACCCAGACATCGGGTTACCAGGTGCAGTACAGTACCTCAAGTAAATTCACCAGTCCAAAGACTGTGACCATCAGCAAGACAGGCACAACCTCAAAGACTATTTCAAAGCTCAAGGCTAAGAAAAAGTATTATGTTCGCGTCCGCACTTACAAGACCGTGAACGGCACAAGATATTATTCCTCTTGGTCCAAGGCGAAGTCTGTAACCACAAAATCATAATCGGGTGCTACGCACGGGGGCGAACGCAGTTCGCCCCTACGATTGTAGCAAAGATGAAACAATAACCTAAATATTACAACCACCGTAGGGGCGAACTGTGTTCGCCTCTATTTTTATTTACGCAACATTTATTCATGAGCTATTTTTGTTATTGATATATCATAGTATTTGGTGTATAATGGTAAAAATTTATATATAGGGTGATGAAATGACAAAGCTTATAATATCCTATGCCCGGCGCAAGCACGCAGATAACTATAGACAAAGTCTGGGGGTAATCAGCGGATTCGTAGGCATTTTGTGTAATGTGCTGTTATGTGCGGCAAAATTTTTGTTAGGCAGTCTCACCGGCTCTGTGGCAATCACAGCCGACGCACTCAACAATTTGTCCGATGCGGCATCAAATATTGTTACAATAATCGGTACAAAGCTTGCCGGCAAGCCTGTTGACAAGGAGCATCCCTTCGGTCACGGCCGTATGGAGTACATATCCGCGCTGGTGGTTGCATTTTTTATTTTCCTTATGGGCTTTGAGCTTGGCAAAAACTCCATAGATAAGATTATCCATCCAACGAATTTGAACTTCAGTCCCGTATTTGTTGCAGCCATTGTTATGGCAATTCTGGTAAAGGTATGGATGGCATATTTCAACAATAAGCTGTACAAGGAAACTGATAATATTAACCTAAAGGCGGTCAGCCGGGACAGCCTGAACGACTGTATCTCCACCGGCGCTACCATTGTTGCCATGGTTGTGTGCCACTTTTTCGGCATACCTTGGTTCGACGGAGTTATCGGCCTGTTTGTCTCTGTATTTATTCTGTTGTCCGGTATCGGAATAGTAAAAGAAATACTCAATCCTTTGCTGGGTCAGCCCCCGGAGCCTGAGTTAGTAAAGAGTATTGAAGACATTATGCTCAGCGAAGAGCTGATTATCGGCGTTCATGACCTGATTGTCCATGACTACGGTCCGGGCAGAATCATTGCTTCTGCTCATGCCGAGGTGCCCTCCGACATGGATGTTATGGCAATACATGATGTAATCGACAATGTTGAAGTTCGTATCAATAAAGAGCTTAATATTATCATTTGTATCCACATGGACCCCATTGTTATGGATGATGAAGAGGTTGACCGTTACCGCAGCTTATGTGCAGAGATTGTAAATTCTTATAATCCCGATTACTCATTCCATGATTTTAGAGTAGTAAAGGGCGACACCCATACCAATTTGATTTTTGACCTGGTTGTTCCTCACCAAAAGAACTTTGACAAGCAGGCTGTTATTGATGATATTTCTGCTTTATTCAAGGCTGAGGACGAAAAATTGAATGTAGTAATGACAATTGAACACTCATTTGCATAGGTTATTATTAGTAAAGGCTACTGCGGTAGTCTTTATTTTTTTACATTTCGCTATATTTGTTAAATATATTGTTGCATAATATTAGACATCAGTCTATTATATCCGGAAAAATTTGACAAATCAATTTGATTATGCTATAACACCCAAGGTTACAAAAAAGTTACAAAAGGAGATTTATTTTATTAGTAGACTAACAGTAAAGATTATTTCGGCTGTATTGTCGCTGATGTTTGTTTTTGGCTCCACTATCAGTGTATATGCCTACGAGATTAGCGACATACGCAAGGTTAATGCCGACGGAATGAGTGTTAGTACCGCAAAACCGGGTAGCTTTGATGTATTCTCATTCGACTCGTTCGATAGAGATGCCGGCTTTACTATCAAGGCTGACAGCATTGGCGAGACCTATGCTGTGCTCAGCTGGGTTAGTGACAGCGTAATTCTTAGCTACAGGGTGTGCATATTCAATCCGTTGACTAAGTCCTATGATGACTACGACACTGTTACCACAAACGAGATAAAGGTAACCTCACTGACGCCTGCCACAAGATATCAGTTTTGTATCAAGAGCCAGGGCAGTGACGATATTTTGGGAGCAATCACATTCAGGACTGCCAACCAAAAACCGCTGATTTCGGTTAGTGACGTATCATCAAAAGAGATTGAACTCTCAATTACCAATGTTGCTGACAGCGCCACAGTCGCTATCTACAAGGGTAACACAGAAACCAAGCTAAAGAAGATAGGCCAAATCACAGGTGAGGGCAGATTCGTTGACACCAATGTCAAGGAGGCCCGTAAGTATTACTATAAGGTACAAGTAATCAATGTAACCACAGGAGAAGAGAGCAGGGTAGTGTCTGTTACTACACCAAAGCCCATGGGCTTGCCTGCTGTATCAGGCTCCACAAAAACCTACGCATATTACACAGCTGTAACTGCAAAGGGTTCACCTCAGTATCACTTGCTTAATTCGGCAGAATGTACTACCGACGAGGCAACCGGTATTCGTATGTATGACGGATGCTACTGCGTAGCTCTGGGCTCGTACTATGGCTCCACCATCGGCACAAAGTACAGAATTACTTTGTCCACCGGCAAGAGCTTTATGGCTATCTTGTGTGACCAAAAGGCAAATCGTCACACCGACGGCAATAATCAGTATGCCGTTCGCAACCGGGATGTTGTAGAATTTTATGTCCAAAAAGGCAAGATTCCCGCCGGCGTAAGAGGTGACTACGGCCATCTGGAGCAATTCAAGGGTAATATTGTTTCAATCGAAAAATTTGAATAAACTTAATATGAAAAAAGAGAATTGGTCATCAATTCTCTTTTTTTCAGCGTGTAGAAAAAGTCAAATTATAAATTTCTACACGCTGACAGACTTTGAGAAATGGGATTGAATTTCGTTTTCTTGCGAAGGAAGATGTACGATGGTACCTCGACTGAGCAAAAAACGAAAAACGCCAAAAGCGGCTTAGATTCATCATTAGATGTCTAAGCCACTTTTACAATCTCTCCGAGTGCGA
>JAQXWS010000002.1 GCA_029225565.1 Eubacteriales bacterium
GATAAGGTAACAATGGAAATGTCACCGTATGACCTTAGCAAGGGTCGTATAATTTGGCGTTCAAAGTAAATTTAAGGAGGATATTCAAATGAAAGTTAGACCTTCTGTAAAGAAAATTTGCGAAAAGTGCAAAGTAATTAAGCGCAATGGAAAAGTAATGGTTATCTGTGAAAATCCAAAGCATAAACAGCGTCAGGGCTAATCCTGAACTAAATATCGGAGGTAAACTGTAAAATGGCACGTATTTCAGGTGTTGACTTACCTAATGACAAGAGAGTTGAGATCGGCCTTACCTACATCTATGGTGTTGGTCGTACCACAGCTACAGAAATCATCAATGCAACAGGCGTTAATCCGGATACTCGTTGCAGAGATTTGACAGAAGATGATGTCAAGAAAATCAGCGACTACATCACCCACAACCTTACAGTAGAGGGTGACCTTCGCAGAAACACTGCTTTTGACATCAAGAGACTGATTGAGATTGGTTGCTATCGTGGCATTCGTCACAGAAAGGGTCTCCCGGTTAGAGGACAAACTTCTAAGAACAATGCCAGAACTCGTAAGGGTCCTAAGAAGACAATAGCAAACAAGAAGAAGTAAAGTAGGAGGAATATTCAGTATGGCTACTAAGAAGACAACTTCTACACGCAAAAAGCGTGAGAAGAAGAATATTGAGCGCGGTGTTGCTCATATTCAGTCAACCTTCAACAATACTATCGTAACTATTTC
This sequence comes from Eubacteriales bacterium, assembly GCA_029225565.1. Taxonomy (GTDB): domain Bacteria; phylum Bacillota; class Clostridia; order Oscillospirales; family Acutalibacteraceae; genus Eubacterium_R. The sequence continues at coordinate 733 of JAQXWS010000002.1, forward strand.
TGACACCCAGGGCAACGCTGTTTCATGGGCATCTGCCGGTGAAATGGGATTCCGTGGTTCAAAGAAGAGCACTCCGTTTGCAGCTCAGACTGCAGCAGAAACTGCAGCTAAGATTGCAACAGAGCATGGTATGAAAACTGTTGAAGTTTATGTTAAGGGTCCGGGTTCAGGTCGTGAAGCTGCTATCAGAGCACTTCAGTCAGCAGGCCTCGATGTAAGTCTTATTAAAGATGTTACTCCTATCCCACATAACGGATGTCGTCCACCAAAGAGACGTCGTGTATAATTTATTTGGAGGTTACTTGATATGGCAAGATATACAGGACCTGCTTGTAAGCTTTGCCGTCGTGAGGGAAAAAAGCTTTTCCTCAAGGGCGACAGATGTTATTCAAGCAAATGTGCTATAGAGCGTCGCTCATATGCACCCGGCCAGCATGGTCAAAACAGAAAAAAGACTTCAGAATACGGACTTCAGCTGCGCGCAAAGCAGTCTGCTCGTCGCTACTACGGAGTTGCTGAGGGTCAGTTCCATAAGTATTTCCTTATGGCTGAGCGTAAGGAAGGCGTTACCGGTACAAATCTTCTTCAGATTTGTGAAAGCCGCCTGGACAATATTGTTTACACAGCAGGCTTTGCAAGTTCCCGTAATCAGGCTCGTCAGCTTGTAAATCACGCTCACTTCACCGTAAACGGTGCCAAGGTTGACATCCCATCATACCTTGTTAAGCCCGGCGATGTTGTTGCTGTTAAGGAGACAAGCAAGACTACTGACGAGTTCAAGAATCTTGTTGAGTCCAATTCTGCTCGCCCTGTACCAAAGTGGGTTGAGTCCAACAAGGATGCAATGACAGCCAAGATTATTGCTCTCCCGGAGAGAGAGGAAATTGCTACTCCTGTTGAGGAGCATTTGATCGTTGAGTTCTACTCTAGATAATAGTTAATTAACTGTTGTTTAGTGAAACAAAACTTAATTTAGGAGGCTTACTAATGATAGAAATTGACAAGCCTAATATCGAAATAGTAGATTTATCTACTCAGGGAAGCAGAAGCGTAGGCAGATTTGTTGTTGAACCTCTGGAGAGAGGTTTTGGCACAACTCTGGGAAATTCAATGAGAAGAGTACTCCTCTCATCACTTCCTGGTTATGCTATCACTTCCGTTAAGATTGACGGTGTATTACACGAATTTTCAACTATTCCTCATGTTAAGGAGGATGTTACCGAGATTGTGCTTAACCTCAAGAATGTAATCCTTAAGATTCATGATGAGGAGCCGAAGACACTCTATATCGAGGCAAGCGGTGAGGGCGAAATCACTGCAGGCGACATCAAGCATGGCTCAGATGTAGAGATTCTTAATCCCGAGCTTCACATTGCTTATCTTGAAGATGGTGCAAATGTGACTATGGAGCTCACAGCTGACAACGGTAGAGGCTATGTTCCATGCGACCGCAATAAGCAGCTTATGGACCTACCTATCGGTACTATCGCTATCGACTCCATTTATACTCCGGTACTCAAAGTTAATTACACAGTTGAGAATACCCGTGTAGGACAGCAAACTGACCTTGACAAGCTTATCCTCGATGTTGAGACTGATGGTACAATCCCAGCAGACGAAGCAGCATCACTGGCTGCTAAGGTTCTCAACGAGCACCTTAACCTCTTTGTTGACCTGTCCGAGGAGATGGGCAATGCCGAGATTATGGTAGAAAAGGACGACGACGGCAAGGAGAAGGTTCTCGAAATGACTATCGAAGAGCTTGACCTTTCTGTTCGTTCATTCAATTGCTTGAAGAGAGCAGGTATTAATACAGTAGAGGATTTGATTGGTAAATCCGAAGAAGATATGATGAAAGTTAGAAACCTTGGCAGAAAGTCACTTGACGAGGTAGTCGGCAAGCTGGCTTCACTGGGCTTCAAACTTAGCAAGGAAGAGGACTAAAGGAGGGAATTTCAATGCCAGGTAGCAGAAAATTGGGCAGACCTACTGACCACAGACAGGCTATGCTCAGAGGACTCGTTACTTATCTTTTAGAAAACGGCAAGATTGAAACAACCGTTACAAGAGCAAAAGAGGTTCGCGCTATGGCTGAGAGAATGATTACTCTCGGCAAGAACGACACTCTCCACTCAAGAAGACAGGCTCTGTCTTATATCACCAAGGAAGATGTAGTCAAGAAGCTTTTTGACGAAATCGGCCCTAAGTATGAGGACAGAAACGGTGGTTATACTCGCATTATTAAGACAGGCCCTCGCAGAGGCGATGCAGCAGAAATGTGCATCATTGAGCTTGTTTAATTAATTGCTATTAAGGCACTCGGTTTTTCGAGTGCCTTTTTTGTCGTTATTTCATTCCCTTGTGCAAATTCGGTCTCCTATTGAATAAGGTGAGCCAAAATAGGGTGCTACGCACACGGGCGAACTTCTTTCGCCATAATGTTATTATCCGTACTTAATAGTAGTTGTTGCAAAAGAACAAGGACGGCAGTAATCTGTCGTCCTTTGTTGTTTCTATATGATTTTTATTAATCTTGCCCCGTGAGGATTTACTGTCAGCGTTACACTGTTTTTTGCTGTGCCGATATTCTCTCCCTGCCATATATCGTACAGCGAGTATGTGGTATCCGGCATTAGGATTGGCGTCAGGTCAACCTTGATGTTGCGCGCCCGTGTATCCGTATTGAACACGGCAAGATATTTTGCGCCCTTGCCGTTGGCTGTCCAAATTATTGTGCCTCTGCCGTTTCTTTCGTTGCGTAGCAACTGGCTTGCGCCGTGGCTGTTTTGGTGCATATTCATATATTCTGTATTGGTCAGCAATGACAGAGTGAAGTCGTCATTGTCAGGCAAGTTTCCGCCGATGAACAGAGGACTCCTGAATATACCCCACAAGGTCATCAGGGTATAATGCTCGTCACGGGTAAAATTGCTCATCCTGTCCCTGGAGCCGTGGCATGTTCCGTTTTTGCTGAGTCTGCCGATGGGGAGCATATCACAATCGGGATAATTGCCCTTGCAGGTAACGCCCTGCCATTGTCGGCATTTGTCAAACATTTCGTACAGCTTGTCCCATTGGTCCCAAAAGTCGCCGGTGAGCCTCCACATATTGGCATTGGCACACAGGTGGTCCCTGTGCTCAATGGGAGCAGGGCCGGGGGATAGAGAAAGTACAATCTCTCTGCCGCAGCTGTCAATTGCCTTTCGCAGCATTTCTATTTCGTAATCTGCGGTATATGGGTTATCCCAGCGCCTGAATTCAGTAACGGCAATGTCGTCGCATTTTATGAAATCGACGCCCCATTCTGCGTACATATTGATTATCGAATTATAGTAGTCCTGTGCCCCTTGACAATTGTACAGGCCGTACATATCCGTGTTCCAGCTGCAAACGGAAAAATGATGGGCAATCTCTCTGCAGGTGTGTCGGCTGTCCTTGATAGGACAGTTGGCCGCAACAGCCTGTCTGGGTACGCCGCGCATAATATGTATGCCGAACTTTAGCCCCAGGCTGTGTATGTAGTCTGCAATGGGCCCGAATCCCTTGCCTCCGGCAGAGGAGGGAAAACGATTTTCCGCCGGGATAAGTCTGCCGTATTCGTCCATATTGAGGGGAGTAAAGCTGAAATAGTCGTTATCCCTGGCATTGGGCTCGTACCATTGTATGTCGCACACAATGTATTGCCAACCGTATTGCTTCAGGTTTTTTGCCATATATTCGGCGTTGGCAATCAACTGCTCCTCCGTTACGGCTGCGCCGAAGCAGTCCCAACTATTCCATCCGAGGGGTGGCTTCTTTGCGAAATTTTTAAAATTGTGCATATTATACCTCAAAATTTTTCAGCGGCTCAATACCAAGCTCTGCCAAATATTTATACGCTTTGTCCAGGTTTTCTTTGTCGGCATATACATCCGGTCGGTGTGCGTCAAGACCTATCACTACTCTGTTGCCAACCTCCCTCACGATCTGCCAAAATTCTTTGTTGGGATAGTGTCGGTTGGTGGTGAAGCCTAAAAAGTTAAATTCAAGAGGAATATCCAACTTTTTTAGCTCTTGGGCGAGATAGGTCATCTTTTTTATATAAAAATTCCGGTCACCGGTAAAATTGATTACATCCGGATGTGCCACATAGGCAAAAGCGCCGGTTTTTGCACCGGTGATTACTTGGCTTATGTACTTGTCCAGCTGCACCTTGCTGTCGGTTTCGTGGCCGCTGTATCTGGCGTAGCTCTCGTACTCGTTGTCGGTAAAGTGCTGACCCAGTATCAAGTAGTCATAGTTGAATTGCGCCAGATATTCCATTTCCTTGCTGTGCAGAGCCGGAAAGTACTCCAGCTCATATCCCAGCTTGACGGTGATTTTGTCCCTGTATTTTTCTTGCAGGGCGCGGATGCTGTCGGCATAGTCTTGGGCTTTATTCAGCTTGATTCTGAAATCACTTTCGTACCCGTTGGAAAAAACATACGGCGCATGGTCGCTGAATCCGATGGTATCATATCCGTTGGCTATGGCTTGCAGTACATACTCCTCATCTTCTCCCTTTGCGTGGCCGCATCGCTTGGTATGGGTATGATAGTTGTACATATTATTTCACACTTTCCAGGAATTTGACAAATTGTGCCTGACCTTTTTCCGTTCTGTCAAACACGCCGCATTGCTCAAGTATTTCGGTAAATACAATGCCGATTTCTTCCTTGAGTATATCGTCGATATTGTCCTTGCTTATGCTATGCTTTGCCTTTATCATTTCTGCCCATTCGTAGTGCTTTGACAGCACCTCGTCATTGCGAATGTCATCGCCATTTAGCATTGCCTTTGCCAAATCCGCCATTTCGGTCTTTAGTCGGGAGGGAAGCACAGCCAATCCCATAACCTCGATAAGGCCGATATTCTCCTTTTTGATATGATGATGCTCCGGATGAGGATGGTAGTATCCTGCAGGGTATTCCTCTGTGGTTATGTTGTTGCGTAGCACAAGGTCAATCTCGAATTTGCCGTCCCTCATTCTGGTGATGGGAGTGATTGCGTTGTGGGGTTGGCCGTCGGTCTCTGCCAGTACAAACGCCTCTTCGTCCGTATATCCTTCCCAGGCGTTGAACACGATTCCCGCAAGGTCAGCCAGCCTGTCCTTGTCAGCGCAGGTAAGTCGCAACACGCTCATAGGCCACTTGACTATACCTGCCTCAACATCTTCGTACCCGTCAAATGTAAAGGGAGTCTCAATAGGCGCCTTTGCCATTGCGAATTCATAGTTACCACCCTGAAAATGCTCATGGGTGAGTATTGAGCCTCCTACAATCGGCAGGCCTGCATTGGAGCCCACAAAGTAGTGAGGAAAAATCTCCAGGAATGACAGCAGCTTAACAATGGCGGCTTTGTCAATCTTCATTGGGGTATGCTCTGCATTGAATACGATGCAGTGCTCGTTGTAATATACATAGGGTGAGTATTGCAAACAGAAATCCACGCCATCCAGCTTGATGGGTATGATACGGTGATTCTGTCTTGCAGGGTGGTTTACTCTGCCTGCATAACCCTCATTTTCTACACAGAGAAGGCACTTTGGGTACGAACTCTGCTTCATTTTCAGCGCGGCGGCAATAGCCTTTGGGTCCTTTTCCGGCTTGGAGAGGTTGATGGTAATGTCTATGTCGCCGTATTCTGTTTTTGTTATCCATTTTACATCATTTTTTATACGGTATTCACGAATGTAGTCCGTAGCCTTGGACAAATTGTAGTAGTAGTCCGTAGCTGCCTTTGGACTTTCGTTGTACAGAGCATAGAATTTCTTTATTACCTGGGACGGCCTTGGAGTAAGTATGCCCATTATCTTTGTGTCGAACAGGTCGCGATATACTATGCTGTCCTCGCACAGACCGTTGGCGGTGGCGTAGTCCAGGATTGCGCCGAGAATAGGCTCAAGTTCTGTTTCTAATTCTTCGCCATTGTATTCGTATGACTCCAGCTCCAAAGCCCCACAGATGCTGTTAGTAATGTAGATTTCGTCCTCTTTTTCTATCAGGCCTTTGCTGATTGCGTAGTTCACCAATGATTTTACTGCTGCGTAAATGTTCATTGCTTTGTCTCCTTATGCACTTACTTATATGTATATGCTTATTATAATATTAGCGGACAATATTTGCAACGGCTTTAAAGGGGAAAATTAACATTTTTATAAATTATTTGCCAAAACCTTTACTGCGGCTTAATTTAGTGGTATTGTATATACAGAAAGGGAATGATAATATGACTATTTGCGTTTTCGGCGCTTCCAGCAAACAGATGAGCGACGAATATATAAAGCTGATTGAGGATATGGGCGAGTACCTTGCCGCCAAGGGACACGACCTTGTGTTCGGCTCCGGTTGTACCGGCGCTATGGGGGCTGCTGCCCGCGGATTCAGACGGGGCGGAGGCAAAACTCACGGCGTTGTGCCTAAGTTTTTCAGAGAAGAGGGTCTCACCGATTTTGTTGATTATTCCTGCGACAAGATGACTTATACCGACACTATGAATGAACGCAAGCAGACAATGGAGGACGAGGCCGACTGCTTTGTCATTGCACCGGGAGGAATAGGCACCTTTGAGGAATTCTACGAGGTGCTGACGCTGAAGCAGCTGGGCAGACACAAAAAGCCCATTGCCGTGTATAATATCGGCGGCTACTTTGATTCTATGCTGGCAACTATTGACACTGCCATAGAGCATCACTTGGCAAAGCCTGCTCTCCACGGCTTGTACAAGGCAACTACCAGCCTTGACGAAATGCTGGAATACTTAACAGAGGACACTATGCAGGGAATAGAGCTCTCGGACTTGAAGTAGAATATGGTATGAAAATACAGCAAAAATATGATTTTGTAAGGGCGTGGATTCCACGCCCTATTTTTTGTACAAAAACAGCACCTGCATTTTGGGTATTACCACCAAATTTTTGTGCAAAAAATAACTTGAAATTTTTGAAAAATAGTTATTGACATATGTCAATAACTGTGTATAATATAGTTGAAATACTTGAGAAGGGGTGTAATTATGGCTAGACCAAAAAAGAACAGATATGTCTGTGCATTCCCCAAAAGCCTTGAATTCAAGCCCTTTGGTGACTATGCAGACACTGTCAATTTATCCTTCGATGAGTATGAGGCATTCAGGTTGATTGATTTTTTGAATTTCAGTCAGGACGAGTGCGCAAAGCAAATGAATGTTGCGCGTTCCACAGTGGCGGCAATATGTCAGAGTGCCAGGGCAAAGATAGCCGACGCAATTGTTAACGGAAAGGCGTTGGTTATTTACGGCGGCGATGTTCAGTTGTGCCCCAATCACTCTACTTGTTGTGGAAGATGCGGCCAAAGGGATTGCAACACCTGTGGCCATTGCGCAAAAGCAAATAGTGTCAAATAATAGGAGGAAAAGAAATGAGTAACCCATGGAGAAGTTTTAAAACCGGCGTTTGGACAGAGTACATTAATGTGTCCAACTTTATTAAGATGAATTACACGCCCTACGACGGTGACGCATCATTCCTGGAGGGTCCTACTGACAGAACAAACAAGGTTATGGACAGAGTTAACGACCTTCTTGTGCAGGAGAATGCCAAGGGTGGCGTGCTTGATGTGGATACAGAGCGTGTGCTCTCAATCCTGTCCCACGATGCAGGCTATGTTGTGGACAAGGACACCGACATTATCGTAGGCTTGCAGACGGACGCTCCCCTCAAGAGAGGTGTATCACCCTTTGCAGGCTTTAGGAATGCAGTACAGGCTTGTAATGCTTATGGCTACGAGCTTTCTGACAAAATCAAGGACGAATTTACCTACAGAACCACACATAATACAGGTGTGTTCCGTGCATACACAGACACCATGAAGCTGGCTCGTCATGCCGGTATTCTCACCGGTTTGCCGGACGCTTATGCCCGTGGCAGAATCATCGGCGATTACAGAAGAATTGCGCTTTACGGTATGGATTACCTTATTGAGCAAAAAAAGCAGGACAAAAAGAAGATTGGCGAGAGGGAATTTCTTGACGAGGAGACAATCCATCTTCTTGAGGATTTGTCAAAGCAGTTGGACTTTATGAACCAGCTCAAGGGTCTTGCATTCCGCTACGGCTACGATATTTCAAAGCCGGCTACCAACGCATTTGAGGCGGTACAATGGCTGTATTTCGGCTATCTCGGTGCTATTAAGGAGCAAAACGGTGCCGCTAACTCAATCGGCAGAATTGCTGAATTTATCGACTGCTATATTCAGAGAGACCTTGAGGAAGGCACTCTTACAGAGTCAGAGGCTCAGGAGCTTATTGATGACCTTGTTATTAAGCTCAGACTTGTTCGTCATCTCCGCACTCCCGAATACAACGACCTTTTCGCAGGAGACCCTGTATGGGTAACACTTGCTCTTGCGGGCGTTACAGGCGAAGGCAAATC
>JAQXWS010000003.1 GCA_029225565.1 Eubacteriales bacterium
TGGGATTGAATTTCGTTTTCTTGCGAGGGAAGATGTACGATGGTACCTCGACTGAGCAAAAAACGAAAAACGCAAAAAGCGGCTTAGATTCATCATTAGATGTCTAAGCCGCTTTTTGCGTTTTTCGTTTTTTGCTCAGTCGAGGTACCATCGTACATCTTCCCTCGCAAGAAAACGAAATTCAATCCCATTTCTCGAAGTCTGTATTGCTTTTACTCCAGATTATCCAGCCAATCCAGGGCATTGAGCTCGGCGTGATTGTCCGGCTCCATTTTTTCGTTGCCTACTCCCCAGGTCTCCATAAAATCAACACGGCAATCTGCCTGCTGCAAAGCTAACGCAAGGTTAACCTCGGTACACATTGAGGTATCCCTCTGGAATATTCCGGAGCGAATACGCCACAGCTTTGCCGTCTTTGCGGTGCCGTTGCCCTCATAATATGGGTTGATATAATACATCGGATTGTACATATTGACGCGAGTTGCGGTGTCGCTGCCAATTTTGTCCTGCTTTTGCATATCATTGGCAAAATCCGCAGAGTAGTCCTGGTTGTCCTTCATAATATCCGTCAGTATTGCGTCAAAGTGAGCAGGCTCGCCGTCTATGCCAAACAGCATATTCTCTCCCTGCTTCCTGTCAAGTTGGTCAAAGGGGGCAATGCCTCTTGTAACACCCTTTAGTTGCTGAACAAAATCATCAATACCGGTAATGGTCGCCTTTTTTGTTTTCGGGTCATAGGTAACCCACTTTTTGTTGGTATTCAGTGCGTCCACATAATCCTGAACAGTATCATATTTGCCCGAAATCACCAGTTTGGAGGCAGAGACGGTACGCACAATTCCGTCATTCTTTAAGGCTCCGTCATCTTGGCTTTCGCCGTCCTGCTCCTCATCGGTTGTATCAAAATTGTCCTCGGGCAAAACTGTGCCGTTGCCGGTATCCTTTGCCTCGCTATCGGGTTTGCCCTCTGCCACATTATCGGTTACGGCAACTGCGGTGTATGGAAATCTGACATTGTTGAGGAAGTAAGTTAAGGACTCCTCAATAGTTGACTTTAGGTAATCGGTATAGGTACCGCCGTCCCCATCAATAGTGAGTACGGTCTTGCCGTCAGTCAGCTTGAGGGCATTGACATAATCCGCGTAGCTGTCGGACAGGGCTGCGGATATACGCTTTTCCTCATGGGTCAGCTTGCCTCTGGATATGCCCATATTCCATTCGTAGGCTGCGTCTGCCACATCGTAACCGGTGATAGGGCTCCAGCACATAACACCATATACTGCGTCGCTGTACTTGTTCAGCGCCCCTATCTTGTCAAGATACTTCTCATACAGCGGACTGTCGCCGCCGGCACCCAACACCGCCGCCAAACCGCCTGCCACGCCGGTACCGGTAACAATAATTTTTTCGGCATCGCCGGGGCAATCCTCGTCAATATAGCGCAGATACTTAATAGCCGCCTTTAGGTCGGCAACGCCGTATGGCGCGCCGTACTCGGCACCGCGAAAGCCTGCTGTAACATAAATATATCCTCGCTGGGTGTACACCTTGGCCTGATTTACATAATCGGTTGCAGTAATACCGTTGTTATATCCGACGGAATTGATGTCAAATATAATGGGTGCATTCTTGTATGTATATTTGCCCGATACAGCCAGTTCATTAATATCGCATTTGTATATATCCCCTGCGCGTACGGCGTTGAAATACTCGCCGGGCACAAAAACTGCCAGGGACTGAATATCCGTATCTGTAGGATTTTTGCAATATACCAGCTGTGTTTGGTAAAACACATCCGTCTTTGCGTAATATGACCAGTCGTCCTGCTTGAGCTTGCCCATTCTGGGCTTGGAGCTACAGCCGGTAGCCATTAGGGACCACACCAATGTCAGCGCCAACACAACTGCAACTATTCGCTTTGTTTTCATTAGTCATTCACCTTCTTCAACACAAATACCAGCCAGCCGTTGTCCTGACTGCGCCGAATAACCTCAAAGCCGTTGGCGGCAAAGGACGCCAGCACCTCCGGCTCCCTGTTTTCTATTATACCTCCGGTAATGTACACACCGTCATCGGTAAGGAACTCCCCTACCCGGGTGTTAAACTCCATAACAACATCAGCCACAATATTGGCTACTACCAAATTGAACTTGCCGCTAACCTTGTCGCTAAGGTCGCCCACAACAGCCCTGAACCGAGGGGCAGTAAAGCCGTTTTCTTCGGCGTTGATAACAGCAGTCTTTACTGCCAGCTCATCAATATCCACACCCAGGGCGCTTTGGGCGCCCAGCAGCAATGCGGCAATGGACAATATTCCGCTGCCGCAGCCTATATCCAACAGGGTGGTATCAGAGTCAACATAATCTTCCATACTCTGCAGACAAAGTCTTGTGGTTGGGTGTGAGCCTGTACCAAAGGCCAAGCCCGGCTCTATGCTAAGCACCTTTCTGTCTCCGGGGTCATAATCATCCACCCACAGCGGACGGATAAGAAGCTTGTCCCCCACAGGGGTTGGGCGAAAATACTGCTTCCAGTTATTTTGCCAGTCCTCCACCTTGCAATCACTAATCTTTATTTCGTACCGGATACCTGCCTCGTCCATTCGCTCCCTAATGAACGCCACGGACTCCATAGGATTTTCGTCCGGGTTGACATATACATGAATGATTCCGTGCTCCCTGTCTTTATCCAGCAACTCCTGCTCTATAAGGTCAATGTGAGCAATCTCCATTGTCTCCTGCTCCAGAGCAGAATAATCCTCAATATATATTCCGTACGGCACCACCATATTGACTATTGCGCCTGCAAAATCAATATCGGCAGTTGCAACTGTAACAGAAATCTCTGTCCACAATTCGTTCTCTACATAATTGGTCATTCCCATACCGTCACCTAAAAATTAACCTTATGCTGTGTATTCGACAGTCCGTGATTGTACAGCTTGCGATTATCCAACGCCCACTGACGGTCGGTAAAGGCGCCGGGCTCCACCTTGGATGTGGCGTTGTTTACCTCATAAATAGTAGCGTCCAGGTTATCCAGTGCAGACAGAACAACTGCCTCCAGGAACATAGGCCTAATCGGTGAGCCGTAATCGGGAATCCCGTGATGTGACAACACCATGTGCTCCAGCAAGGTGACTATCTCGCTGTTGATACCCAATGTCTTGGCGGTATCCTCAATGTACATTGCTCCCTTTACCAGATGGCCGACAAGCTCGCCGGCAGTACTGTAGCCCGAAGCCAGTCCGGTACCGCCCACCTCCAGCTCCCAGGTCTTGGCAACATCGTGCAAAATGACACCGGACAGCAGCAACTCTCGATTGATATTGGGATAAATCTTGCATATTTCCTCAGCCATACAGAGTATGCTCATGGTGTGGTACATCAGTCCTCCCACCATTGCGTGATGCATACGCAGCGCCGCCGGATGAGTGACAAGCGCCTTGTGATTGTCCTCCATAATCTTGGTGACTATTGCCTTTAGCTCAGGATTTTTGAATCCGCTGACTCTGGACATAATCATACCGAACAACTGCTCGCCGCCAATATCCGAAGCCGGCACAAGGTCGGCAATATTGTAGTCATCGCTGTCACTGACGGGCCTAATCTGGGCAATACGGAACTGGTCCTTGCCGTTATACTGCTCCACAGTGCCCCTTACCTTAACTATCATATCCTGCTTAAACAATCCGCTTGGGGAGTAATCCCACTTTTTTGCAGACATTTCGCCGGTGTTATCGGCAATTACCGCGTCCAAGTAGTCGGAGCCTGTTTTCGTCTTTTTTTCTTCGCAGCGCTTGAGAATAACAAATCCCTCGCACATTCCGTTAGATACCGTCTTAAAATTCATAAATTCACATCCTTACTCACCCAATTATACAGTATTAATTCTTTATTATCAAGTACAAACAGCACATAGTCCTACAATAAAAATGTTTACCTACTGTTTACACATACTTTCTTGACAAGTTGGTGTTATACTGATATTATATTTTTATATATTTTATTATGGAGTGGTATGTAATGAGAGATTTGGACAACCTGTGTTCCAACTGTTTTCAGGAACTGACCCAGGGTTCGGTATGTGCCGAGTGCGGTCACGACAATGATACCAAAAACGACACCATGTACCTGTCAGAAAAGACTGTTCTTCAGGGCAAGTATGTAATCGGCGCCGTTAAGGAGCACCAAAGTGACGCCGTCAGCTATGCCGGCTACGACTCACAGCTGGACCAAAAAATAATTATCAGGGAATTTTATCCACGGGGCATCGCCAACAGGTTTGACGCCACCACCGAAATTCATATCAGACAAAAATATACTGCCGAATACAACAGATACAAGCAGGACTTCATCACCCTGTGGACTACTATGGAAAAGCTGCACAGCCTATCTGCCGTAGTGCCTGTGTATGATGTGTTTGAAGAAAACGGGACTGCATACGCCATCATCGAATTTATGGACACTATCCCGCTGCGAGAGTATCTGCTGCGCAACAAGGAGGGCTATATTCTTTGGGACAGCGCCCGCCTAATGTTTATGCCGGTGCTGACTACTATTGAGGCATTGCACAACAACGGCATTATCCACGGCTCAATCACTCCCGACTCGCTGGTTCTGTGCCGCGACGGCAAGGTCAGACTGGCCCCCTTCCCTATCTCGGCATCCACGGACAGCGGCAGTATCCTGCAGACTGTTGTTAACGACGGCTATACGGCACTGGAGCAGTACGATAACGGACACAAAATATGTCCCGCTACCGATATATACTCCTTCAGCGCCTGCATATACAGAGCCCTGGTGGGCACAAATCCTGCCGACGCTCCTGCACGGGAAATTAACGACAAGCTGATGATACCCAACTCCATTGCCGAATCCATACCAATCCATGTAATCAAGGCGCTGGGCGGCGGTCTGCAAATATATCCCGAAAAAAGAATTGCCACTATTGCCGAATTCAGGGACCTGCTGGACGCTGCACCCACGGTACAGGCAAAGGCCGCAGAACCTATGGAGGACATATACCAGGAAGGCGCAAGGGGCGGCTATCCCGACTACGCCAAAATAGAACAGGACGAAAAGAGAAAGAAGTCAAAGACCGCTGTTACGGTACTGCTTGTGCTGGTAATCATTGCTGTGTGTGCGGCAGTATATGTGGTCAAGTTCTCCGGTCTGGTAGATACAAACAAGGAAACCACCACAACAACCCAGGTTGCGCAGTACGAGGTGCCTAATTTTGTGAACAACGGCTACACCCAAAGCGATGTGGAGAGCAACGGCGCTTGGAATGAGCAATTCAAGATAGAATACCAGTACGAGTACTCGGCAGATGCCGATGAGGGAATTGTGTTCAAGCAGAGCGTGGACGCAGGAACAAAGCTTGACTCCGGCTCCCAAATCATACTGACGGTCAGCAAAGGCATCCAGACAGAAACTGTACCAAATGTGGGCGGATTATCGGTAGAAGAAGCTACCCAAAAGCTTGAGACCTTAGGCTTCAAGGTGACCACCGTGCAGGTATATAACGACGGCTCCCACCAGCCCAACACAGTTAAGTCAAGCTACGGTATGGCGCCGGAGGCTGACAGCGTTATCGCTGTGGGTGAGGAAATTATTCTACAGGTTTACGGCGAGGTGCAAACCACAACCTTGCCGGAAACCACTGTTCCTGAGAGTACAACTGCCGGCGTGTCTGTAAAAGCCGGCGAATAACAAGCTTCGGGGAGATTCCTATGCCTACTGTAGATATAAAAAAGAAAAAAAGTAAGGGTAAAAAGATTGTGGCTATTGTAATTTCTGTACTGGTTGCCGTGGTAATTATCGGCATTGCCGTAATCAACGCTATGGTCAAGCCGGTTGATGTAAACTCGGACAAAGCAGTATATGTTGGCGGTATGCTTACCTCAGACAGTATTGAGTATAACGAAAGAAGTGCCGATGGCTTGTCGTCCAATTTGATAGTAAAAATTATGCAAGTGGTATGGAAGAGTTGTTCCTCAAGCGATGCAAAAAAGCATGCAAAGCAGACCCCGCCGGATGTGGTTATGAAAAAGGATATTCCCTACCTGGACGACGGCAATCTGTATCACATGCTGGATGTGTACTATCCCCAAAACACCCCAAAGGACGCTGAACTGCCGGTAATAATCGACATTCACGGGGGCGGATGGATGTACGCCACCAAGGATTTGAACGAATATTACTGCCGTGCTCTGGCTGACAGAGGCTATGTAGTGTTCAATATCAGTTACCGCCTTGTGCCCGATGTTACCGTTACCGACCAGCTACGAGATGTGGCAATGGCTCTCAACTGGATTAGCGACAATATGGGCGACTACCCCTGCGGTGACAGTATTATGCTGACCGGCGACTCTGCCGGCGGTATGCTGTGTGCATATACCACAATAATTTCTCAAAGCGAGGATTTGCAAAAAACCTTTGGCGTTGACAAGGTAAATCTTACCGTTGATGCAGTGCTGCTGACATCCCCCGTTGCCTATATGAAGGACGGCGCAATGTCCGTATATACAAAGCTGATGTGGGGCAAGGATTACAAAAAGGCTCCCACCTACGACTATATGAATTTTGACGAAATCATTGACTACGGCACCATGCCCCCTACATATCTCATCACCAGCACCGGTGACTCAATGGCCAATGACCAGACTCACAAGATGGCTCAGCTGCTGCAAAGCAAGGGTGTTGATACCACTATTCGCGATTACCAACCATACAACGGCAAAAAATTGCCCCATGTATTCAGCGTGCTGGAGCCCTTTGACACCATAGGCAGGCAAACCATTGATGACGCAACGGCATTTTACCAGCGCATTATCAACACGAAACAATTAGCAAACAAATAAACCGATACGGTAGGCATTGCGCCTACCGTATTTTATTATGCCTTATTACGAAATTGTTACTAGCGTACATAAATACTGTTTTCTTTTACATTATCCGAATCATCCTCATCAAGGAAAGATATTATCACTATATTTTCTGTTTTAACATTATTATTTCTCCTTATCATTTTTCATATCTGGCGCATAATAAAAAGAATTCCATAAATTCATTTCTGATTTTTCAATTTTTCTAACAACATCTTCTTTTGTATATGTTGTTTCAGACCTATACTCTTGACCGAAAGACTTTGAAATATATATACCCATATCATATTGAGATTTATATTTTGGAGAATCTTCAGGCATATAATAATAGAATTCTGCCCATGGATCATCTTTAATATAGTAATCTAAAAAGTCGGACAAATCTGTTTTTTGAAAAACATAATCGTTATCTTTGTCTTTTTTTTCGTAATAATTAGAGAGTGTCCCTGTCCACAAAAAACAGCCTTTAATACTGGAATCAACATTTTCTTGCAGCCATTCGGTGCACCACCGTTGAATTTCATCTAACTGATAATCATCGTAATAACCATTTTCATTTTTTGCTACAACAAACCTTACGCCATTATACTCATACTCGTAAGAATAACCTACCCTATACCATTCATTAAAAATTAGTAATACGTCTTTTTCTGCAACATGCGGATTACAATAATCCACCCATGTTATTTCTGAAAATTTTGCGTCATATTTTTCGCACAAATAATGCTTGAGCACCATTCCTCTTATTGAAGGTACAAAAAAGATTGTGACAACAAGATAAATCACTAGTGCATAGCCTATGTACTTTTTTATCTTTTTCATAATGCATACCTCCCATTTTCAATATATATGGAATACAAATATTTGTCAAGCATTAAGGAAATAACTGACTGATATAAATACTGTCCTCTGTTTCATATTAGTACCGGATTTTTGCATACAAAAACATACAATTTGGCAAAGCCCTATTTTACCAAAGAGCAAATGGATGTATATTTTTGTCAATAATATCCATAAATTATTGGTAAATTCCTGTCGAACTTTGCAGGATGTAACAAAATGTGTATAAAATTCACATAATTATGTGAAAAAGTCTTGCATTTCGCAATATGTTATGGTAATATGTGGAAGACGAAGAGATTAGCGCTATATCTTTTTTGCAACAAATATACAAAAGGAGTGCATTGCACATGAGTGATGTTATGAGAGTACTCATAGCTGAGGATTCCGATGCCTTTGGTAAAGCGTGCAAAAAAGAGCTGGACCAAAGGGGATTCGAGACAGTCCTCGTAAGTAAAAACGGTAACAAGGTGATAGAATGTGTGGAGTCTCAGCACTACGATGTGGTACTGATGGATGTCTTTATGAGTGGAGCAGACGGGGTTGAGGTAATGGAACACATGGCATCTTCCCTTGCCGAAAAGCCCCTGGTAATGCTGCTATCGGCAATAGACAACAACGAATTTGAGGAGCAAATGATAAAGGCCGGTGCGGACTACTACTTTATCAAGCCCGTCAGCCCCCAAAATGTTGCCAAGAGAGTAGAAAATCTTGCATCATGGAGATATGACAAGCAAAAGATTGTTACCAACCGCGAGACTGATGTTGAACTGATAATATCCGACATTATGCGGCAAATCGGCGTACCGGCACACATAAAGGGCTACCAATATCTGCGTACCTCCATAATGCTCTGCGTAGAGGATGCGGATATGATGGGTAGTGTAACAAAGATACTCTACCCGACTGTGGCAAAGATGTACAAAACCACATCGTCCAGAGTTGAGCGAGCAATACGCCACGCTATCGAGGTTGCATGGGACAGGGGCGATGTGGATGTGCTGTCATCCTATTTTGGCTACACCATTCAGTCCCAAAGAGGAAAACCGACAAACAGCGAATTCATCGCAATGATAGCTGACAAAATCAAATTATCCATGCGCAATACCGCATAATATATAGCAAAAAGGACACGGCATAACGCTGTGTCCTCTTTGCTTTGGGAGTAAAATTTATGTTAAAATCTAAAAGCTAATTTAAACCTTCTTAAGGTCGGCGCTCTTAACCCTATTGTTAATCTCTTGCTTGTGATACTCTGCGGGAATTGTATTCCTGAGCATTGCGCCCCTTATCATAAAGAAGGCAACATCCTTGCCGAGGGATGCATAATCAACATTGAGTATTTTGCTGGATACATGCTTAGAAAAGAAGTTTACCAGCGGTCCCATCAAGAATGCCGTGATGATTGTGCCGATACCGATATTGTGTACTCGGCTCAAATCGCCGCTGATGATACCGGTCAATCCGCCGCTGACTACCAATCCAATAAGGATTACCACAATATCGGTGATTACCCTAACCCATTTGTAAGGAATCTTGGTACTGTTGCTAATCATAAAGCCAAGACTGTCGTAAGGGCCAACGCCCACATTGCAGACAAAGAAAAGAGAGCAGGAAAAGCACAGTACAACTATTCCGGCAATGAGCAAACAGATACGCACTGCCAAATTGTCACAGCTGCTGCCAATCACCGACTTGATAATGCCGGCAAAGAATTCGCAGGAATAGCCAACGCCTACCATGTTAATCATAGTACCAATGCCTATCAGTCCCCTATGCGCCACAATTACAACAAAGGTGATGATTGCTGCATTGACTATCAGCTGATATGTGCCGTAACTCATACCCAGAGTGGAGGCGACATTCATGTTCATTGATGTAAAGGGGTCAACACCAAATCCCGATACCGAAAAAAGTGCGATGCCAAAGCCCATAACGGCTACTGACAAAAATGAGATAATACAACGCTTGACCATGTTGTGCTGAACAAACATGTCCTTGATATAACCGTATGCCTCATTACGAAAATTTTTCATTTACTTCGCCTCATTCTTAGTACACACTACATCCGTGTACCCGCTTTTTCTCTCTCTGTGCCTCCCATTATATACTTGCACAAAAAATAGTCAAGATATTTGTGCAACATTCTATATTATGTATCTAATTGCACAATAATCTGCGTGATTTTTTGTGCAATATAACCATAAATCTACTCCATTTGCTTACCAAGAAAAGCGGCTGCAACCTGTACAAGCTTTATGTCTGCCTCGCTGGGCAGCTCGTTTTTGTCACTTTCCAGTAAAGCCACAGCGCCGCTGACATCGCCACCGTATATAATAGGATAAACAACCTCTGCCTGACGGTCGATTCCCTCAATAGCGTTCATTGCCGGCACCGTGTCGGTTTTAATATGGATTTGTCTGTTTTCCATAAGCTCCTCCAGGCTCTTAGTTACCCTGCGCTCCAGTACCTCCCTTTTGCTGATACCCGACGCCGCGATAACATGGTCGTTATCCATAATCGCAATAGGCAAGCCGGCGTCCTTGTGCAACACCTCGGCATATTGCCCTGCAAAGCTGCTTAATTCCCCTATCGGCGAATACTTTTTGAATATCACCTCACCCTCTGCATCGGTATAGATTTCCAGCGGGTCGCCCTCTTTGATTCTGAATGAACGGCGAATCTCCTTTGGTATTACAATTCTGCCCAAGTCGTCGATTCGTCTGACTATTCCGGTTGCTTTCATAATATCCCTCTTTCATAATTGATAATTCGCAATACTATTTTGCACCA
>JAQXWS010000004.1 GCA_029225565.1 Eubacteriales bacterium
TTAAAGCAAACGCAGTATTCTTCAAACTGGGATTTCTCGACAAAACTAAGGTATCACTCGGTATGCAGTTCAAGGAATTGCTCTCCACCCTGTGGATGAAGGCTGGCTCAATCGGCAAATGTCCCACCATTGACGCATCCGTGCCGGATATGCTCATCCTGCCGGAAAACAAAATGGCAATTCTCAATGATGAAAACCGGTTTGGTGAGTTTGCCGAGCAGCTTGCGCAGCATCCGGAAATTAAGGTTGTGTACCTCGTCACCGATTACGAATCCAGCTTCGTCTCCATGACACAGGCGTTGGATGGCAAAACAACTTATCAGTTGTACAAAGACTATCTGGATAACTTCAGAATTAACGCAGGGAGGAACAGCAGATGAAAGTTAATTTAATAGCCTTTCAGGACAAAGCTGTCAAGGAACTGCGCGTAGACATTGCGGACGCACTGGACAGCTACAGACGCAGAGGAAAGACGCAGGTTGTTTCCCTGCAGGCGCCTACCGGTGCGGGCAAAACCATTATCGCAGCATCGCTGATCGAGGATATTTACTTCGGTTCGACATTGGCAGACGGAACCACCTTCGACGAGCAGCCGGAAGCAATCTTCGTATGGCTTTCGGATTCTCCGGAGCTGAACGCGCAGTCAAAACAGAAAATCGAACTCAAAACCAGCAAACTGCGTTTTGGTCAATGCGTCACAATCGTGGAAGATTCCTTCGACATGGAGATGCTGGAGGATGGCCACGTATATTTCTTAAACACCCAGAAGATCAGCCGCAGCGGTAAGCTGACACAGCACTCCGATGATCGGCAGTATACCATTTGGGAAACGCTGGACAATACCATCCAGAACAAGTCGGATCGTCTGTACTTCATCATTGACGAAGCGCACCGAGGTGCCAAGAGCAAACGCGAGGCAGGCACCGATACCACCATCATGCAACGCTTCATTAAAGGTTACGAGTACACCGAGAATGGCGTTAAGCGCAAAATGCGTTCTATGCCTGTAATTCTCGGCATTAGTGCCACCGCAGAACGCTTTAATACATTGGTTAGAAATATACCGAACGTCGGTCAACAAACTTGTATTATCACTGCTGATGATGTGCGAAGTTCCGGCCTTCTGAAAGACCGCATTGTGATCACCTACCCCGAGGATCCCACCAAGAATAACGACATCGTTCTTTTGGAAGCAGCGGTGGAAGAATGGCTGAAAAAGTGCAAGCGCTGGTATCAGTATACCTACGAACAGCATTATGCCAACGTGGATCCTGTACTGGTGGTACAGGTGTGCCAAGGTACCGGTGGCGCATTATCCGACACCAATTTGGAGGATGTGCTTGCTAAGATTGAAGAAAAGGTAGGAACACCCTTCAAGGCTGGAGAAGTTGTTCACTGTTTTGGCGAAGGAACTACTGTGGAACTGAACGGTCTCCACATTCCTCATGTAAAGGCATCCGAAATTGCGGATGATCACAAAATCAAGGTTGTTTTCTTCAAGGAAGCACTATCCACCGGCTGGGACTGCCCCAGAGCAGAGACCATGATGTCCTTTGCCGTGAGAAACGATCCCACCTATATTGCGCAGCTCCTCGGCAGAATGGTGCGTACACCACTTCAAAATCGCGTGATGCGTGACGAATTCCTGAATGATGTAAAGCTGTACCTTCCCCACTTCAACAAGGACACCGTAAAGAAAGTCGTGGAAGAACTGCAGGCCAGTGAAGGTGGCGATATTCCTACCGAAATCAATGGTGAATCGCTGGAGGAACCTACCTATATCACATGGACGGTGCATACACCCAGACGCCAACGTCAGGTAGAACCGGATCCCAATCAGATGAGTATATTTGATAATCCGGGCGGTGTAACAACCACAGAAACACCGGCAGCGGTGTCTCCGGCTACCAACATTCCGTATGTTGCGCCCACTACCAATAATGGTGGCAACAGCGCACCGGAATATATCCCTCCAAGAACGGTGACCATTCCGGCTACAGGCAACGGCCAGCAGGCAGTTCCTGTCGTTCCCACAGAAGAATTTCCTCAAGGCAAGCAGCTGGAGTTCACACCTGAGCTTGATCGTGTGGAGATCATCGATTTCATCAACTCCAAAGGCTACCTGACATACTTCGTTCGTCAGGATCGCATCAACGATTATCTGAAATCACTGTTGGATCTGGCAACCCTGCTGACGCACAACGTCATTTATCAGGGCGCACGCGACGAGGTAATCGACGATATTGTTGGTATGATTCGTGAATACATTGAGGATTTGCATCGCACTGGCAGATACGATGCGCTGGCCGATCAGGTGTTGCAATTCAAATTGTCGGTACAGGTATTCGACCCGTTCGGCAAAGCGCTGCAGGAGAATTACTTCAATGATTTCACATTGATGTCGGAGACCGATCTGGATAGACAGGTACGCAACGCGGATGCAAAGCTTGGTAGATATGGATTCCCCAACATCTACGGAGGCAGATATTACGATGAGGAAAACCCGAATGCGCATAAAATTGACTGCGTTCTCTTCGCAGCTGACGATGCATGCAGAGCAAAGCTCGGTGAGTATGCAAAGAATAAGCTGCGCGAATTCTCTCGTAAATACCGCGTGACGGTGGCTAACAGATCGGATGCTTGCAAGAAGAAATACCGTGAAATCATGGCTGACAGTGCCGTGGTCAGCGAACAGCTTTTTGCTATTCCTGAAAATATCAGCGTTAGAGAGGATCCCGATGGCATCGAATATGAGAACCATCTCCTTGCTGCACCAGATACCGGTATCGCAAAGATAAAGCTGAACGGCTGGGAGGCTGCACTGATCGAGGAAGAATCGAAACGTACGGATTTTGTATGCTGGCTGAGAAACCCCTCCAGAGCAGCATGGGCGCTTTGCCTGCCCTACGATATTGGCGGCGAGAAAAAATCCTTCTACCCCGACTTCTTGATTGTACGCAGCGATCCGTCAGTTGACTATGTGGTTGATATTCTGGAACCCCATGGTAACCAGTATGTCGACAATTTGCCGAAGGCAAAAGCGCTGGCAGAGTACGCAAAAGCAGAAGATCGTCTCGGCAGAATTCAGTTGATCCACAAGACAACGGATGCTGGCGGCACCAGCAGATTCATTCGCTTGGATCTCACGGACATGGCAGTACGTGATAAAGTTCTGCGTGCCTTCTCCAATGACGAACTGGATCACATTTTTGAAACCGATGGCATAATCGAATAATGTAATGACCGGCAGAGGGAGAAATCCTTCTGCCGGAGTATAGCGAGGGCATAACAACGGTGTTGTTGGTGGCGTTGGTAAAAATAGAAACTCGTTTCTCGTCTCGATTACCGACAAAACAAAAACGCACCCAAAAGGATGCGTTTGTTTTGTGGAGCGGATTACGAGACTCGAACTCGCTACCTTCACCTTGGCAAGGTGACGCTCTACCGGATGAGCTAAATCCGCATTTGCTATGCAAGTGGTATTATACATATATCACTTGCATTTGTCAAGTACAAATTTTTCTACCATTTTGGCCACACCATCGTCAGCGTTGGATGGGGCAATGTATTTTGCGGATTTTTTGCATTGGTCGGTACCGTTTTCCATAGCGAAGGAATATTTTGCCAATTGCAGCATGGGGCAGTCGTTGCCTGCATCACCAAATGCCATTGCTTGGTTGGGGGTAAAGCCCAGAGCGTCGCACAGTCCTGCCAGGGCAGAGCCTTTTGTGACACCCTTTCGGGTCATTTCTATCGCTCCCGGCAGCGCGGACGCCACATCCACGCCCTCAATGGCAGAAAATTCCTGCCACAGACGGTCAAAGAGAGTGGAATCCAGGTGGGAGTCGGGACAGTACAAATTGATTTTTTCCAAATTATTGCCGCTGATTTCGGACACCACATCGGTGTGCAGCTCCATATTGTTCATCAGGTGGTCAATAAATCCCCGGGGAACCTCCGGATTGGAAAAGAACTGTGCCTTTTGGGGATTTGCGTAGGATTTGCCGTGGGCATAAATCTCGTAGAACACCGGCAAGGTTTCTATATACTCTATTATTTTTTTGCTAAAGTCCCAATCCAGCAGGGAGGTGTAGATATATTCGTTCTTTTTTCGGTCAAACACGGCGGCGCCGTTGGACTGTATAACATAGTCCACCATCGGCACTTGATCGAAAACATCGCTGATATACGCCATGGTTCTGCCGGTGGCGATAGCGATTTTGACTCCCGCATCGTGGGCATGCTGCAGGGCGTTACGAGTGCGCTGTGTAACGGTAAGATGGTCCGGCGCCATCAATGTTCCGTCCATATCCATCGCGATTATTCTTATTGACATATACTGTTCTCCTACTGATTTTTGGTATATTTTACACCATTTTTACGAATTTCTCAAGGGTATTATCGGCCAAAATATTAAAATTTGGTATCAAATGTTAATATTGTGTTGAAATTTGTTGAATAATCTTATATTATTGTTTCGTTAATTTGATTATCAATGTTTTTGGTGACTGTGCTATGGATTTGTTAAAAGAAAAAATCAAGACCGAGGGCGAGGTTTATGCCGGTAATATACTGAAGGTGGATTGCTTCCTTAATCATCAGATTGACTGCCGTTTTTTGAGCGAGGTCGGCAAGGAGTTCCACCGTTTGTTCAAGGATGACGGCGTAAACAAAGTGCTTACCATCGAGGCATCGGGTATTGCAATCGGCGCTATGGTGGCACAGGAGTTCGGCTGTCCCCTGGTTTTTGCAAAAAAGACTAAGACAAAGAACATAGCCGGCGATGTGTACACTACACCGGTTGAGTCCTTTACTCACGGCACAACCTACGACATTATGGTCAGCAAGAGATTTTTAGGTAAGGGCGACAGGGTACTCATCGTAGATGACTTTCTTGCAGTGGGCAACGCCCTTAACGGCCTCATCAAGCTGGTTGAGGACAGCGGCGCAGAACTGGTTGGCTGCGGCACCGTGATAGAAAAGGGGTACCAGCACGGCGGCGACCGTCTGCGTCAGCAGGGCATTAAGGTGGAGTCGCTGGCCATTGTTGAGTCCATGAATCACGAGACCGGCGAGATTGTGTTCAGGGATTGATAATTACGGTTATTAGCACAATTCGGTGCTTTTAATAAAATTTCATAAATTTACGGAGGAAAAGAAATGAAACTTACAAAGAGAATTATTGCCGTTCTTCTTGCAGTTGTTCTTGTTGCAGCAGCATTTGCCGGATGCAGCAACGCAGCAAAGGAAGATGCAGGTAATGACACAACTGCTGCAGCAGAGAAGACAGACCTTAAGATGGGCTTCATCTTCCTACACGATGAGAACTCAACTTACGACAAGAACTTTATCGTAGCTGCAGAAGAGGCTTGCCAGAAGATGGGCGTTGAGATGATTTCTAAAACTAATATTGACGAGTCCGACGCTTGTAAGGAAGCTGCGCTTGACCTTGTTGACAAGGGTTGCGGCATCATCTTTGCTGATTCATTCGGTCACGAGGACTTTATGATTGAGGCTGCAAAGGCAAATCCTGATGTTCAGTTCTGCCATGCAACAGGCACAAAGGCTCACACAGAAAAGCTTGCTAACTTCCACAACGCATTTGCTTCTATCTACGAGGGCAGATACCTTGCAGGTATCGCTGCAGGCATGAAGATTAACGAGATGATTGATGCAGGCAAGATTACTGCTGACCAGGCTAAGATGGGCTATGTTGGCGCATTCCCATACGCAGAGGTTAAGTCAGGCTACACATCATTCTATCTTGGCGCAAAGAGTGTTTGTCCTTCTGTAACCATGGATGTTACATTCACAAACTCTTGGTACGACGAGACACTTGAGAAAGAAGCTGCAAACAAGCTTATCCAAAACAAGTGCGTACTTATCTCACAGCATGCTGACTCAATGGGCGCTCCAACAGCTTGTGAGGCTGCAGGTGTTCCTAATGTATCATACAACGGTTCTACCGTAGAGGCATGTCCTAACACATTTATCGTATCATCAAAGATTAACTGGGCTCCATACTTTGAGTATGTAATTCAGTGCGTAAAGGATGGCAAGGCTATCGACGCTGACTGGACCGGTACAATCGCAACAGGTTCCGTAGAGCTTACAGAAATTAACGAGAAGGCTGCTGCCGAGGGCACACAGGCTGCTATCGACGCTGCTAAGGCAGACCTCGAGGCCGGCAAGGTTGCTGTATTTGACACAAAGAACTTTACCAAGGATGGCAAGGCTTTGGATTCTTATATGGCTGATGTAGATTCAGACGCTGCATTTACTCCTGATACAGAGGTTATCAAGAACGGCGTATTTGAGGAGTCAACATATCGTTCAGCACCTTACTTCGATGTTGATATTGATGGTATTACCATCCTCAAGTAATTTGCTATTGCAGATTATTCATTGATTTTATAGCTAACCGTGGTCGAGGTAACTTGGCCACGGTAAAGTTGTTTTAATACATAGTATTTTTTTGCACAGGAGTAAAGCTATGGCTGAAGCATTAGCATTAGAAATGAGGGGAGTAACCAAGACCTTTGGCAGTGTTGTTGCCAACAAAGATGTTGATTTGCAGGTTCGCAAGGGAGAGATTTTGGCAATCCTTGGAGAGAACGGTTCAGGCAAAACGACATTGATGAATATGGTGTCTGGTATTTACTTTCCGGACAAGGGCGAGGTGTTTGTAAATGGCGAGAGCGTTGTCATTTCTTCACCAAAGGACGCATTCAAGTATAAAATCGGTATGATTCACCAGCATTTCAAGCTGGTAGATGTATTTTCTGCCACAGAAAACATTGTACTGGGTGTTGCTGACGGCGAAAAGTATAACATTAAAAAAGCAAAGCAGAGGGTCAAGGAAATTACCGACAAATACGGATTTGTAATCGACCTTGACAAAAAGATTTACGAAATGTCTGTATCCGAAAAACAGACGGTAGAAATTATTAAGGTGCTGTACAGAGGCGCGGATATTCTCATTTTGGACGAACCTACTGCCGTACTGACACCCCAAGAAACCGGCAAATTATTCGATGTTCTTCGCAATATGCGCAAGGACGGAAAGTCGATTATCATAATTACACACAAGCTCCACGAGGTGCTGGACATCTCTGACAGGGTTACCACCTTGCGTAAGGGAGAACTGGTTGGCACAGTCAACACATGTGACGCAACCGAATCATCACTGACAGAAATGATGGTGGGCGAAAAGATAGACCTTAACATTGTTCGACAGGAGCCAAAAAATCCAAAGGAACGCCTGGTTGTAGAAAATCTTACCGTAGTTAACAGAGACGGCTCTCTGGCGCTGAACGATGTTGCGTTTACTGCCTACGGCGGCGAGATATTGGGTGTTGCCGGTATTTCCGGCTGTGGCCAAAAGGAACTGCTGGAGTCCATTGCAGGATTGCAGATTACTACTAAGAAATCAAGTATTCTGTACAAGCCCGATGACCTGGGCCCGCAGCAATTGGTAGGCAAAACTCCCAGAGAGATTAGGAATTTGGGCGTAGCCCTGTCCTTTGTACCGGAGGACAGATTGGGTATGGGCCTTGTGGGCAACATGGATATTATTGACAATATGATGCTGCGTTCATACAAGTCGGGCAAAACTTCATTCCTGGACAGACGAGCACCAAAGAATTTGGCAAACACAATTATCAACGACCTTGAGGTTGTAACCCCCAATGCTCAAACTCCTGTACGCAGATTGTCCGGCGGTAATGTACAAAAGGTACTGGTTGGCAGAGAGATTGCCTCCAACCCAAAGGTTTTGATGGTGGCATACCCTGTTAGAGGTCTGGATATTAATTCTTCATATACCATATATAACCTGTTAAGTGAGCAAAAGAATCAGGGTACGGCAATTATTTTTGTGGGTGAGGACTTGGATGTTCTTATTGAACTTTGCGACAGAATTATGGTTATTAATTCAGGCAGGGTAACAGGTATTGTTGATGGCAAGACGGCTACAAAAGAAGAGATAGGCTTGCTTATGACAAAGAGTATTGACAAGGAGGGCGCAGATAATGAGTGATAACAAAAAGGCTCACGAGCCGCTTATTCATATCGTAAAGCGAACTGCCCTGCCACAATACAGACAATGGTTGATCAGAGTGGGTGCGGTTGTGCTGGCGCTGGTTGTAACCGGTATTATCACCATGATGCTTACCGGCGAAAACCCGATTTCTGTATATAGTACTATGATTGACGGTGCATTCGGCTCATCTCGTAGGGTATGGAAGCTGCTGCAGAGCTTATCAATGTTGCTGTGCGTATCCCTTGCGCTGACACCCGCATTCAAGATGCGATTTTGGAACTGCGGCGGCGAGGGACAAGTCCTTATTGGCGGCTTAGCTACCATTGCATGTATGATTTGTCTGGGCGGCAAGATTCCCAATGTGTTGTTGATAATTGTAATGATTATTGCCAGCATCTTGGCAGGTGCAATCTGGGCGATTATCCCTGCTATATTTAAGGCAAAGTTCAATACAAATGAAACATTGTTCACCCTGATGATGAACTATGTTGCAATTCAGTTGGTTGCTTATTTTGAAATATTTTGGGAGAACCCAAAGGGCTCCGGCCATATCGGCGTAGTAAATCCTTCTACCCGTGCCGGATGGTTGCCGGTAATAGGTGACAAGGAGTATCTTCTCAATGTAATTGTCGTATTGGCAATTACTGTTGCAATGTATATTTATCTCAAGTACAGCAAGCATGGATACGAGCTGACAGTTGTGGGTGAGAGTGAGAATACTGCCCGTTACATCGGCGTTAATGTAAAGAAAGTAATTCTTCGTACCCTGGCATTATCCGGTGCTATCTGTGGCATTGCAGGTCTGCTGTTGGTGGGCGGAACAAATCACACCATCTCCACAACCACTGCCGGTGGCAGAGGATTTACTGCCATTATGGTGTCGTGGCTGGCTCAATTTAATCCTATTACTATGATTATCACAGCCTTTATCATTGCATTTTTGGGTGTTGGCGCCGGAGAAATCTCGACAGTATATGGATTTAACGAATCATTGAGCGATATTATTACAGGTATTATTTTGTTCTTTATTATCGGCTCCGAGTTTTTTATAAATTACCAGGTAAAATTTCGTTCATCAAAAAAGGAGGTAAAGTAATATGTTTTCTACTGTAATTGCTTTTCTCCAAAGAGCTATTATGCAGGGTATTCCGCTTTTGTTTGGTTCAACCGGCGAAATATTGACCGAAAAATCAGGTAATCTGAATTTGGGTATCCCCGGTGTAATGTATATCGGCGGTATGAGTGGTGTTATGGGCGCATTCTTTTATGAGAATTCGCTGGCGTCACCGGAGGATGCAAACGGATTTCTTGCTGTTATAATTCCGTTGGTATGCAGTCTTTTGGGCTCATTGTTGGCAGGACTTATTTACTGTTTTCTGACAGTAACCTTGAGGGCTAACCAAAATGTAACAGGTCTTGCATTGACCACCTTCGGTACCGGATTTGGCAACTTCTTTGGCGGCTCTCTTATCAAGATTACCGGCACTGATGTACCATCGGTTGCCCTTACTACAACCTCAAATTATTTTAGGACAACATTACCCTTTGCAGAGTCAACAGGTTGGTTTGGCAAGCTGTTTTTGTCCTATGGATTCCTGGCATATACGGCTATTATTATTGCTATCCTGTGCTCATTTTTCCTTAACAAAACAAGGGGAGGACTGCATTTGCGTGCAGTGGGTGAGAATCCTGCAACTGCCGACGCAGCCGGAATTAATGTAAATCGTACCAAGTACATTGCAACCTGCGTGGGTAGTATGATAGCCGGTCTTGGCGGTCTGTACTATGTTATGGACTACGCAAACGGTGTGTGGTCAAACGATGGATTCGGCGACAGAGGATGGCTGGCTATTGCTCTGGTTATCTTTGCTGTATGGAAGCCTAATCTGTCAATTTTGGGTTCAATAGTATTTGGCGGATTGTATATTGTATTCCTTTATGTACCTTGCGAGCTGCGTACTCAGGAATTGTTTAAGATGCTGCCTTATGTTGTTACCATTGTTGTACTCGTTATGGTCAGCATCAGGAAGAAAAAAGAAAACCAAGGTCCTGCCGCGTTGGGCCTGTCCTACTTCAGAGAGGAGCGTTAACATGCTGGATAATGATATAAAAGAGGTATTGGTATCCAAGGAGCAGCTGGAGGAGATTAACGCTCGCCTGGGCGCCCAAATAACACGGGACTTTGCAGACAAAAATCTGCTGGTTATCGGTATATTGAAAGGCTCAATATACTTTATGACCGACCTTACACGCTGTATCGACCTGCCCCTTAAGCTGGACTTTATGGCAGTATCCAGTTACGGCGGAGGCACAACCTCCACCGGTGCCGTACAGATTATCAAGGATGTTGACATCAACCTGGTAGGCTATGATGTGCTGCTGGTTGAGGACATTTTGGACTCAGGCAGAACGCTGGATTATGTTCGTACAATGCTTTCGGCAAGAGGCGCAAACTCAATATCCATCGTCACCTTGCTGGACAAGCCTGCCCGTCGTGTGGTGGACTTGACACCGGATTATGTAGGCTGCGATGTGCCTGACGAATTTGTGGTTGGATACGGTCTTGATTATGACCAGAAGTACAGGAATCTGCCCTATATCGGCGCCCTGAAAAGGGAGATATATGAGTAAAAAAATAAGGTTGTCACGAGAGGCAACATATGTGCTGGGAGTACTGATACTGCCCTTTGCCGTAGCACTGTGCACAAAGGCAGATTTGGGCTTGTCCATGATTGCGGCTCCCACATATATTATCAGCGAAAAGGTTAGTTGGCTGTCCTACGGCCAAACGGAATATATTGTACAGGCGCTGGTGCTGGCGCTGATGTGCATTGTGGTGGGCAAATTCAAATGGGCGTATCTGACCTCATTTGTTACAGCGCTGCTGTACGGTAGTGTGCTGGACCTGTATATATGGCTGATGAGGGGCTGGACACCCGGCGCTATGTGGGTGCGGGTGCTGATATTCGCAGCCGGCATGGTGTTCACCGCCGTCGGCGTGTCCATGTTTTTGCACACTTATTTGGCGCCATGCTCCTATGATTATTTTGTGCGTACCGTCGTGCAAGAAAAAAATTTAGATTTGCGAAAATTCAAATTAAGCAACGACGCAGTATATCTTGTTGTCAGCGTTGTGTTGTCCCTGGCATTATTCCACGGCTTTGTGGGTGTCACCTGGGGCACGCTGGTTATTGTGCTGTGCAACGGACACCTCATTACTGCCATATCCAACCGGATGGATAGGGATATTGAGTTTTTTGACCGTTTTCCAAAGCTGGCAAAATATTTTTAGGTTTATACCCATCGCTCAACAGCGATGGGTATTATTGTTGCAAAATTAGCGATGGGTATTATTGTTGCAAAATTAGCAATGGGTATTATTGTTGCAAAATTATTGTCTTGTATTTTGGGTGCAATAGTGATATATTTATGGTGATATAGTCTGCAAAGAGGAAAAATGTATGTTATTTAGCAAAGAAAAGACTAAGGGTCTCAACATTATTATCGTAGGCTGTGGCAAGGTTGGTGCTGCCATTGTTGAGCAGTTGACCCGGGAGGGCCACGATATTACTGTTATTGACAGGGATGCAACCAAGGTTCAGGAGTTGTCGGGTCAGTACGACATTATGGGCGTATGCGGCAACGGCGCTTCGTTCAGCGTGCAGATTGAGGCAGGCATAAAGGACGCCAACCTTATGATTGCCGTTACCGACAGCGACGAACTGAATTTGCTGTGCTGTACAGTGGCTCGCAGGGTCAGCGGTTGCGCCACAATAGCCAGGGTACACAATCCCGATTACAGCCAGGACATCGGTTATCTGAGAGAAAAATTGGGTCTGGCAATGATTATTAATCCGGAGCTGGAGTGCGCGCGAGAGATGGCGCGTATTCTGTCCCTGCGTACAGCCTTGGAGGTAAATTCCTTTGCTCACGGCTCTGCCGAGCTGGTCAAGATTAGGATACCCGCAGACAATATGCTGCACGGAATGTCCGTTGCCGAGCTTGGCAAAAGAATAAAGATGGATGTGCTTATTTGTGCTCTGGAACGGCAAAAGCAAATCTACATTCCTTCCGGCGACACCGTGTTGCAGGGTGGAGATGTTATCTCATTTGTTGCGCCTCGCAAGCAGGTGGGCATATTCCTAAAGAAAATCGGCTTCAAAACCAACAGAGTTACCAATGTGCTGATTTTGGGCGGCAGTGATACTGCCTACTATCTTGCAAAGATACTGTCCAACACCAGCATTGGAGTCAAGATTGTGGAGCCAGACCGCAGGCGCTGTGAGGAGCTTTGCGAGGAACTGCCCAATGCCACCATCATTTGTGGCGACCTAAATGACGAGGATTTGCTCAAGGAGGAGGGTATCCAGGAGACGGAGGCTGTGGTGCCCCTTACCGAGAGCGATGAGGAAAATATTTTGTTGACGCTCTATGCTCGCCGGATGCCTAACACAAAAACTATCACAAAAATCAATCGTTCCACATTCGGCGAAGTTATTGACGGTCTTGACCTTGGCTCGGTTATTTACCCAAATTATCTGACATCAGAGGCAATCATTGCCTATGTCAGAGCAAAGAATGCCTCTGTGGCAAGTAATATCGAGACTATGAGCCATATGTTTGACAACAGAGTTGAGGCTATCGAGTTCAGAGTGGACAAGGAGTCCAGCGTAATTGACAAGCCGATTATGGAGCTTAATCTGAAGAAGGATTTGCTGATATGCTTCATCAATCGTAAGGGAAAAATTATTATCCCCAGCGGCCAGGATTGTATTATGGCAGGGGATACGGTTATGATTGTTACAAAGCATGCCGGCTTTAATGATATTAAGAATATATTGGAATAGTGGATTATGAATGGTTCAATAATTAGGCGAATACTGGGATATGTGTTACTGCTGGAGGGAGCGTTTATGCTGCTGCCCTGTATTGTTGCGCTTGTTTACACGGAGCATCAGGGTGTATATTACGCCGGAGTTGCCCTTGGGTGTATGCTGATTGGCTTTTTTTTGCAGCTCAAGAAGCCACGCAGTAATGTGTTCTATCTCAAGGAGGGGTGTGTTGCAACAGCCCTCAGCTGGTTGGTGCTTAGCGTATTCGGCGCTATACCGTTTTATATTACAGGGGAGATACCCAGCATTACCGACGCTCTTTTTGAGACAATATCGGGATTTACCACCACAGGCGCCAGCATACTGGACGATGTGGAGGCTATGTCTCATTGCGGCTTGTTTTGGCGCAGCTTTACCCACTGGATTGGCGGTATGGGCGTTCTGGTGTTTTTGCTGGCAGTTGTGCCCTTATCCGGCGGCTCTAACATAAATTTGATGAAAGCGGAGAGCCCCGGCCCATCCGTGGGCAAGCTGGTGCCCAAAATGCGCCATACAGCCCGTATATTGTATATCATATATTTTGTTATGACTGTGACGGAGATTGTGTTTTTGCTGTGCGGCGGTATGCCTGTATTCGACGCTCTTACCACCGCCTTCGGCACTGCCGGTACCGGCGGCTTTGGCGTAAAGGGCGACAGCATTACCGGCTATTCTGCCTACATTCAGTGGGTGGTTACGGCATTTATGATACTGTTCGGTATCAATTTCAACTTTTACTATTTTGTGCTGTTTCGGCAGTTCAAAAAGGCCTTTTCCATGGAGGAGGTCAGGGCGTATCTGTTGGTAATACTGGCGGCAATAGGTATTGTATTTGCCGACACAATCCAGATTTACGACAATGTTGCCCAGGCCTTGTGCAAGGCTTCCTTCCAGGTTGCATCAATCATTACTACCACGGGATTTTCTACCGCGGACTTTAATTCCTGGTCTGTGATGTCCCGTACGGTACTGGTACTGCTGATGTTTGTGGGCGCTTGCGCCGGCAGTACCGGCGGCGGACTCAAGGTGTCCCGTTTGCTGGTAGGCTTCAAAACCGTGGGCAAGGAGATTTCCTCCTATATTCACCCCAAGAGTGTTCGCAAGATACAGCTTGACGGCAAGCCCATTGGCAACGATATTGTTCGCGCTACTCTGGTGTACTTTGTTACATTTACCTGTGTGTTTGTGGGTAGTTTGATGATGGTATCCCTTGAGGAATACGATATTGTTACCAATTTTACGGCAGTTGCCGCAACTATAAATAATATCGGCCCCGGCTTGGAGCTGGTGGGCCCCAACGAAAATTTTTCTATGTTTTCTCCGGTCAGCAAGTATGTGCTGATGTTCGATATGTTGGCAGGCCGCTTGGAGCTGTTTCCGCTGCTGCTGCTGTTTAGTCCTCATCTGTGGGGGGACAGTACTCGCCGTTCCGGTACCCGCCGTAAAAATAGAAAATGAAAAATGCCACCCATCGGGTGGCGTTTCAGACTGTCGATAAAGTGGGTTGAACCACGCCAAATAATACAATATGTAACCGATTTCTGCCTCTCTTGTGTAAATAGGTGCGGGTCTCCGGTGGAGACCTCTGCACGAATGTGCAGAAGCACCGACCGAGCCGGCAGGCGAGACGGTGTGTGCGATTTGTCGCACTCGTAGAGATTATAAAAGCGGCTTAGACATCTAATGATGAATCTAAGCCGCTTTGGCGTTTTTCGTTTTTTGCTCAGTCGAGGTACCATCGTACATCTTCCCTCGCAAGAAAACGAAATTCAATCCCATTTCTCGAAGTCTGTCAGCGTGTAGAAAAAGTCAAATTATAAATTTCTACACGCTGAAGAGTAGGCATTTGCCTACTCTTATTATTATTTGTTTTCTGCTTTTGCTTCCTCGGTATCACGGTAGTACTGGGTGTATGG
>JAQXWS010000005.1 GCA_029225565.1 Eubacteriales bacterium
ATCCGATATGCACGGCGGTGTTATTATCTGCGCCTCAATACTGCGGGATATGAGCGTGGTTACATTGGCAGAGCGATTACCGGCGGGCTTTGACATTATCGCATTGAGCCACAACGGTGTGGAAGAATATATGAGCAACATCATCAGTATGCCCCTGCCGCTGAACCGTGCCGAATTTATCGAAACCGTACAAATGCTGGCGGTATCGTACAGTTCTTTCACCAAAAGGAGCAGCGACGACGACCGACTGATTTCTCAAGCAAAAGCAATACTGATGAGCACCAATGACATCACAGAAATGCAGGCTCACAAATGTCTGCAGCGAGAGAGTATGAAAAAGGGCAAAACGCTGGTTCAGGTAGCCAAAGAAATAATATACGAATTCAACTAACCCGGCGTGTTAAACTTGCCTGCTGATTAATGGGAGTGATATATATGAAATTTGTTAAAATGCACGGAATCGGCAATGACTACATATATGTTGACTGCTTTACCGAAAAGGTTGAGAATCCGAGCAGTATTGCCATCAAGCTGTCCGACCGTCACTTCAGCGTAGGCGGTGACGGCGTGATACTGATAAAAAAAGGCACGGTTGCCGACTTTGAGATGGAGATGTACAATGCGGACGGCTCCCGTGGCGCGATGTGCGGCAACGGAATACGCTGTGTTGCAAAATATGTAT
The DNA here is from genome assembly GCA_029225565.1 of Eubacteriales bacterium. GTDB lineage: Bacteria > Bacillota > Clostridia > Oscillospirales > Acutalibacteraceae > Eubacterium_R. The sequence goes on from JAQXWS010000005.1 coordinate 683, forward strand.
ATGACCACGGTTACACGGACAGCACTCACTTTACCATAGAATCAATGGGTGCAATAAAGTACATTGATGTTACCGTTGAAGACGGCAAGGTTGCCACAGCAAGAGTGGATATGGGCAAGCCAATCCTAAAATCCGCCGACATACCGGTAAACTGCCACAAGGAAAAATGTATAGCACAGCCGGTAACAATTTGCGACAAGGATTTTGTGATGACCTGCGTATCAATGGGCAATCCACACGCAGTAATGTTTATTGACGAAAGTCCAAAGGACTTTGACCTGAACAAATACGGCTCTGCTATGGAGAGCAATACGGAACTTTTTCCCGACAGGGTTAATGCCGAATTTGCAAAAATAATCGACAGGCACACAATAGAAATGAGAGTGTATGAGCGCGGCGCAGGAGAAACCCTGGCTTGCGGTACAGGCACCTGCGCTACTGTTGTGGCAGCCATGCTCAACGGATATGTTGAGGGTGATGTTACCGTCCATCTGCTGGGGGGCGACCTGCAGATAAGCTGGACCGGTAACGAAAACGACAGCGTAATAATGACCGGACCGGCTGCTTACGCATTCACCGGCGAGGTAGAAATATAACAAATCAGTAGGAGGTTTATCAATATGAAAATCAACAACAATTTTTTGAAAATTGAGTCAAGCTACCTGTTCTCTACAGTAGCAAAAAAGCAGAGAGCATACCAGGAGGCTCATCCGGATAAGGATGTAATCCGTCTGTCAATCGGCGATGTAACAAAGCCGCTGGCTCCCGTGGTAATTGAGGCTATGCACAAGGCTGTTGACGAAATGGCTTGTGAAGAAACATTCAGAGGCTATCCCCCCGAGTATGGATACGACTTTATTTTGGATGCTATCCAAAAGCACGACTATACCGACAGAGGAATCGACATCGCAAAGGATGAAATTTTCCTTTCCGACGGTGCAAAGAGTGACTGCGGTAATATCGGCGACATTTTTTCCATAGATAACAAGGTTGCCATCTGCGACCCGGTATATCCTGTATATATGGACACAAATGTTATGTCCGGCAGAACAGGCGAAAAGGACGAAAACGGCAACTGGTCAAATGTAATTCTTATGCCCTGCACAGCAGAAAACAACTTTACACCGGATATTCCGACAGAGGTACCGGATGTGATTTATCTCTGCTTCCCAAACAACCCCACAGGTATGGTTGCCGGCAAGGAGGAGCTAAAGAAGTGGGTTGACTATGCGCTGGAGCACAACTCGCTGATTCTGTACGATTCTGCTTACGAGGCATTTGTTGTTGAGGACGATATACCAAAGTCAATCTACGAAATCGAAGGCGCAAAAAAATGCGCTATTGAGCTTCGCTCATTCTCAAAGACAGCGGGCTTTACCGGTATGAGATGCGGCTACACCGTAGTGCCTAAGGATTTGGTATTTGAGGGAACATCCCTGAATCCAATGTGGGCAAGACGCCAGGCTACAAAGTTCAACGGCGTATCATACATTACCCAAAGAGCCGCAGAGGCAATATACACAGAAGAGGGCCAAAAGCAAATAAAGGAAACTCTTGCCTACTACCAAAAGAACGCAAGAGTAATTTACGACGGACTTAAGGAAGCCGGATTTGAATGCTACGGCGGTGTTAACTCACCGTATGTATGGCTGAGAGTACCACAGGGTTATACCAGCTGGGAATTCTTTGACGAGCTGCTGGAAAAGTGCCAGGTTGTCGGCACACCGGGCAGCGGCTTCGGCCCTGCAGGTGAGGGCTACTTCCGTCTGACGGCATTCGGCAATGCCGAAAAGACAGTGGAGGCAATCGAGAGAATCAAGTCCGTATACAAGAAGTAAATCAATACCAAAGGAGATATAAAGATTATGACTAAGACAGAACAGCTTTACGAGGGCAAGGCAAAAAAGGTATGGGCAACCGATGACCCTGATGTAGTTATCGTTGACTACAAGGATGACGCTACCGCTTTTAACGGAGTAAAAAAAGGTACTATCGTAGGCAAGGGTGTTGTTAACAACAAAATGTCAAACTACCTTATGCAAATTCTTGAAAAGCAGGGTGTACCCACCCATTTTGTTAAAGAGCTTTCTGACAGAGAGACCGCTGTAAAAAAGGTTACTATCGTACCCCTTGAGGTTATTATCCGCAACCGTGCTGCCGGTTCTATATGCAAGAGATTGGGACTTGAGGAGGGCATGGATTTTGTGTGCCCATCCATCGAATTTTCATACAAGGACGACGACCTGGGTGACCCGCTGATTAACGGCTACCATGCTATCTCCTGCGGCTTTGCTACAGCACAGGAGGTAGAAACAATCAAGACAATGGCTTTCAAGGTTAATGATGTACTCAAGGAGTACTTTGCTTCCATAGGTGTTGAACTTATCGATTTTAAGCTTGAATTTGGTAAAACCTCCGACGGTACAATCGTTCTTGCCGATGAGATTAGTCCCGATACCTGCCGCTTTTGGGACATCAACACCCACGAAAAGCTGGACAAGGACCGTTTTCGCAGGGACCTTGGCGGCGTAGAAGAAGCTTACGCAGAAATGATGAAGAGAGTAGGACTTAACTAATGGCTAACGACACATATAATTCACCTTTTAACGCTCGATATGCCAGCAAGGAAATGCAATACATCTATTCTCCGGACTTCAAATTCAAGACTTGGAGAAAGCTTTGGATTGCCCTTGCAGAGGCGGAGCAGGAGCTTGGTCTGGACATCACCGACCAACAAATAGCAGAGCTGAAAGCAAATGCAGACAACATCAACTACGAGGTTGCCCAGGAATATGAAAAAAAATTCAGGCATGATGTAATGAGCCATGTGCATGCATACGGTGAGCAATGCCCCCATGCTAAGGGCATCATCCATCTGGGCGCTACCAGCTGCTATGTTGGTGACAACACCGATGTTATCACTATGCGCGAGGCATTGCTTTTAATAAAGAAAAAGCTGGTAAATGCCATTGCCTCAGTAGCAAAATTTGCAGATGAGTACAAGGATATGCCGTGCTTGGGCTTTACCCATTTTCAGCCGGCTCAGCCAACAACCGTGGGCAAGCGTGCATCATTGTGGCTTATGGACCTGGTAATGGACTACAACGAGATTGAGCATGTGCTCGACTCCCTTATGCTGCTGGGCTCAAAGGGTACCACCGGCACACAGGCGTCATTTTTGGAGTTGTTTGACGGTGACCACGAAAAATGCAAGGAGATTGACCGTCTTGTGGCAGAAAAGATGGGATTCAAGGCTTGCTTCCCTGTCAGCGGACAGACCTACGCAAGAAAGTTGGACACAATCGTATGCAACTGCCTGGCATTAATTGCGCAGTCCTGCTGCAAATTCAGTAACGACCTGCGCCTACTGCAAAACCTAAAGGAAATTGAAGAGCCCTTTGAAAAAAATCAAATCGGCTCGTCAGCAATGGCATACAAGCGCAATCCTATGAGAAGCGAGCGCATTGCCTCCCTGTCCCGTTATGTTATGATTGACGCCCTTAACCCGGCCTGGACCGCATCTGCACAATGGTTTGAGAGAACGCTGGACGACTCAGCCAACAAGAGGGTATCTGTTGCAGAAGCGTTTTTGGCATTGGACGGTATTTTGGATTTATACATCAACATAACCGGCGGACTGGTGGTTTATCCAAAGGTTATTGAGGCAAGACTTATGAGCGAGCTTCCATTTATGGCAACCGAAAATATTATGATGGACGCTGTAAAAAAAGGCGGCGACAGACAGGAGCTGCACGAAAAAATCCGTCAGCACTCTATGGCTGCCGGCACAGTAGTTAAGGTAGAGGGCGGCAAAAACGACCTTGTGGACAGAATAGCCGCTGACCCTGCATTTATGACTACTAAGGAAGAAATAATGGCTATACTGAAGCCATCCAATTTTGTTGGCAGAGCTCCACAGCAGACATCCGACTTTCTCAACGAGGTTGTTAAGCCGATTCTGGACGCTAACAAAGACCTTATCGGCATTGATGTAGAAATCAATGTATAACCCATAATCATAACCACCAGTTAAACTGGTGGTTTGCACAGGCCCTATAAGGGCCGCCTACCGGCTTGCTTTTAGCTCGCCGTTCTTATTTTTACTAAAGCTTTCTATTTCCCCCGGTAAAACCGGGGGGTATCAACCATTGCCGGACAAGCTAAAAGGCTTCACCCAACATTTGTTAGGTGAAGCCTTTGCACATATAATATTATAGAAATTTATTTTATGATAGCACGACAAATCTTTGATGTATACACATCAGCCTTACCATAGCATTCGCCAATAATTGTGAATTTATTTCCTTCAGAAACCTTCTTCAAATCATCCATATCTTCGAAACAGATCTGCACGTCACAATCCCAGTCGAATACATCTGCGTTTGATGGCTGAACAACAACATACTCATCGGCTACATAAGTGACTTTAGCTGTAAACTCTACTGTCTTACCCTTGTACTTGCCATCGGCACTAACTTGATTATCCTTATATGCCTTTACAAAATCATCAATATTAACCTTTTCTGCATTGTCATAATCAGGAACAACAGCGAATTTGTCAGTAATTATACACTTGCGAACATCAACATCTCCGAAAATAGTTGTTTTGTCGCATACACCCTCGATTGTAATAGTGTCGCCAACCTTAAAATTCTTCAAGTCTTCATTGTTTTCCATATAGACATTAACATTGTAGAGCCAATTATCATCGTCATATGAACGGATGCAAGCATAACTATCTTGGATTGAGCCTACTTGACCTGTTACAGCGATTACTTGGTCTGAATATTTTTCAGAAGCAGTAGCAGTGTCATTGTTGAAGTCGTTGAGAATAGTATCAACCGTTACTTGTGCTACGGGATTATCAAAATCATAATCTTTTGGCTTGCTGCCAATAGCAACAGCAATAATGATGATAGCGATAATTACACCGAAGATAATTAATTTCTTCTTTTTCTTCTTTTTCTTTTGGTCTTTCAATGCCTGATCAACAGCCATTTGAACTTCAGCTTCGTTTGCCATTTGCAAACCTCCTTTTTATTTGATGATTTTATTATACAACAATAAAAAAGAGATTTGGTGTGCTCACAGCACAACATTTAAGGATTTATATATGCTATAATGATAAGAGAAACGACAACAGATAAACAGGCAAAAGCAATTTGAATTAGGATTTTTTTTAACTTTGTTTTGTTTTTGATAAACTCAAATCTACTTGTCCAATTATAGTAATTCGTTAATATTGGTACGGGTAAAGCAAAGGCAAAGAAAAAGAAACCGAAAGTAAGGATACTGTCTTTAACCGAAATGCCGGTAAATAAAGAAAAGAGTAAGAAAAGAAATAATGTTATGTAATATGGAACGGCAATGATATAGTGCCACCATACTCCTTTCCTAAATCCGGGAATTGACTTGAAAAAATGGTTAGTTTTATTTTTCTTCTCTATTGATTTGATTAAATCATCAATATCATCATATCTGTTTATTTCATCAATTTGAGTGCATTTCAATACAATCTCACTGAGCCAGCCGTTTGTAAGCTTAACACCCGGAAGCTGTTTAGTTTTCATATAGTTGATTAGTACACCGACGGAGTAAATATCTGATTTAGCTGTGGTTTGATGAAACCCGAACTGTTCAGGTGCTGTGAAGCCTTGTGTTCCTAATATTTCTGTATCAAAGCTTTGATTTCGTTTAACGGTTCTGCTTATTCCGAAATCAATAATCTTTACAGATCCATTAGAAGTAATCATAATATTATTTGGATTAATATCCCTATGTATTATACCAAGCTTGTGAATCTCTTTCAGCCCGTTACAAATTTGCAGAGCAATATTCTTTGCTTGCTCATCATCAAGACAACCTATTGTATCAATATGGTCTTTTAGTGTGATTCCGTTTACATACTCTTCAACGACAAAGAAACAGCCATCAATTGTAACAGTATCATAGAATTTAACTATATTGCTGCAATCAAGGTTAATCAATTTATTGTACATGTCAGTATCGGATAAAGGAATTTCTTTAAGTACAAAAAGCTCTTCACCGTACTTTGCTATTTTTGTTTGGTCATTTAGGTTTTTGATTATTTCATAATTCATTTTATTACCCATAGCCTTTCCGACTGCAAATAGGTTTTTAAAAATTTCTATCAGGAATTTTAGGTGCCCCAAATGTAGAACAATCAGCTTAGTATGATTCTTCGCACTAAACTCCTTGATTTTACAATAAATATATTATATCATAATTATAGTGCTATGTGGTAGTCTCTCGGCACAATAAAGGAAGCCCTTATGAAAAAGACAACAGAAGAATTATTAGAAATTCTAAAGAACAAAAAATCAATAGGCGATTACTTCAAGGAAGAAATAGACGAGCTTGTATTTTCATCACTTGCAGAATATTTGGAGCTACTGTTAAATGATAAGAAGCTCAAAAAGAGCGAAGTAATCAAAAAGAGCAATATTGATAAGAATTACGCATATCAAATCTTTAATGGCAATAAAGATAACCCATCCAGAGATAAAATGATTATGCTTGCTTTTGGAATGGGATTGAATGTATTAGAAACAAGAAAGCTTTTAAAAATCGCAAATTCTTCTGATTTATATGCCCGTAATCCAAGAGACAGTGTATTTATCTATTGTCTTAACAAGGGTTCAAATCTAATAGAAGTCAATGAATTATTAAACGATTATAATTTAGAGCTATTAGAGTAATTATATTATATCATTATAATAATTATCAAGTCTATGACAATTTTAAAATACTAAAAAGTGTAGCGTTACAATAGATGTGACACCAAAAAGAAAAAGATATAGAAAAAGCGATTGAACTTGATAACGATACTCTTAAAGTTGATGGAAATCTTGCAGTTTGTTGGTCTTCTAATCTTGACTTCACAGTGGAGAGAACTACAAAAACATTAACAGGTTCTGCAATTAGTGGAGAAGGCTTTGTTAATGTATATCGTGGTACCGGTAAAGTTTTGATGTGTCCTGTTGCTCCAACAAAATCATTGCTTGATTCTACAAGCAGTATGGCCGGAAAGGCAGCAGCTGTTAAGAGCAATACTTTTGGAAAGTAAAAGTTTTTTGATTATATATTAAAAAACAGCAATCAGGTATGAACTTTTTGTTGTCTGTTTGATATATAAAGTGATTTCATTGTTTGATTTCTTTTTATTATGCTTTTGACCTCCTGTGTTTTAGTAACGCGGCTGCCAAACCGTTTCTATTACACTTGGAGGTTATTTTTTCGCCAATACCCTCGGCTTACTTTTAGTTCGCCGTTCTTATTTTTACTAAAGCTTTCTATTTCCCCGGTAGAATCGGGGGTTATCAACCATTGCTGGACAAACAAAAAGCTTATGGACACAAAATCCATAAGCTTTTAATAATTATATACATTATATTCCCTGCTGCAAAGTCCTTTTTGCTATATCCTCGTCGGCCTTGCCGGACATAATATACTCCAGTAAATCGGCTACGCATCCTTTGTTGCAATGGCAGGCCTCAAAGGAGCATATCTTGTGTATAGCACTTGGGGCTTGGCCGGCACAGGCAGGCAGACCGACTGTCTTGAGCATATCCCAGTCGTTGTAATAATCGCCGATAGCAGCCACATGGGACTTTTCTATCCCTAACATATCGGCAAGCTTCATAATACCTACACCCTTGTGAGTATCCTTTTGGAGCATCTCCAGGGTTAGGATTGAAGAAGACATAAAGTTGGCATCGGGATTTTCCAATCTGTCAATAACTTCCTTAAGCTTATTAATTGTGACAACATTGGACCAAAAAATAACCTTCATCCAGCCCTCTTCGGGAATATCGTCAACAGATTTTACATATTCGTGCCTTGCCTTGTCAAAATACATGGTACTGGCAGAAAGCAAGCCACTCTTGACAATATATACATAATCGTCAAAATACACGCCAATGTCAACACTCTTGAATATATCGTCGAATTCGTGACAAATATACCTTACAAAATCCCTGCCCTTTGGGCCGATGGTGTTGCGCCATATCATCTTTTCTTCATTAAAATCATATATACCGGCGCCGTTAAGAACAATGGCAGGCTGATTTGGAGTAATACGGTTATAATTGCGTTCCAGGCTGCTTTTGAGCCTGCCGGAGGCTAAAGTAAAGTTTCCGCCACGGTCTGTAAATTCCTTTATTGCCCGGTAGTTACGGCGTGGCAATTTTCTAAATTTATTATTCAGCGTACCGTCAATATCCGATACAACTAACCAATTTTCAAATGTTCTTTCCATAAACACCTCGATTATTTCCTTATCTTGGAAATGAATTTGGTAAAATAATCCGGCAACTCGCTGTCAAATTCCAAGTATTTGTTGGTAATTGGATGCACAAATCCAATCTGCTTTGCATGGAGGCATTGACCCTCCAGCTCTGTGATAACCTTGCGTGGGCCATAGACTCCGTCCCCTGCCACAGGATGACCGATATATGCCATGTGAACCCTGATTTGATGAGTTCGCCCCGTCTCCAGAACACAACGAATATGAGTAAAATCGCCAAATCGCTCCAACACCTGATAATGAGTTACGGCAGGCTTTGAGTTGGCTTTAACAACTGCCATCTTTTTTCTGTCCTTGGGGTTACGGCCGATGGGCAGGTTGACGGTGCCCTCATCTTCCTTTACATTACCGTACACCACAGCCTCGTATGCCCGGGTAAAGGAATGGTCTTTGATTTGCTGTGCCAAACCCACATGAGCCGCATCGTTTTTTGCAACTATCAGCAGTCCTGATGTATCCTTGTCGATGCGGTGCACTATACCGGGACGAATGATACCGTTAATACCCGACAGCGAATCTCCGCAATGATACATAAGGGCGTTAACCAAGGTACCGTCCGGATTCCCGTTGGCAGGGTGTACAACCATACCTTTTTGCTTATTTACAACCAGCAGGTCATTGTCCTCATATACAATATCCAAAGGGATATTCTGTGCCTCCAAATCCAGCGGCTTAGCATCGGGAACAGAGACGGAAATCACATCACCCTGCTTGCATTTGTAATTCTTTGCAACAGGCGAATTGCCCACAAGCACATTGCCCTCGTCCAGCAATCGCTGTAGCGACGAACGGGTGTAGCCCTCCATATTATCTACCAAAAATCGGTCAACTCTGGTTCCTACGCCGTCATCGTCCACATAATAGGTAAACACATCAGCCATTGTCGTCACCTTTTTTGCGAAAAATATCCACAACCAAATATCCAATCAGCACCACTGCCCCACAGGTTACGGCGCAATCGGCAATATTGAATATGGCAAAGTCGATGAATATTGGCTCAAAAAAATCCACAACATATCCGTACAATGCACGGTCAATAAGATTACCTATACCTCCACTCACAACAACGCCTAATGACCAGTAAAGCCACAGGCTCCTGCATTTGTCAGAGAACAAGTAAACCAACACTCCTACACACACAACAACAGTCAGCGCCACAAACAGCCACCTGGCTCCCGAAAGCATAGAAAATGCCATACCGGTATTGCGGGCATAACGCAGCTGTACCACACCGGGAATAAAATCGGCAACAGTGCCATCGGCGAGATACTTTGTAGCCAAGTATTTAGTTATCCGGTCAAAAGCAACAATTAAGACAATCATAATGCTGCAGAAAATATGTTTAAGTCTATGCATAAATCACCAACAGTAATGTCAAAAGGGCGATATTTTGTCGCCCTTTTTGATATTATAGCTCTGACATTGTGTCAGCACATTCCTTACAAAGGGTTGGATGCTGAGAATTGCAGCCAACTGTATCAGAAAACTTCCAGCAACGCTCGCACTTTTCGCCCTCTGCCTTGCTGATTGATACGGAAAGTCCACTGACATCACCGTCAACCTCGCCCTTTCCGTCAGCAATCTCCACAGCTGATGTAATAAAGATTTCCGGCAGTGCGTCAAGTTCGGCATTAAGGAACTCTGCCAGCTCGCCGTCGGCGTGGAGAATTACCTTTGCCTCCAACGGCTTGCCGATTATCTTGTCCTTGCGGGCAAGCTCAAGAGCCTTTTGGACATCGGTTCTTACCTCGTGGATTCTATCCCACTTTGCGATAAAGTCACGGTCAATATCAATATATCCCGCATCAGGAATATCGTTGAACAACGGGGACTCGGGATTCCTGGAGGAATCATGTTTCATCTCTCTCCAAATCTCGTCGCAGGTGAATGCAAGAATAGGAGTCAGCACAAGGGTGAGGGCATCCAATACCTTGTAGAGTACTGTCTGTGCCGCACGCCTTGACTTTGATGCGGGAGCAGAGGTATAAAGCCTGTTCTTCAGCACATCAAAATAGAAATTACTCATATCAACAACACAGAAGTTGTGCAGCGCATGAGCAGTTGTATGGTACTCATACTCGTCATAGCCCTTGCGAGCTGTAGCAATAACTTGGTCAAGCTTCATAAGAGCGTACTTGTCAAGCTCCTCCAATTCCTCATTGGGTACCATATCCTTGTCAGGGTCAAAATCATAAAGATTGCCAAGGCAATATCTGGCTGTATTTCTGATTTTGCGATAGTTGTCGGAAATTTGCTTGAGAATCTCCGGACTGATACGAATATCGGCATGATAATCAGCAGAAGCAACCCAAAGACGGAGTATGTCTGCACCGTACTTGTCAATTACCTCCTGGGGAGCAATACCGTTGCCCAGAGATTTACTCATCTTTCTGCCCTCGCCGTCAACAGTCCAGCCGTGGGTGATAATCTGCCTGTACGGTGCGCCGTTACCACCTGCAACAGATGTCAGCAATGATGACTGGAACCAACCACGATATTGGTCAGCGCCCTCAAGATACACATCGGCAGGCCAATTAAGGTACGGTCTGTTCTTACAAACAGCTGCATGGGATGAACCTGAGTCAAACCATACATCCATAATATCCTTTTCTTTTTCAAATCCATTGCTGCTGCCGCAGTGAGGACACTTGAATCCCTCAGGAACAAAGTACTCTGCATCATGTGCATACCAGGCGTCGGAGCCCTCTTGACCGAAAATGTCGGATACCTTGCTCATAACACCGTCGTCGATAATCTCCTTACCGCACTCCTGGCAATATACAACAGGAATGGGAACACCCCATTTTCTTTGGCGTGAGATACACCAGTCTGCACGCTCAACAACCATTGATTGCAGTCTGTCCTTGCCCCATTCGGGATACCACTTGACATCCTCTGCCGCCTTTACTGCTGCGTCCTTAAAATCATCAACAGAGCAGAACCACTGGCTGGTAGCACGGAAGATTACCGGCTTGTGACATCTCCAGCAATGTGGATACTGGTGCTTAATCTTCTTGAGAGCAAACAGTGCGCCAATCTCCTCAAGATGCTGTGCAATGGGTTTGTTTGCGTCCTCGGTTGACAGACCGGCAAACTGACCTGCCTCCTCGGTAAGAATGCCCTTGTCGTCCACAGGAACAACAATCGGAATCTCCTTATACTTTTTGCATACAATGAAGTCGTCAACACCGTGACCGGGAGCAGTGTGTACACAACCGGTACCACTCTCAAGAGTAACATGGTCGCCCACGATAACAAGTGATGTTCTGTCAATAAATGGGTGAGCTGTCTTCATATACTCCAGCTCGCTGCCTCTGATAATACCAACTGTCTCGTAATCGGTAATACCCGCATCCTCCATAGCAACCGGCGCAAGGTCTGTAGCCATTACATAATACTCGCCGTTAGCCTTAAGCAAGGAATACTCATAGTTAGGTCCAACACAAATTGCCACATTTGCAGGCAATGTCCAGGTGGTTGTGGTCCAGATAACAAAATATGTCTTGTCAAGGTCGGCACCCAGAGCAGCAAGCTTGCCCATATCGTCGGTAACCTTAAATTTTACATAAATAGAATGGCATGGGTCCTCGGCATACTCAATCTCTGCCTCTGCCAAAGCGGTGTTGCAGTCAGCACACCAATATACAGGCTTGAGTCCCTTGTAGATATATCCCTTTGATGCCATAGAAGCAAATACCTTAATCTGCTCCTGCTCAAACTCTTTTTGCAGGGTAATATACGGATTATCCCACTCGCCGATAACGCCCATACGCTTGAAGCTCTCACGCTGTACATCAACAAATCCCAGGGCTGTATCGCGGCAAATCTTACGGAGCTCCAGGTCGGAAATATTACTCTCTGCTGTGATACCTGCCTTCTTTCTTGCGGCAAGCTCTGTGGGCAGACCGTGAGTATCCCAACCGGGTACATAGGGTGACTGATAGCCGGTCATATTCTTATATCTTACAATAAAATCCTTGAGGGTCTTATTTAGTGCGTGGCCGATATGAATATCGCCATTTGCGTAAGGAGGGCCATCGTGAAGTACGAACAACGGCTTGCCCTCATTGTGCTTCATCAATGCGGCATATTGGTCGTTCTCCATCCATCTCTTCAGGAATTCCGGCTCCCTTTGGGGCAATGACGCCCTCATAGGAAATTCTGTCTTTGGTAAATTAAGTGTTTCGTTGTAATCCATTAACTTTTGCTCCTTAAATTAGTTTGTATGTAAAAGTCTAATTTACTTCTTTTTCTTAAAAAAGCCCTTGAACTTAGGTTCCTCATCGTCATCATCATCACTATCCGGCGGAACGAGGGAGATGGTCTCTGTCCTGTCGCTGGGGTCGTCCTCGCGCTTTATGTTGAAGTAGGACTCAAAGGGTTGCTCCCCATTGTCAAATAATGATGCGTCCTCCATCTGGGCGTCTTCGTTAATCTCGGGGATATATACAGAAGAATTGGGAATAGGAGTAATCTCGTCGGTAGAAAAAGCCTCCACAGCCTCCATTGGGTCGGCAGGCTCGTCGTCGATAATCTCTATCGGCGCCGGGTCTTCCTCTTTTTCCGGCTCAATATCGGTTTCTTCAAAGACGAACTCAACATTCTCCTCAGGCTCTTCCTCCGGCGCATCCTCTGTCGGCAGAACAGTATCTTGAATATCTTCTGCTGCAGGCTCTTCTTCAGCATCGTCATCGGCAACCGGGATTTCCTCCGGAATTGCCTGCTCCATCTCGTCAATCTCGCTGATGAGAGAATCTATTTCTTCCTGTGCGGAGTCAACTCTTTGCTCTTCAATTTCTGCCTCACGGCTGGCCTCAAGATTGGCTGATTCCAGCACCTCAAGCTGCTTTGTGTACAGAGCCTTGAGCTGGTTGATAAAACGGAGTGCATCATTCTTAATAGTATCGGTCAAAAGACTGTATGCCTCCTGCTCCTCCTTTGACTTGTTGATAAGGTCATCGGAAATAGCTTTTGCCTGGTCCAATACATCCTTGGATATAATCTTGGAGGAATTGATAGCCTCATTTGCCTTTTCTCGGGCATCGGAGAGAATTTTGTTTGCTTCCTCTGTTTTTTCGCTGATAAGCTTGGCTGCATACTCTCTTGCCTCGCTAACAATCTTTTCCGCCTTTGCGTTGGCGTCCTCAACAGTTGCCTTTGCAGTAGCCTCACTGCCGGTAATAAGGGCGGCGGCTGTCTCGCTTGACTCCTTTGTAATCTTGTCTGCCATTTTTTGGGCGGTAATCAAGGCGGACTTAATGGAGTCCTCCTCTTCTCTGTATTCTTCAATCTTGGCTGCAAGAACCTCCATCTTGTGATAAAGGTCCTCGCTCTCAACAGCGTATGCATCAATTGTAGCAGCTGCCTCGGCGATGACTGCATCTACCTCCTTGATGCTGTATCCGTTAGGCTCTACAGCAAATTGCTTTTCCTTAAGTCCCTGTGAACTAATCATATATAATCTCCTCCCTTTTTGTCATTACATAAACATACCGTTGTTCTCAAGCTCATCAATAAGGTCGCCCATAACATCAACATTGTACGGTGTGATGATATATGTAGAATTTGCAACGCGCTTGATTTGGCCATTGTTTGCATAGGCTACACCTGACAAAAAGTCAAGAAGTCTGCGAGCAACGTCACGATTTGTACTCTCTAAATTTAGAACTACAGTCCTCTTTTCGTTAAGGTTATCGGCAATGGCTGCAGCCTCCTCATAGCGCTCGGGCTTAACCAATACCACCTGCAGCTGCGCAGTTGTGTGAATATTCACTACCTTGTCGCTCTTCTGTCTGCGTACAGGTCGCTCCACCTTTTCCTCACGGTCATAGCGTTCCGGACGCTCAATTACAGGGGATGAGTGGCGCTCCTTCCTGGATATTCCGGAGCTAAAGGAATTAGCCTCGTCATAGTATTCGTCAAAATCGTCATTATCGCTATCGGCAATTATCTCTTTTACCTTATCAAAAATTCCCATAATATACTCCCTCTTTTGCTAAAAATATTTTCTGGCTCCGAAAATTGCAGAGCCGACTCTTACTATATTTGAACCCTCGAGTACGGCAGCCTCATAGTCGCCACTCATACCCATGGAAAGAATATCCATATCTATATTCGGCATACCCTTTGCTCCCATATCAACAAATGCTCTGTGCATCTGCTCAAAATATTTGCGTACTTGGGTTATATCCTCACATATCGGCGGGATGGTCATAAGTCCCTTTACCCTAATTCCTTCCAGAACGGAAATCTGTGCCAGCAGTTCCTCCAGCTGCTCAATGTATATGCCGCTTTTGGAATCCTCCTTGCCCACATTGACCTCAACCAGCACATTGGTGGTGACATCTCGCTTGACAGATTCCTTGCTTATTTCCTTGGCAAGCTTGACAGAATCCACGGACTCTATCATATCCACATCACCGACTATATATTTTACTTTATTAGTCTGTAGGTGACCGATAATATGCTTTTCTACACCATCCAGGTGAAGTGCGTCCTTTTTGCCCATATATTCCTGAACACGGTTTTCGCCAATCAGGTCGGCTCCCAAATCCAAAACAGGATTGATATACTCTGCCTCGACCGTCTTGGTAACACACATCAGCCGAACATCCTTTGGGTCACGGCCGGCCTTGACGGCGGCCTCAAAAACATCATTCCTGACACGCTTGTAATTATCAATGGTGGACTGTATTCTGCCCTCATCAGGTATAAACCTTTCCATCCTCAAGCTCCTTTCCTTGCACTATTATTTTGTCATAAAGGCGTATGCCGTCACTGTTGTCAGGGTCAAAGGACAGCAGTACATAGTCCTTGTCGCTATAGAGTACATCAGCCTCTCTGAACCTAACCTGACTGGACACAAGTGCATAGACACCCTTTTTGTTATCCTTAACATGCAAAGCCTCGACGGGCACCTTGATTCCGGTGTAGCTGCGGTATCTGATAGACACATCGACCTTGCGCAGCATTGCGTACTGAGCATTCATATCATTACTTTTTAGTACCAGGACTGTTTTTTCGACACCCATATCGGGTTCGGCACCCTTGACGATAGTCATTTTGATGGTGGTGTCGTTGTCCTTGAGTGCAATTTCTATTTTGTCGCCATCGGCCAAAGACTTGACGCACTCGCTGTCAACCACAGTCACCATATACCAGTTGTATGCTGTAACCAACTTTCCAAGGTGCTTGGTTGACTTGGCACTATTTTTGTCTATTTTTTTTATTGCAGAATTAACCTGCTTTGCAGTAACATCCTCAATATTATCATAATCCAAAATGCTTTCGTATCCGTCGGCATAAGTGCTGAATACGCCTGACTCCGATGTGCTGATATACCCGGTCGGTGGGTATGAGGAGTACTTGTCCGTCTTTTGCTGAAGGTCGCTGATAATGGCAGAAAAATCTATCTTCTCGCCGATAATCAGCTGTCGCTTAACCAGACTGCCGTTGAGGGCGTCTGCGGCATCATCAATATCTTTGTTTGTATTCAGGCTGCGTATATAATCATTTACCTGTCGGTGAATATCATCATTAATGGACTCAACATTGGCAGCCTGACCTACAGAACGGGCACGCAGGTCCTCATAGTATTCCAACCTGTCCCTTGCCTCAACATACTTGGAGTAATTGCTGGCACTCTTTTGGGAATCGAATACCATACCCACATTACCGCCAACCTTAATTTTTGCTCCGTTTTCGTTGGAGGCTACGGTAACGCCGTCATCGGCATTGTCGATAATATGCTCCTGCCTGACCACCAGCGCCTGAGCATCCACCTGCTCATACACAGTTGTGGGAAGAGCAGTCTCGGTAACGAGTTCAATATGAGTAACAGAATAACACTCATAGAATACATACGCCACTACCAAAAATATTGCAATAAATATGGCAACATCGTTCCTACGCATATTCTTCATATTGGACTCCCTCCTAACTATCCTATATGTTGGCGACACAGCTCCACAGCTGTATCTATCAGCTCCTGCTCCGACATTCTGTCGGCATAGAGCCAGTGTATATTTTCGTTCCGCCTGAACCAAGTCAACTGACGCTTGGCATAATGGCGAGTTCCTTTTTTTAAATTATCAACTGCCTGCTCCAGCGATATTTCGCCATCCAAATACGGGTACAATTCCTTATGGCCAATGGCCTGAGAAGATGTGGCAGAGGTTTTGCTGCGCATGGCCTCGGCTTCTTTAAGAATACCGGCATCCAACATTCTGTTAACTCTAAGATTAATTCTGTCATACAATTTTTGCCGGTCATCGTAGCCAATGCCTATATACAGCGCGTCATAGGGACTGGGATTGATACAGGATTGCATATTCTGTTGGGTCTTGCTGGTACCTGAATAATATAACTCCAGCCCACGGATAACCCTCTTTTTGTTATTAGGGTGTATGTCGTGTGCAGCCTCCGGGTCAACCCGACACAATCTGCTGTACAGCTCGTCCGTGCTAAGCTGCTCAAGTTCCTTGCGAAGGGTGTTATCCTCACCCACATCCGCAAATTGGATATTGCGCACCAGACTGTCCACAAACAAGCCTGTGCCCCCCACAATCACCGGAACATTGCCCCTGCGGGTAATCCCATCTATCAGCTCACCGGCGCACCTTACAAAATCGGCTACCGAAAAGCTGTGCTCAGGTTCAAGACATTCTACCAAATGGTGGGGTATCCCTTGCTTTTCATCGGCCGTTGCGGCTGCTGTTGCGATTGGCATACCCTTATACACCTGCATGGAGTCGGCAGAAATTACTTCTCCTCCGATTGCCTTGGCAATAGCTACGCCAAGTCCTGTCTTGCCGGATGCCGTTGCTCCTACTACACAAATTATCTTAGTTCTGTCCATACTACTGAATTCTGCCAAACTGTTTTTCTATCTCGTACTTAGTCATCTTTATCATAACAGGTCTGCCATGGGGGCAATACCTGATATTGGGCATACTGAGTAATTTCTTGACAAACAGCTCCTGCTCCTGAGGTGTGGTAGTATCCCCTGCCTTGACTGCTGAGCGACAGGCGGTGGAGTGATATATCCAGTCCATCTGCTCAGGGGTAATATCTGTCTTGCCGGACATCAGCTTGGCTGCCGTCTCGTAAATAAGGGACTTAACATCCTGTCCGTTAAGTATGGACGGACACTCACGCACCAGCACTGTGTCCGAGCCAAAGTCCTCCACCAGAAATCCGCACTGTGCATACAAATCCAAATTGTCACACACGGCATTGTACTCCTCGGGCGATAACCTGACACTTACAGGCTCTAACAGAATCTGCTGTGATATTTTGCTGTCCTTGAGTCGCTCAAAATTCATACGCTCGTGAGCAGCATGCTTGTCTATAAAATATATATCACTATCCATCTCGATGATGATATATGTATTGAAAGCCTGTCCCACCAGCCTAAAATCGGGAATAATTACTTCCTTGTCGTCCTGCTGACTGTTAAGCACAGGCGCTTCGACAGGCTTTGAATCCGGCACATAATTGTGAGTTTCGCCGGCAGGGCTTGACGGGGCGTCTGCAGCCTTATTTTCTTTCGGTTGACGGGGTGAGATAACCTTATATTCCTTCTTAGGGGCAGCCACCTGCCAAAAGGTCTCCGGGTCCACCCTTTGCTTGAATTCCATCTGCTTCGGCTTTTCTTCTTCCTTGGAGAAGAAATCAAGCTTGCCGGTTACTGTGGTCTGCATGGGCTTTTGGCTGATAACAGCCTCTCTTGGGGTGTCCCCCATTTCTATAGCATTTTTTACGCCATAATATATAAGCTCAAAAACAGGCTTCTCATTGGCGAATCTAACCTCAATCTTTGCAGGGTGAACATTAACATCCACAAAGGATGAATCACACTCAATATTCAGCACACAACCGGGGAAGTGCCCCACCATAATCGAATTGCGAAACGCCTGCTCCAGCGCAGCCATGGCAGTCTGTGACTTGACCAATCTGGAATTGATAAAGAAGAACTGCATAGCTCTGCTTTTTCTGCCGGCAGACGGCTTTGTTACATATCCGGATACCCGCATATTGTTGATGCTGTAATCCACATCTATCAGGGAGGAAGAAAATTCCCTGCCATATACGGAGTAAATAGTATCCTTTAAATCATTATTGCCCGAGGTAACCAGCATCTGCTTGCCGTCGCGAATAAATCTGAACGAAATCTCCGGGTGACTGATTGCCATACGATCCACAATACCTGCAACGGCATTGCCCTCGGTAACATCTTTTTTTAAAAACTTCATACGAGCCGGGGTGTTGAAAAAAATATCCCTCACCACTATGGTAGTACCCCGGGGACAGCCTGCGTCGCTAAGGTCAATCTCCTGGCCTCCGGCAATCTCGTACCGAGTGCCGATGTTCTCTCCCTGCGCTCTGGTAAGCAGCTCCACTCTTGCTACTGCGGATATGGAGGCCATTGCCTCGCCTCTAAAGCCCAAGGTGGCGATTGAATCCAAATCGTCGCTAACTTTAATCTTGCTGGTGGCATGTGATACAAATACCTTTTTGACTTGGTCACGGGATATACCGCAGCCGTCGTCGGTAATGCGAATATAGGTTGAGCCACCGTTTTTTATCTCTACGGTGATGCTGCTTGCACCGGCGTCAATAGAATTTTCTATCATCTCTTTTACAACGGATGACGGTCGCTCAACGACCTCTCCGGCTGCAATCAACTGATAGACTTCTTTTGGGAGCACATTAATCTCCGGCATTGTATCACTTCCTTTCGCAACAAATTGAAATTATATCAGGACAATTCCTCTGCCTTTTTCTTCAAATCGTATAGAGTCTGCATTGCCTCAATGGGAGTCAGAGTGTTGACATCAATTGCCTTGAGCAGCTCTACCATATCATCTGTGGACCTTGTACGGAAATTATACTGAATGTCCTCCTGTATTTCCTCCTCATCCACGGCGTCCTCTGCTTTAAACTCAATATCTATCTTATTTGCTTCCAAATCCTTGAGTATCACCTTTGCTCGGCTGATTACGCCTGCGGGCAAACCTGCCAGCTTTGCAACCTCAATACCAAAGCTTTGGTCGGCACCGCCGTGGACAATCCTACGCAAAAAGGTAATGTCGTCGCCTCTTTTTTTAACGGCGATAGAATAATTGTTGATACCCTTTAGCAATCCCTCCATAGCAGTAAGTTCGTGGTAATGGGTAGCAAAAAGCGTCTTTGCGCCAATCTTTTTTACCACATATTCCAGCACGGCTCTGGCAATGCTCATACCGTCAAATGTGGATGTGCCTCTGCCTATCTCGTCCAGTATTATCAGGGAATCGGCGGTAGCATTCTTCAATATAGTAGAAACCTCGTTCATCTCTACCATAAAGGTGGACTGGCCTGTGGCAAGGTCATCCGATGCGCCCACACGGGTGAATATTGCGTCCACAACGGATATTCTGGCGCTGCTTGCCGGAACGAACGAGCCAACCTGTGCCAGCAATGTAATGAGGGCCGTCTGGCGCATATATGTGGACTTACCTGCCATATTTGGGCCGGTAATAATGGAGCACTTGTTGTCCCCATTGTCCAGCATTGTATCATTTGGTACAAACGGGGCGCCGTCAAGCAGAGCCTCCACCACCGGGTGTCTGCCGTCCTTAATGTCGATTACGCCGTCGGTGGTAATCTGCGGACAACAGTAGTTGTTATCAAAGGCAACCTGAGCCAAGGAAGCAAGTGCGTCAAGAGTAGCAAGTGCCTTAGCTGTGGACTGAATACGCTCCACCTCACCGGCAACCTGCTGTCTGATAGAATTGAACACCTCGTATTCCAGCGCAACAACTCTATCCTTTGCGCCGATTACCTTGCCCTCAAGTTCCTTAAGCTCTTGGGTAATATAGCGCTCGCAATTGGTAAGTGTTTGCTTGCGTATGTATGTGTCGGGCACCATATCCTTGTAGGAATTGGTAACCTCAATAAAATAGCCGAACACCTTGTTGTAGGAAACACGGAGTTTGGGAATACCTGTTCGTTCCTTTTCTCTGGTCTCGATAGCAGTCAGCACGCTTGCGCCGTCATTGATAATTCCGTTGAGTTCATCAATCTCGGCATTAAAGCCCTGTCTGATCATGCCGCCCTCTCTGACAGAAAACGGCGGACTGTCAACAATGGCACTGTCAATTAATTCCCGAACATCCTGTAGCAAGTCAATGCCGTTATTGACAGCTCTCAGCATTGCTGTATTGGTATCGGCAAAGGCTGACTTGATAGCCGGCAGATGCTCAATAGTAGCCGCAAGTGAACGAAGCTCCTTTGCGTTGGCAGTACCGTAGGCGATACGGCTCATAAGCCGTTCTATGTCATTGATTCCCACCAGCGCCAGACGAATCTCGTCACGCATCATTGTCTCGTCAACCAGAGCGCCTACTGCATTCTGCCTCTTGGTAATCTGTGCCACATTGATAAGCGGCTTCTCTATCCAAGAACGGAGCATACGCTTGCCCATAGCGGTTTTGGTGCGGTCCATAATCCACAGCAAAGAATGCTTTTTGTCCCCGGTCATCATGGAGCGAGTCAGCTCCAAATTGCGTCTGGCACTAATATCCAGCGCCATATACTCGCCGTCGTCAAAGTAATCAATTTCGCTGGGGGCCTCAAGCTCGTCTGTCTTTCTGTTCTTTTTGAGATATGATATTACTGCGCCCAATGCACAAACAGCCACCTTGCTGTGACCCAGACCCAGGGAACTGATCTCCTCCCTTTTCATTGTCTGGAGGATAACATCGGTAGCGTTGTTAAAGTCAAAGCAATGGTCCTCCAGCACTTCGGCATTGACCTCCAGCCTGTCCGACGCAAATCTCTGCACCTTGTCAAATGCGGCCGCGCCTGTGTTGACCAAAATCTCCTTGGGTGCGTAGGTGGACAACTGGTTGATAATCTTTTCTTCCGTGTCGTCCTTGCCGATAGCGGTAACATGGAACTGGCCGGTAGAAATATCGGCAAAGCAAATGCCCGTATCGTTGTCCTGTCGGCAGATGGCGCAGAGATAGTTGTTGACTCCGTCGTCCAAAATGCCGTTCTCAATTACAGTACCGGGAGTGATGATTCTTATGACATCCCTCTTGACAATACCCTTGGCGGTGGCAGGGTCCTCCACCTGCTCGCAGATTGCTACCTTATATCCTCTGGATACCAGCTTGGCAATATAGCTGTCGGCGCTGTGAAACGGAACACCGCACATCGGTGCTCTCTCGTCCTGACCGCAATCCCTGCCGGTCAGTACCAAATCCAGCTCCTCGGACGCAACCTTGGCATCGTCAAAAAACATCTCATAAAAATCGCCGAGACGGAAGAACAACAGCACGCCCGGATAATCCTTCTTAACATCAAAATATTGCTTCATCATTGGTGAAAGTTCGCCCTTTTTTGCCATCGTTCTCACCGTCCTTTCATATTTTTAAAGCTTAATTAGTGGCAGCCGCCGCAAGTGCAGCAATCATGTGTGCAATTCTCTGCCGGAAGCTCACAGGTTGCAGGGTCCTGACCATCAAAGAAAAGGCCGATCATACCGCTGATGTACTGAGCCATCTGCTCCATCTCTGCTGCAGCGGCAGAATAATTTTTCATATTCTCGCCTTCCATAATCTTTGTGTAAAGGTCCTGGTACTCAGCCTGAAGCTCTGCGATACGCTCTTGAGAAGACTCCTCGCCCTTTTCTGCCTCCTGCTGATACTTTAGTGTGATAAGCTGCATCTCCTGCATCTGCTGCTGAAGTGCCTCGTCACCGTCGTTTGCCTTTGCTGCTGTCTGAAGCGCTGCAAATCTTGGGTCAGCCTGAATCTCCCTGCCAAGCTCTCTGAGTGCTGATTCTAAACTCATAATCTAATTCCTTTCTATCTCGCCCATCATAATGTAGGTGAGTGGCTCCGTTACTTTAATATTTTGGAAGGTGCCGACGAGCCCCTCGTCACCCTCAAATTCTATAATCAAATTGCCATCAGTTCTTGCGGCAAGATAATTATCCCCTGTTTTGCCCTTACCGAATACAAAGCACTTGAACACCTTGTCCTTGTGGAGTGCCATCTGCTGCGCCGATATTTCTTCCTGCGCTGCCAACAGCTGTCGCATCCACTTGGACTTTTCTTCGTATGGGATTGGGTCCTCCATCTTGGCAGCGGGTGTGCCTAATCGCGGAGAATAAATGAATGTAAATAGGCTGGTGGCGCCCAGTTCCTTAACCAGGGACAATGTGTCCTGAAATTCCTCATAGGTTTCTCCCGGAAAGCCGACAATAATATCGCTGGTAATAGAAAGCTCGTCCCCCATCAAATCCTTTGCGTAATTTATCAGCTCCATATAATGCTCTCTGGTATAGCCTCTGTTCATTGCTCTGAGCACACGGTTATTACCGCTTTGGAACGGGAGATGTAGGTGAGTAGCAACCTTGTCGCATTGCGCCATGGTGTCCAACAGCTCTTTGGTGCAATCCTTTGGGTGGGAGGTCATAAACCGAATCCTAAAATCGCCGGGCAAATCGTTGAGTAACCTGAGCAGCTGCGCAAATGTTACACGGGGCTCAAGGTCCTTGCCGTAGGAATTAACATTCTGCCCCAGCAAGGTAATCTCCTTGTAGCCGTCGGCAACAAGCTGTTCAAATTCGGCAACAACATCATCTACCAGTCGGCTGCGCTCCCTGCCTCTCACATAGGGCACAATGCAGTATGAGCAAAAATTGTTGCACCCGTACATAATGGGAATCCACGCCTTGCGGTCATTGTCACGCTTGACAGGAACACCCTCTGCAATTACGCCGTCCATATCAGGCAGCTCGAACACTCTCTTGCGGCGGGTGAGCGCTGTATATACTAACTCCGGAACCCGATGCAACACATGGGTACCGAACACCAAATCAACAAAGGCAAAGGATTCCTTGATTTTGGCGGCAATGTGCTTTTGCTGCATCATACAGCCGCACAAGGCAATAATCACATCAGGGTTGGCAAGCTTGTATTTTTTTAGTGCGCCCACATTGCCGAACACCCTGTCCTCGGCATGCTCACGAACAGCGCAGGTGTTGAATATAACAAGTTTTGCTTCCAGCCTGTTGTCGGTGAAGCCGTAGCCCATCTCCTCCAGCATACCCTTGATATGCTCGCTGTCTGCCACATTTTGCTGACAGCCGTATGTGACTACACATGCCAATGGCTTACTGTCATAGCGTTCTGCCAGCAAATTGCGAGTCTTGACGGTAAATTCTTTTTGCTTCTCCAGCTCTTGCGGTGAAACTCTTTTTATCTCAACAGCCACAGGCACACCTCCACCAATACTGATTCTAAAAGATTATACCAAATATCTTTTACTTATTCAATATTAAATATTATAAATATTATTAATAAATAAAAAAATATTTGTGTACTTTGCAACAGAGTTGATTTTTTTTGTACAAAGTGATATTATTTTATAGATTATTTGGCGAGGTGAAATATATGTTAAAAAAGAGAGGCGCGGGCGCATTGCTGCATATCAGCTCCCTGCCTTCACCCTACGGAGTGGGCGTGTTTGACGAAAACGCCCGTCATTTTGTGGACAAACTTGCCGAGATGGGATTCACATACTGGCAGGTGCTTCCCCTATGTCCCATCGACGGCTCAGGCTCACCATACTGCTCAACATCCGCATTTGCAGGCAACTACATTTTTATTGACCCAAGAGGTCTTGCGGATATGGGGCTTATCGGCAAGCAGGATATAAGGAGCAATATTTATGACGGCACTCCGTACACAGCCGACTACGACTTTGCAAAAGAGAACAGACTGAATTTGCTGAAAAAAGCATTTTTCAACATCAATGACAATATCGCAAAGGAAATCAAGGAATTTGAAATATCCAATCCTTGGCTGACAGATTACGCCGTATATATGGCTGTTAAGGAATCGGAGGGCGGCAAGCCCTGGTGGGAGTGGAGGGATAACCACGCTCACTACTTTGAGTGCATAAAAAATATTTTTGACTACGAAGAAAGCGCTGCTTTTTGGAAATTCGTACAATTCATCTTTTACAAGCAATGGCAGGAATTGAAGGAATATGCCAACAGCAAAGGCATTGCAATCATCGGTGATATGCCAATATATGTAGCTATGGACAGCGTGGATGTGTGGTCAAATATGCCTATGTTCCTAATTGACGAAAAAACCCTAAAAGTAGAAAAAGTGGCAGGTGTTCCTCCCGATTATTTCAGCGAGGACGGACAGCTTTGGGGCAACCCGATATACGACTGGTCTGCTATGAAAAACGACGGCTACAGCTGGTGGCTTACCAGACTGGGTCATGCGCTAAGCATATACGACACCGTGCGAATCGACCACTTCCGTGCATTCGCATCATACTGGGCAGTCCCCGCCGACAGTGACACCGCTAAGGTGGGCCAATGGATTGAGGGTCCGGGCATGGATTTGTTCGACGCCGTATTCCGCAAATTCGGAAAAGACGCACCAATCATAGCCGAGGATTTGGGCGTATTCGGGGAGGATGTAGTACAGCTGCTGGAGGACACCGGCTTTCCCGGAATGAAGGTGGCTCAATTCGGATTTGACCCTAACGGCGACTCCTCACACTTGCCCCATAATGCAGAAAAAAACAGTATTAATTACGTAGGTACTCACGACAACAACACCATACTGGGGTGGCTGTGGGAGGCTACTGCAAAGGAACGGGAATTCGCGCTGGAATACTGTCACTTTGAGGGTGACAACTGGGGCGAAGGCGGTTACTACTCACGCTCCTGCAGAGCAATTACCGAAGCAGTATGGCAGAGCGCGTCCAATGTGGCAATCATAGCTCTGCAGGATATGTGCGGATTCGGCTCCGATGCCAGAATGAACACCCCCGGTGTAGCAGAAAAGAACTGGCAATTCAGAACAACAAAAGATACTATTGACAGTATAGACACCGACTACTTTAGGCACATTAACAGTCTGTATCGCAGGATGTATCCGTCCATCGACAATGAATAACAAAGCAAAAAAGACGCTCTCAAAATCAGAGCGTCTTTTTTGTATATTACAATATGTATATTTTAGTATCTTGCTACGCAGAGCTTAAGTGCCTTGTGCTCAACCTTAAAATTGACCTCGCTGTAGTTGAAGCTCTCGCCGTCGCAGTTGCCCGGAAGACTGCTGCCATCCTCCATCCATATCCTGCCTGAGGTTATGTATGCGTTGGTACAAATATCGCAGTTGTCCTGGTTGACCTTGCCGCCAGAATACTTGGCAATCAAAGGAACTGCCCTTGCCAAGGACATACCGTCAAACATAGCCAAATCCAACAATCCGTCATCCAAAAGGCTGTTTGGTGCCGGACAAAATCCGCCGCCGTAATAACTGGCATTGCATATTGCCATAAGGGCATAATCCTTGTTGTTTTCGCTAAGAGTGTACTCCTGTCTTGTCTCCGGGTCGTAGCAATTCAATTCAAAACTAATTGTATAATGCAAAGGCTTAGACAACACCGGCGCAATAGCAATATTGTACGCCTGATGTCCCAAGAACGGATACTTTGTTGCAATATTTTTTCCGGTCATTGCAACAAGGGTATCAACGCCGAATGACATAACATTGATACACTTCTCGCCATTGTAGTCAATCAAATCAATGGGCTTTATATCGTATTTTATATTGCCGTTATAAAATCCAAAGGCCTTTATTACATTCTCGACATTAATGGTCTTTGTGCCATAAAGCTTTTTTGCAAAGTCGTTACCGGTGCCCAGCGGCAACACCATAAGGGGCGTGTCGGTACCTGCAAGACCATTTGCAATCTCGTGGACGGTGCCGTCGCCTCCGCAGGAAACAATGACGCACTTGTCGCCATAAATTCCGCTGTATTTTTTTGCAATTACTTTTGCGTCGCCGGGAGCATGAGTTTCCTCCAAAATCATATCGTCATCCAATCGTCTGAATGTTGACTTGATTCTGGACAGCATCTTAACCTTGTCGTCATTACCGGCAAAGGGATTTATTATAAAAATGAATTTCATATATTCTGCCTCTTTTATTACTGCGTATTACAACACCTGGGTACCGCCAACGGGTCTGATAATCAACACATGACAGCTTCCGTCGCCGAAAACTCCCTCAATTACGGACTTGTAATCGTTCAACATATCGTTAGGTACAAATGCCTGAATTGTACCGGCGAATCCGCCGCCGTGAACACGCCAAGCGCCCTTGCCTGCCAACAGCTCCTTGCTGATAGCCAACGCCAGCGACAGCTTTTGCTCCGTTGGATTCTTTGGGGAATAAACATTCTGGTTGAGCATATACGAAGAATTGCCGGAGTCAATGATAATCTCCTTAAATGCCTCGAAATCATTGTTCTCAAGGGCGGCAATAGCATTGTCCACTCTCATATTTTCGTAATAAAAATGAATAGCCCGCAGAATAGCCCTATCATTAACCTGCTGAGTGATTTTTGGCAGATTGGCCATAAAATCCTCGTATGTAGTCTCTCTGAGCACGGACTTGCCCATAGCCTTGGCAACGGCCTCCATCTCGCCCCTGACAGCGGCATAGTCGTCTGTAAGGTCGGAGTGATTGCCGCCGGTATCCACAATACAAAGGGAGTGGCCTGATTTGGAAAAATCAAAATCAATCTTCTTGATAACAGGATTCTCGGTGGACTCAAAATCAATAGTAACAAATGAGCCTACGGATGACGCCATCTGGTCCAGAAGACCGCAGGGCTTACCAAAGAATACATTCTCGCTGTACTGTGCAACCTTGGCAATATCCACCGCACTAATCTTGCCGTAATTGAAGGCGTATGAAAAAATTGAGCCCAGCAGTACCTCAAATGCGGCGGAGGACGATAATCCCGAGCCGCCCATAACATCACTGGTGGTACAAGCGTCGAAGGCGCCGATATTGTAGCCCAAATTCTTAATACCCGCTGCAACGCCCTGAACAAGAGCAGTTGAATCGCCGAATTTGCTTTCGTCCGGAGTCAGGTCATTAAGGTCAACCACATTCATTCTGTGGCCCTTTGACTTAACTCTGATAGTGTCGCCGTCGGCCTTGCTGACAACTGCAATTGCATCAAGATTGATGGAGGCAGCCAGCACCTTGCCGTTATTGTGGTCGGTATGGTTACCGCAAACCTCTGTTCTGCCGGGTGCGGACATAATGCTTACATCCCTATCCCAGCCATACAATTCGCCAAAGTCGTTAAGCGTCTCAACATAACGTGGAATCTGCGACTTCACAGCATCATCTGTAACATAAACAGCCTTGAGATTAGCATTGAAATCACCGTTTTTTAAGGCGTTAATTAACTCTTTAACTTTCATTTTTTTACCCCTTTTCTATAAAACAATTCTGTATTTTTCTTTTTCGCTATATATGAGCAGGGTCTGTGTCATTTGGCGTGAACGCACTCCGTAAAAGATATTGAACACAAGACTTGTTGCTCCTGTAAATGCCACCAAAATCATCATCCATGTAATAAATGTAGTGGAGAACGGGTTAGTCCATGCAGCACCCAATTTTGTATAAATATATAACCGCGGCGCAAAGCCCACCATACTCAAAATAGAATAATACAAAAAATCATAACGCATGGAGCCGTAATACTTTGATACCATACCCAACGGAATAAGCGGTATAACACGGGTAACACAAAGGATATACGGATTGCCGTTACCCTTAAAATGAATCCAATCCCTAACAAATCGCATCTGCTTGATGTTGAGTATCATACCCGTCCAGCCTCCTCCAAGGAAGGTGCCCTCAACATACTTTACCGAGAAGAAAAAGAATATGAACACCACATTAAGCACCAATGCCTGAGCCAATGGGAACACCATGCCCGATATAACACAAAGAAAGCTCAATGGTATCGGCAGCTGGCATTTGGCTATATACAGCGCGAATATGCAAAGTATAATTTCCAAATTTGTGTCCAGCTGTGCCACTGAATTATCTATCTTTGTGAACCAGTTGATGATGGTGTCAAATCTGGTCTCCAGCTTGACATGATTATAGAGCATTATGCCCAGTAGGATAAGCAATCCCACAGTAATCACCACTATGATAAACGATATGAAATTTGTACGATGTCGCTTGGTGCTCTTCATCGTATCACCTCATAAATTATTAGTTTTCCTCGTGGTAATTACCGAGGAATGTGAACTCCGTCAGTTCGTCACTGAGAGCGCACAGCAAATCCAGAGTGGACTCATCATTTACGCTGCCCAGAATATCCGCATAAAAGAAATAGTCAAACTCACCGTTGGCAACCGGTCTTGACTCCAGCTTTGTAAGATTAAGTCCCGTCATGGAAAATCTGCCCAGCACACGATACAGGGAGCCTGTTCTGTGTGGTGCAGAAAATATCAAGGAAATCTTGTTTGCATCGTCGTCAATAACCAATTCCTTAGATATTACGATAAAACGGGTTTTGTTATTCGTAACATTCTGTATGTCCCGCTTTAGCACCTTTAGGCCGTATTTTTTTGCCGCGCTCTCGGAGCATATTGCTGCAATATTGTTTTTGTCACTATTGGCAACATATTTTGCCGCAGCGGCGGTATTAGTATAGTTTACACCGGTAAAATCAAAGCTTTTTAGGAAAAGATTGCACTGGGACAAGGCCTGGGGGTGAGAATATACATCATCAATATCCTCATATTCGGTATCCGGCTTAGCGCACAGGCAATGGTCAATCCTAAGGTCATAGGCACCAACCACATAAAACCTGTATTTCATAATCAGGTCATAAGCCTCGTGAACAGAGCCGGCAGTAGAATTTTCTACCGGAATGATGCCAAACTTTGCCTTGCTCTGGTTAACAGCCTCAAACACATCCTCAAACTGCCTGTAAAAAGATATGGGCGAATCCGGAAACAAGGCTTTGCCTGCCTGACCGCTGTAGGCGCCGTCAACACCCTGGCAGGCGATTGGCTCACCGTTTGCAGTCAGCTTTTCGTAATGAATTGCATTGGCAACATCTTGGCGCAGCGCCTTACCGCCGCCGATAATCTTGTGCTGAATTGCTCTGCTGGTATCCATAATTGCAGAAAACACAGTCTTGATCGCATCGCCCTGGTCTGCGCAACGCAAGGCAACATTATCCAATATTTCTTGCTCTCTCTGTGCATTAAGCACGGGAATGCCGTTTTTATATTTATACTCGGCAACGCTCTTTGATATATTCATTCTTTGGAGCAAAAGAGGAATCAATTGATTATCAATTTCGTCTATCTGCTCCCTAAGCTCTAACAAATCCATTATTTTCTGTCCTCTTACATCATTAAATCCAGCAGGCCCAATGCCACAGCAGCTTCTACAACAGGAACTGCCCTTGGCACTATGCAAGGGTCGTGACGACCGTTGACAGTCAGCGTAGTATCCTCCATGGTTTGGAGGTTGACGCTGCGCTGCTGCTGGGAAATAGAGGGCGTAGGCTTGATGGCAACGGACACGATAACGGGAGCGCCCGTGGTCATTCCACCCAATACGCCGCCGTTATTGTTGCTAATCAACGAAACCTTGCCGTCCTTGATACAATATCCGTCATTTACTGCGCCGGCATTTTTGTCGGCAAAGCCAAAGCCCAACCCGAACTGAACACCCTTTACTGCCGGGATACCGTACAAAATAGATGCCAAAGTGCTCTCAACAGTATCGAACATATTGCCACCGACACCCACCGGCATACCGATAGCGGCACACTCAATCACACCGCCGATACTGTCCTGTGCCATTCGGTAGGACTCAATCAGGGCTCTCATAGCCTCTTCCTTGTCCTTATTTATCAAAGCAAACCCCAAGGAGGTCAATTGGTCAATTTGCTCTTTGGTGACCGCGTTGCAGTCAAATCCGTCGTCATATACAGAACCAATCTGCTTTATATGAGCACCGACATAAACACCCTTTTCTGCCAATATTTGCTTTGCCACAGCACCTGCAAAAACCAATGGCGCTGTCAATCTGCCGCTAAAATGGCCTCCGCCGCGAATATCGTTGCAGCCACCGTACTTTACATAAGCCGGGTAGTCGCTGTGGCCGGGGCGCGGTACAGTCATAAGGTTGGAATAATCTCC
>JAQXWS010000006.1 GCA_029225565.1 Eubacteriales bacterium
TGTCAAAGCAGCTTGACTTTATGAATCAGCTTAAGGGTCTTGCTCTTCGCTACGGCTATGATATTTCAAAGCCGGCAACAAATGCAAAGGAAGCAATTCAATGGTTGTATTTCGGCTACCTCGGTGCTATCAAGGAGCAAAACGGCGCAGCTAACTCAATCGGCAGAATTGCAGAATTTCTTGATATTTATATCCAGAGGGATCTTGACGAGGGCACACTCACCGAGTCTCAGGCTCAGGAGCTTATTGACGACCTTGTTATCAAGCTCAGACTGGTTCGTCATCTGCGTACACCGGAGTATAACGACTTGTTTGCCGGCGATCCGGTATGGGTTACCGTTGCACTTGCAGGCGTTACAGGCGAGGGCAAGCACATGGTATCCAAGACCAGCTTCCGTATTCTGCAGACCCTCTACAACCTTGGCTCTTCGGCAGAGCCTAATATCACCGTTCTTTGGTCGGAGCATCTTCCCCAGGGCTTTAAGGACTTCTGCGCAAAGGTATCTATTGATACGGATTCCATTCAGTACGAAAATGATGATGTAATGAGAAGAATGTATGGCGATGACTACGCTATTGCCTGCTGTGTATCAGCTATGAAAATGGGCAAGCAGATGCAGTTCTTCGGCGCTCGTTGCAATCTTGCAAAAATTCTTCTTATGGCACTCAACGGCGGCAAGGACGAGAATGAGGGTGTACAGATTGCTCCGGAAGGCAAGTCCTTTGATGAGGAAGTTCTTGATTATGATGAGGTTTATGCCGCATACAGACATTACCTCAAGTGGATGGCAAGACTCTATGTCAACACAATGAATATCATCCACTATATGCACGACAAGTACGCATACGAGAGACTTATGATGTCCCTGCACGATACAGATGTTGAGAGACTTATGGCATTCGGCGTGTCCGGATTTTCGGTAGCGGTTGACTCACTGTCCGCCATCAAGTACGCAAAGGTTACTCCCATCAAGGACGAGAGAGGCATTATCGTTGATTTTGATGTAAAGGGTAAATTCCCCAAGTACGGCAACGACGACGACCGTGTTGACCTTATTGGCAAGGACCTTATCGAGTTCTTTTACAAGGAGCTTTGCAAGACACCTGCATACCGTGGAGCAAAGCATACTCTGTCAATTCTCACCATCACCTCCAATGTAATGTACGGTCGCAAGACAGGTGCAACTCCCGACGGCAGAAAGGCAGGAGAGCCTTTTGCTCCCGGAGCAAACCCAATGCACGGCAGGGACGAGGACGGCGCGCTTGCTTCCCTTAATTCTGTAGCTAAGCTGAATTATGCTTGTTGTCAGGATGGTATTTCCAACACATTCAGCATTACTCCTGACGCTTTAGGCAAGGATGAGGACGACAGAATTGACCACCTTACAACCATGCTGGACGGTTACTTCCAGCAGGACGCACATCACCTCAATGTCAATGTCCTTAACAGAGAAAAGCTGATTGCCGCTATGGAGGACCCAACTCTTTATCCGTCACTTACAATTCGTGTTTCCGGATACGCTGTTAATTTTAACAAGCTTACACGCGACAAGCAGGAAGAGGTAATTGCTCGTACATTCCATCAGGCAATGTAGTATCCATCGGGTGGTGTAACAGCCACCCGTATTCTTTTGAAAGGAGGGGGCTATGGCTAACATTCATTCCTTTGAATCCCTGGCCGCGCTTGATGGCGAGGGTATAAGATTTGATGTGTTTTTTACAGGCTGTCCGCTGCGGTGCGCCTATTGTCACAATCCCGATACCTGGCACAAGTCCGACAAGGATATGACGCCTCGCCAGGTGTACGAAAAGGCAAGACGATACAAGCCTTATTTCAAGAACGGCGGCGGTGTTACATTTTCCGGCGGCGAGCCGTTGCTGAATGCGGATTTTATCAACGAGATATATCCGTTGTTGCGGGATGACGGTATTGGCTATTGCCTGGATACCTCCGGCAGCGTGCCTCTTACCGATAGCGTAAAACAAGCTATCGACAATGCCGATATGGTGATTTTGGATATTAAGTTCCATAATCCCCGGGATTACAAAAAATACACCGGAGGCGAGTTCGACCGATTTATGGATGTTGGTCGGTATTGCAGCAGCCAAAACAAAAGATTGTGGCTGCGTACGGTCATAGTCCCCGGCATAAACGATACTGCCCGGGATATAGAAGAATATGCCCGACTGGTATCCGGCTTTAAATTTGAAAAATATGAGCTTTTAGGTTTTCATACTATGGGATTTTTTAAGTATGACAATTTGGGTATGCCCAATCCTCTAAGGGATACAAAGGCTCTGGACAAATCCAAGCTTGACGAATTACAGCATTACCTGGATTCGTTGGTGTTGTAATAATTGCTGATTTATGGTATAATTAAATTAATTATGTTAGCAAGGGAGTGGTAGAATGAAGCGACTGTTATGCAATGTTTTGGCAGTGGTCGTTATGTGTTCTGCCATTTTTTCTTGCGGCACGGCTTTTGCCGGCATACCTACCGGTGACATAGAGCCCACCAAATTGGGCAATACGGGTACTTATTACGAGTACCTGTTTTCTACCAAAACGCTGATTATTTCCGGCACCGGCAAGACACCGGAATTTTACTATTCCAGTCAGTCCCTGCCCTGGTATGATTGGCCCACCAATATGATACAAAGGATTGTTGTACAGGAGGGAGTTACCTCTGTGGGCTCATATATGTTTTATCAGTTGGAGGCCGCCGACGTGCAGATAGCCTCCGGTGTGGAGAGTATCGGCAAATATGCCTTCAGCTGTATCAGAGGCCTCGAAAAAATCTCTTTTGGCTTTGGGCTTAAAAGCATCGGCAATTATGCCTTTTACGGATGCAAGGAATTGACGGATATTACCTTGCCATCCTCGCTAAAAACTATCGGCAATTACGCTTTTGATAATTGCCGCAGTCTGACTGCTGTTGAGCTTCCGTATTCTGTGACAAAGGTGGGCTCTTACGCCTTTAGGGACTGCATATCTTTGGCGGAGGTTAAGTATCAGTCCATGGAATCCCGCGTGACTTTCGGTCAATACGCTTTTCAAAACTGTACTGCGTTGACTATGTTGAGTATGCCTGTTTATGCTGCTGGAGATACAGGTTTTTACGGCTACCAGGATGCAGAAACCATGCTTTCGGATGTGTCCATGTGCGTATATGAGGGCTCGCCTGCAATGGACTACGCAGAGGCCAACGATATTCTCTATTTTACCTACACCGGCGTGGATATTGAGTGCGGGGTAGAGTATGGAGGCACCTTTACCGACGACAATATGGACAGGGAATTTGTTTATTACTTCACTCCCGACAGCGATTCGCTGTACAATATCTACACTACCGGTGACACCGATGTTTCCGGCAAGGTGTATGACGGCGCTCGGCTTGTGGCAGAGGATGATGATATATCGCAGGCTGACCGTAATTTCTGTATCAGCGCCGAGCTTAAATCGGGAGTCAGATATACGGTTTATGTTAGCTCGGTGTATTCAGCCGGCGACTACAATCTCTATGTTTTGCCGGACAAGATTTCTGCCGTAACGGCCTCGGGCACAGTATCGGTTGTGGCTACCGACAGCAGGGATATGGGCGATTATCGCCATTTCGACATTACAAGTGATATGCTTGGCGGCGTTGCGCTGAACATTACATTTGACAACGGCTTTAGCTATGACACATATTACACCGATGGGTTCTATAACAATACCGCAATGAGTTATATTGACACCCAGAATACTGCCCCCTTTATCTGCGGAAGCAATGACGCTGTCATCAGAATAGACGAAGCGGAGGCTCATTTTGTTGTCAGCGTTACTCACGGATATGCCACAAAGGTGGTTGAGCCTACCGTGGACGAGGACGGCTATACCCTTAACTATTGTGTGTGCTGCGGTATCGGATACAAGGAGGATTTTGTACCCACAAATGCATTGCATATTACCGGCAAGTGCTGTGTTGCCAATTCGTGGTACGGCACCTATGACAGGGAGATTCCTAACCCGGCTGCGTATATTACCGTTGAGGATAGGCAATATCCCGTTGGTGCCGACGGCTCCTGGACTGTTAACACCTACGGCAACAGGTATTGCTATCTGAAGTTCAATAATCAATACGGCAACGATGTTACCATTATGGTCAAGGTGGAAGACCAAGATGTGGAATACGGTGTTGTGCCGTTGTTAGGTTATGATATTAACAAGGACGGTGTGGTCAATGCTATCGATTACGCCATCTACAGCAGGGAGCTAAAGGATACATTGCCCGAGGATTATTGGTATTACGGCAACAATTTCATATTGGGTAGATAAAGAAGAGTACAATTTTGTGCTCTTTTTTTCTATTTTCCTTGCATTGGTTTGTTCTTTAAGTTATAATATTATAAATATATAGGCATTGGAGGACGCAAAATGAAAAAGGTTGCAATCATTATGGGCTCAGACAGCGATTTGCCAATCGTTACACCTGCCATCAAGCAGCTCAAGGAATTGGGAATTGATACCGAGGTTAGGGTTATGTCTGCTCACAGAACACCGGAGCAGGCACACGACTTCAGCAAGAACGCTATGGGCAACGGATTTGGCGTTATCATAGCGGCAGCGGGTATGGCTGCTCATCTTGGCGGCGTTTTGGCTGCCGGCACCACAATCCCTGTTATCGGTATTCCATGCTCAGCCAAGGTGCTGGACGGTATGGACGCTATGCTGGCTACGGTAATGATGCCACCGGGCATTCCGGTTGCCACGGTGGGAGTAAATGCGGCAAAGAACGCGGCAATCCTTGCAGCAGAGATTTTGGCAGTGGGCGACAGCGACTTGCAGAGCAAGCTCATAGCAATGCGTCAGGATATGGCAGAGCAGGTAATCCAAAAGGACGCCGCTTTGCAGGAAAAACTAAAAGAAATATAAATTTTCACAGCGAGGTATATTGTTATGGAAAAGAGTTTTAGCGATAGCTATGCAGCGGCAGGCGTTGATGTAACTGCCGGATATGAGTCAGTAGAGCTTATA
Source organism: Eubacteriales bacterium (assembly GCA_029225565.1). Taxonomy (GTDB): domain Bacteria; phylum Bacillota; class Clostridia; order Oscillospirales; family Acutalibacteraceae; genus Eubacterium_R. The sequence continues at coordinate 5,018 of JAQXWS010000006.1, forward strand.
AAATCCCATGTCAAGCGCACCAACATTCCGGGCGTTATGGGCGGCATCGGCGGCTTTGGCGGTATGTTTGAGCTGGCGGCAAATGAGTATAAGAATCCTGTGCTGGTTTCCGGAACCGACGGCGTCGGCACAAAGGTAAAGCTGGCATTCCTTATGGACAAGCACGATACAATCGGTATTGATTGTGTTGCCATGTGCGTTAACGATGTTGCTTGCAGCGGTGCAAAGCCTCTGTTCTTTTTGGACTATATTGCTTGCGGCAAAAACTATCCCCAAAAGATAGAGCAGATTGTAAAGGGCGTTGCAGAGGGTTGTGTTCAGTCCGGATGCGCTCTTGTGGGCGGCGAAACTGCCGAGCACCCGGGTCTTATGCCCGTTGACGAGTACGACCTTGCGGGCTTTACCGTAGGCATCGGCGAAAAGGACAAGCTGGTATCCGGCGAGCATCTTGCACCCGGTAATGCACTGATTGGCGTTGCCTCTTCCGGTGTGCACAGCAACGGATTTTCACTGGTAAGAAAGGTGTTTGACATTAACTCCGACACTATCGCGGTGCATTATGACGAGCTTGGCAAAACTCTCGGCGAGGAGCTTTTGACTCCCACTCGTATTTATGTCAAGCCGCTGCTTGCGCTGATGGACGAGGTCAGAGTCAATGCTATCAGCCATATCACAGGCGGCGGATTTTACGAGAATGTACCTCGTATGCTTAACGACGATACGCTGGCTGTTATAGAAAAGGACAAGTGCTTCAAGCTTCCTATATTTGACCTTATTCAGGCTACCGGTAACATTCCCGAGAGGGATATGTACAACACCTTCAATATGGGTACCGGACTTGTCATTGCCGTGGATGCCGACAAGGCAGACCGTGCGGTTAGGATTCTCAACGCTGCCGGCGAGCAGGCTGCGGTTATCGGCGAGGTTAAGGCCGGCGAAAAGGGAGTAGAGCTATGCTAAACATTGCAGTATTCGTATCCGGCGGAGGAACAAATTTGCAGGCTCTGATTGATGCTCAAAACAGGGGCGAAATCAAGAACGGAAAAATTACCTTTGTCCTTGCCTCCAACGAGGATGCCTATGCCCTCAAGAGAGCAGAGCAGGCCGGTATTCCCAGTGCTGTAGTCAGCCGCAAGGCATACGGCACAAAGCAGGAGTATGACCGCGCAATTTTGGACCAGCTGGAGGGAAAGAACATTGACCTCATTGTGCTGGCAGGTTTTTTGTCAATATTGGGCGAGGATTTGATTGCTCGGTACAAAAACAGAATTATCAATATCCACCCCAGCCTTATACCGCTGTTTTGCGGCGACGGATTTTACGGCAAGAGGGTGCACACAGCAGTGCTCAACAGCGGCGTAAAGGTTACCGGCGCTACTGCACATTTTGTCAACGAGATTACAGACGGCGGCGCCATCATCCTCCAAAAGGCTGTGCCTGTTGAGGATGGTGACAACGAGGATATTTTGCAGTATCGAGTTATGCGCCAGGCAGAGTGGGAGATATTGCCCAAGGCTGTGTCCCTGTTTTGCCAGGGCAGAATAAAAATTGTTGGCAACAAAACAGAAATATTATAATTTTTGGAGATATACAGTATGGAGATTAAATCACTTGCAACAGAGCTTAACACCAACTCATATCCCGGCAGAGGTATTGTAGTCGGCAAATCCAAGGACGGAAAAAAGGCGGTAATCGCATACTTCATTATGGGTAGGTCGGTTAATTCCCGCAACAGAATTTTTGAGGAGAATGACCGCGGCGGTATTCGTACAAAGGCTTTTGATGAGTCAAAGATGGAGGACCCCAGCCTTATCATTTACAACCCTGTACTGAAGCTGAATGATGTTACCATTGTTACCAACGGCGACCAGACAGATACCATTTATGATTTTATGGCAGACGGTCATTGCTACCGTCACGCACTGCTGACCAGAGAGTTTGAACCTGATGAACCAAATTATACTCCCCGAATTTCCGCAGTGGTCAAGGCTAACGGCGATTACAATATGTCCATACTAAAGTCAAATATGGGCAAGCCGCAATGCCTCAGATACTTCTTTGAGTATCCGGCAGAGGGGGGTCTCGGCCACTTTATTCATACCTACAAGTGCGATGGCAATCCAATTCCGTCATTTGAGGGCGAGCCGACTCCCGTTGCTATTGACGATATGACTATTGACGAGTTCACCCAGATGATATGGAACAATCTCGACGAGGACAACAAGGTGTCCCTGTTTACCAGATATATCGACCTTGCAACCGGTGAGGAAGATACCAGAATTGTTAACAAAAACAAGTAGTATATTATTTTGGAGAGTGTTATGAGAGTATTGGTTGTAGGCGGCGGCGGTCGTGAACACGCATTGATTAAAAAAATTAAGGAGTCACCCAAAGTTGATTATATTGCTTGCTGTCCCGGTAACGGCGGCATATCTTACGACGCAGAGTGTTTTGATGTGGCTGCCACCGATATTGACGGCGTTGTTAATCTGGCAAAGGAGATTAAGGCTGACTTTGTTGTAGTAGCTCCCGACGACCCGTTGGTACTGGGTATGGTGGACGCCTTGAATGAAGAGGGCTTCGCCACATTCGGCCCCAGGGCAAATGCCGCTGTTATTGAGGGCTCCAAGGTTTTTTCAAAGGACCTTATGCAAAAGTATAATATTCCTACTGCAAAGTATAGAGTGTTCGATAATGTAAACAATGTCATAGATTACATCAAGGCAGAAAATGAGTTTCCCACCGTAATCAAGGCCGACGGCCTTGCGCTGGGCAAGGGTGTCATCATTCCGGAAACCCTGGAGGACGCCATTGCCGGAGTTAAGGAAATTATGGAGGACAAGATTTTCGGCGATTCCGGAAATAATGTTGTTGTAGAGGAATTTCTTACCGGTCCCGAGGTTTCTGTTCTTGCATTTACCGACGGCAAGTGTGTAAAGCCGATGGTTACCTCCATGGACCATAAGCGCGCCCTGGACGGCAACAAGGGTCTTAATACAGGCGGTATGGGCACAGTTTCTCCCAATCCGTATTACACACAGGAAATTGCTCAGGAGTGTATGGACACAATTTTTATGCCCACTATCAACGCAATGAATGCTGAGGGCAGAACATTTAAGGGCTGCTTGTACTTTGGTCTTATGATTACACCCAAGGGACCCAAGGTGATTGAGTACAACTGCAGATTCGGTGACCCCGAGACCCAGGTTGTACTGCCCAGACTCAAGACAGATATTATGGATATTTTTGAAGCAATTAATGACGGGACTCTTGCCGACCTGGATATTCAGTGGGACGACAGAGCCTGCGCCTGTGTTATTATGGCTTCTCCGGGCTACCCTAAGTCATATCCCAAGGGACTGGAGATTACCGGTCTGACTGACGGAAATCTTGACGGGGTTACGGTATATCATGCCGGTACCAAGCTGGACGGCGAAAAACTGGTTACTTCCGGCGGACGAGTATTGGGGGTTACCGCCCTCGGTGACGACCTGCAGCAGGCATTGGACAAGGCGTATGCAGGTGTTGAAAAGATACATTTTGACAACGCTCATTACAGGCGTGATATTGGAAAGCTGGCATTAGATGCCGGAAAAAATTGTTAATTTTATATAAATATTACGAATGGTTATTGACAATTATACAGAGAGAAATTATACTTTGGCTATAATAGATTATGAGGTTTAATTATGGCAACTGTAAGAAAAACAAAAAAGAAAAAGTATATTTTGCCTATTTGCTTAGTACTGGTTGTGGCTGTTATTGTAACATCCGTAATTGTAGTTAAGCAGAATAATAGCGGCGAACAGGTTACTCTCAACACAATTTCCACCCAGGATATTGTGGAGAGCATCAATGTTTCCGGTGAGGTAAGCGCCGGTACTTCGAGGGAGTACAAGGTTGCCTCCGTAGCCACCGTAAAAGAGGTGTTTGTTAAGGTGGGGGACAAGGTAAAGGAGGGCGATACCCTGGTTACCTTTGATACTGCCGATTTGGATGCCCAGGTTGCAGATATGCAGACCACTTATGTTACTGCCAAGGAGGCGTACAATGAGTCTGTCAAGTCACAAAAATCTGCCGAACAGAAGCTGAAGCATGTAGATAAGCAAATTCCGGTATTAGAAAAGAAGCTGGCTAAGCTAAAGAAAGCGACTTCATCCGCCGCTACTACTACTGTTGCAAACAACACTTCATTGGCAAAAAAATCTGCAGGTACAGCCTCTATGTCTGTCAGAAATGCAGACGGCGACCCTGACGACGACACAACAACCACCGCCGGCATCAGTATCCCATCAGGGGATGTGCAGAATTCCTTGGCCGAGATTTCCGATGCATTAACCGGTATTATGGACACATTGACCCAGCTGACCGAGGATATTGAGACTATGAACACTTTGTTGGAGACTATTACAGTCACTGTGTCAGAGCAAATTTCCAACGGAGTATTCTCTTCCGATGCTATTGCCAATGCCTGCGGTGATGCAATTGCCATTGCTATCCAAAAGGGATTGGTTGACGAAACAAAGCTGATTATCGATAGCGGCGTTGCCGTAGATATGATAGAAACTGCCGTTAGGGCTGTTGACTGGAGAGGCATTGCTGCCGGTATGGAAAATACCGATACCGCACAGCAGACTGCTGCCGAGCTTCAGCTGGCGGCACTCTATGCAGAGCGTGAGGTTTTGTCGGTATCTGCCGACAAGTCCATTGTTAATTCTCAACGAGCTGTTATGAACACCTCAAAAAAGACTTTGGATGTTCTTTTGGAATCTCAGCAGACATTGGGCGCCGGATGGAAGGCTGCCTTTGATGGTGTAGTAACCGAGTGCAATGTTGCTGACGGAGAGCAGACCAATCTTGCAACAATAGGCCTTAAGGTAGAGAATATGGACGCAATGGTGGTCAATGTATCTCTTGGAGAGTACGATGTACACAAGGTCAAGGTGGGTATGCCGGTATCAATTACAACTGCCTATGGTCAGTACACCGGCAAGGTTGAGACCATTGCACCGACAGCAACAGGCAGCTCCAATAATTCCATTGTTGATTCGGTGGGCACTATGGCCGGCGTCAGCGGTCTGTCATCATTGACCGATTCCGGTGCCGGTGTAAAATGCACCATATCGGTTGACGAGCCGGACAGCAATATTATTGTGGGATTCAATGCCGATGTGGAGATTATTACCGGCTCATTCGAGGGTGTAACCTGTGTTCCTATCGAATCAATCGTGAGAGAAAAGGACGGCACATACGTATATCTGTACAACGAGGAGGAGGGCACTGTCACCAAGACAGCCATCACAACTGCCGCTACCTCGGATACAGCTTACCAGGTTACCGGCGGCATTAAGGTCGGCGACAGGATTGTTGCCACTCCCGCCAATGATTATGAGGAAGATACTTTCAAGGTCAAAGTGGTAGAAAAGTCAGTTGCCAAGGCTGCCTCAACAAAGAAGTAATATAGAGGTATTTTTGTGAATATATCAGAGAGTCTAAAAATTGCAATAAAGTGCATAAAGGCTAATTGGATGCGTTCATTGCTGACAATGCTGGGTATCATCATCGGCATAACCTCGGTAATCATCATTGTGGGCGCCGGTACAGGCGTCAGGGATTATATTGTCAGCCTTATTGAGGATATGGGCTCCAACGCTGTTTTGGTGTCTGTTGATACTGCCCAGGCAAGCGAAGGCGACTATATCACTCTTGATGATGTTGCTAATATTAAGAATAAGGTTAATGGTGTTGAGCGTTGCTCACCGATGCTGATGGGCTTTGGCCAGGGGGTGGTTGACAAGACCGCCACCGAAGTTACGGCAATGCTGGTAGGTGTCAACAGCGATGTTCAATTTGCTATGACAAACACTTGTGAGTACGGTCGGTTCTTTACCGACGAGGAATATGAGGCCAATGCCCCCATTGCCGTAATGGGCCTTGAATCTGCCAAGGATGTCTATGGCTACAAGGATGTTACCAACGAAACTATTACTGTTACCTCCAGCGGCAAGACCATAAAAGTAAAGGTGGTTGGCGTTGCTAATGTTGACGGCCTTACCTCCGCATTGGGTGGCTCCGGCGGATTTTCGTCTATTTTTAAGTCCAAGTCCGACAAGCCCACTATTGCTCTGTTTATGCCTTGTACCACCGTGGCTCAGGTAACAGGTACCAAGGCTCTGCTCAGCAATGTATTTGTTATTGCCGAGGAGGGTGCGGATTATGACGCAGTGGGTAATGCCACCGTTAATTACCTAAAGGCTGTTCATAGCAATTATTCCAAAGGTATTTATACCTCCCAGAATATGGCAAGCTATATCGAGATTGTTGATATAGTTATGAATGTGCTAACCATATTTATTGCCGGCGTTGGTGCCATATCGCTGATTGTCGGCGGTATCGGAGTTATGAATATTATGCTGGTATCCGTTACCGAGCGTACCCGCGAAATAGGTATCCGCAAGTCCTTGGGTGCAAAAACAGCAGCTATAACTATGCAGTTTTTGACGGAATCCGTTATTCTTTGTTTAATCGGAGGATTTATAGGTGTTGTGCTGGGGGTATCGGGTGCCTTCGGTGCCTGTGCAATAATCGGCATTACGCCCAAGATAACCTGGTGGCTGATAGCGTTGTCGTTGCTGTTCTCCAGCGGTGTGGGCCTGTTCTTCGGTATTTATCCTGCAAGAAAGGCGGCGCAGCTCAGTCCTATCGACGCACTTCGTTCGGAATAAAAATTGGAGTCGGATTTTTTCCGACTCTATTTTTATGTTTACAAAATGTTGTTGAATTATATATAATATATATGTATAATGAAAGGTGATAGGGGTTACCCACGGCTGTTTTATTAATGAAGAAAAGGAAGAGTCTTTTATGTTTAAACTGGAAAGCCAAATTCTAAAGAGAGAGTTCAAGATTACCGACGGCAATTTTGTTGCCAGCCAGATACTTAACACCGCCTCGGGTATGAGCTTTGTTCCGGACGGCAACGGCAGCGAGTTCATTATCCACTTTGTTGACGGAAGCGAGTTTTCATCCAAGGGATTGCCTGTTACAGACAGTTCATGGCGTGAGGGCAAGCTTTGCTTTGATTTTGACGAGAATATGGGCGTCAGCGTTACCATGATGTATTGGGTGCACGATGACGGCAAAAGTATTTGCAAGCAGCTGGTGGTCAATCAGCACGGCGGTGCTGCCATTGACTATATTGTTTTGGAGAATATCGGCATTGTTAACTCAAAGACTCATTTTTCCGTTTCTCCTGTGGAGGGCAGCGAGATTCCGGAGTATCATACTATTCTCGGCCAGCCGTTTTATGTGGATAGTTTGTTCTTCGGCTGCGAATTCCCTGCGACGGACAATAGGATTGTTCACGGCCTTGGCAGAATCAGATATTATGTTGGCAAGTATGTAGGCGGTGGGTTCAAGTGCCCTGTTACCGTTATGGGCGGTGCCGCTGACAACACACTCATCGGCGTAAGAAAGGCATTTTTTGACTATATTGATTTTATCAGTACCGACTGTAATCTTAGATTCCAGTACAACAGCTGGTATGATTATATGCGTGATATTACCGAGGAGAATATTCTTTCTTCATTCAGGACAGTACACGACAAATTGGCTGAGCATAATGCTCCTGCGCTGGATTCCTATGCTGTGGATGACGGATGGCCGGACACAAAAGCCGGATTTTGGTCTTTCAACAAGAAGTTCCCTAACGGAATGAAAAATATTGCCAAGCTTTGCAAGGATATGGACAGCACCTTCGGTATTTGGCTGGGTCCTCGCGGCGGCTATAACGGCACCGACAGAATCGCCAAGAGAATGCAGCGCAAGGGCAACGCGTTTTTGAATAAGGAAAGCAGGGATATATGCGTCGCTTCAACAAAATATATCGACAAGCTAACAGAGTTTTTTGTTAATACCAGCAAGGAGTACGATATAGATTACTGGAAGCTGGACGGCTTCTGCCTGAAGCCCTGCCAAAACGAAAAGCATGACCACGCAGTAGGCGGCAATCACGATATGTATTTTGTTACCGATATGTGGCAAAAGTGGATTGCGGCATTTGAGACCCTGCGTGAGGCTAAGCCCGATATGTGGATAAATATGACCTGCTATGTCAATGTTTCGCCCTGGTGGCTGCAGTGGGTGAATTCTATGTGGCTCCAGAACAGTAACGACATCGGCTTTGCCGACAATTATGACGACCAGCCCCAGGTGGAGGCAGAGCTTACTTACCGTGACGGCAGATATTTTGACTGCCTGTGCAGACGCGCGCTCCAGTTCCCCCTCAAGGCTATCTACAATCACGAGCCGATTTACGGCAATACTGCCAAGATTAAGTATTCTGACGAGGAGTTCGAAAAATATATTTATTGGTGCGCAATCAGGGGGCAGGCTCTCAACGAGATTTACATTTCTCACAGTATGATGAATGACTCCAAGTGGGATTCGTTGGCACAATCAATGCAGTTCCAAAAGGATAATTATCATATTTTGAAAAATGCAACCTATATCGGCGGCGACCCGGTAGATAACAATATTTACGGTTATATCAGTTGGGCGGATAACGGCGAGGGAATTATTGCCCTTCGTAACCCCAGTAGGGAAAAGACGCCCCTCACTCTCACTCTCAACAAGCTGATGAACACCCCCGAGGATATGAAGGACGAAAGGTGCATTGGTATTTACAACAAGAGCACGCCGGACACCGATACCCTCTATTCCTATGGCGACAAGATTGATATGACTCTGCGTCCCTTCGAGGTTGTTATCCTCAAATTTACTAAGTAAGGAAGAATTGTATTATGAAATGCACAAAATGCGGCAGCAAAAGAATCAAGGTGAATAAAGAACAATTCGTTTGCAAAAAATGCGGCGAAGTTCTTGATTGGTCCCAGGACGAAAAGGGTAATATCGTTGACTCCCAGGGCAATATTATTGTTAAGAAAAAATCTCCTTTGGCAGAAACCTTGGAGTTTTGTTATCCCATTGTGATTGCTGTGGTGCTTGCAGTATTGCTCAAGACGCTTGTGTTCGCCAATGCTGTTGTTCCCACCAGCTCTATGATTAATACCATCGACCCAAAGGACAGGCTTATTGCTTCTCGTTTAGCATACACCTTTGGCGAGCCGGAGAGATACGACATTGCCATATTTGAGTTCCCCGACAATGAGGACGAATATTTTGTAAAGCGCGTTATCGGTCTGCCGGGCGAAACGGTCAATATCGTGGATGGTATCGTATATGTTACATCACCGGACAAGAGCCAGACTATTCAGCTGGACGACAGCTTTGTAACCGCCTGTGTTCCGTTCGGTACATACGGCCCATACGAGGTGCCTGAGAATAGTTACTTTATGCTGGGTGACAACCGTAACGATTCGCTGGATTCCCGTTTTTGGAGCACAACCAATTATGTCAGAGATGACCAGTTGATAGGCAAGGTGGTATTCAAGTACTATCCTAATTTTGAAAAATTGGATTAAAAATAAAAGGACATTTGCATTGAACTGCCCCAACTTGTGCAGACAGCACAAAAAAAGACCACCAATGGTAAAATAATTAAATTTTAAGCAACAAACTGATTTCGTTTTTCTAGCGGAGTCAGTTTTGTTTTTGTTTGAATACGATAATTGTTATAGAAATT
>JAQXWS010000007.1 GCA_029225565.1 Eubacteriales bacterium
AGGAGTCGATAAAAAATGCCTATGACCGTTACCAGGTGGTCATAGACAAATTCAATTCTTCTCCAAAGGAGCCATATAAGTACTAAAAATACCGGCCCCATGGCCGGTATTCTTTATTTCTCCGGGGTGCCGTATTTTTCCTGCAATTCCTGAAGCAGCGCAATACTTTTCTTTATCTTAGCTTCGTCATACTGCACGCCTTCGTGGCAGATATTGTCGTTGATAACATCGTCCATTCCGTCCTCAATTCTGGACAGAATTGATATAAGCTCGCTCTTGTCGTCATTGCGTTCATCACGCTTTTCCACCGATACATCCTCTTGGCCGATGGACTTCATAAACCTGGCCTTGGTATTGGTATAACTACGCAGTACCTCGGTGCCCTTTTCGATAACAATGGATTCAATACCCTCCGAAGAACGGCCGGAAACCCTAACCATTTTTCTAAAAATATATGTAGCGTCAAAAAGGCTGGTAAATGTCAGCTTTTCTACTCCCTTGACCTTGTTGATATACATGACTATTCGCTGGTTGGTGTTGGCGGTAACAACCTCGTTTACCTTTTTAAAAAAGCCTGACTCTGCCACAGCCAAATCATCTACGCTAACAGTAGAAATCTGTACCATATCGGCATCAAATATCAGCACATCATCCTTTATTGCTACAAAAAAAGTGTTGCCGTCGTAAGTAAAAGGTATGAGCTTGTCGCTGACAATATCTACGCTGTTGTCAACAGTGCTTCTCTTTTTGCTTCTGTCTATCAAATCACGCAATGCTCTGGCCATAAATTGCCCTCCGTAGGGTATAAAATGTTATATTTGATGTCTGTTTTTTACTTTAAGTCGTTCCATAGCACGAGCCATATCCAACTCAAATTGCCGATGCTCATACACCGAATGCTGTTGTCGCAGTTCCTCCTGAGCACGCTCCTTTGCCTCCTGGGCACGGCGGAGGTCAATATCCTCCGGCAGCTCGGCGGATATACACACGATACTGGCCTCATTGTCAAAAAACTCCAAAAAGCCTGAGCCCACAAAGGCCTCGATTTTTGTGTCATCCGGCTTGGTAATCACCATCTCGCCGAACTCTATGGGTGCAACGCAGTTTTCGTGATTAGCCAAAAAGCCGCAAAGTCCGTCATCTGCAACAGGAATAATCACCTGCTTGCAATCCCCGTCAAAAAATATCTTGTTGGACGCAATTACCTTTAGCTTGAAAGTACTCATACTGCCACCTCTTTACAGAGTTTTTGCCTTTGCGACAGCATCGTCGATTGTGCCCACATTAAAGAAAGCCATCTCCGGCAGGTCGTCAACCTCGCCGTCAACAATAGCCTTGAAGCCACGGATGGACTCCTTTAGCGGCACAAACACGCCCTTGAGTCCGGTAAAGTTCTCGGCAACATGAAACGGCTGGGAAAGGAATTTTTCTATTTTTCTGGCACGGAAAACGGCTAATTTGTCCTCGTCGGACAACTCCTCCATACCAAGAATTGCAATTATGTCCTGCAGCTCCTTATACTTCTGGAGATATTCCTGCACCTTGCGGGCAACCTGGTAATGCTCCTCGCCCACAACATCTGCCTCCAGAATACGGGAATTGGACTCCAGCGGGTCAACAGCCGGATATATACCCTTTTCTACAATCTTTCGGGACAAAACGGTAGTGGCGTCCAAATGGGCAAATGTGGTTGCCGGAGCCGGGTCGGTAAGGTCGTCGGCAGGCACATATACTGCCTGAACTGAAGTAATGGAGCCGTTTTTTGTGGATGTGATACGCTCCTGCAGTTCACCAACATCGGTTGCCAATGTGGGCTGATAGCCTACGGCAGAGGGCATTCTGCCCAGCAATGCGGACACCTCGCTTCCTGCCTGGATAAACCTGAATATATTGTCAATAAACAGCAGCACATCCTGGTGCTCCCTGTCACGAAAATACTCCGCCATTGTGAGTCCGGTTTCAGCAACACGCATACGGGCTCCGGGCGGCTCATTCATTTGGCCGAAAACCAGCGCAGTTTTGTTGATAACACCGGATTCCTTCATCTCGTTCCACAGGTCGTTGCCCTCACGGGAACGCTCACCTACGCCGGTAAATATGGAATATCCGCCGTGCTGGGTTGCCACATTGGTAATAAGCTCCTGAATAAGTACGGTTTTGCCTACGCCTGCGCCGCCGAAAAGGCCTATCTTGCCACCCTTCAGGTATGGCGTCAGTAGGTCAATAACCTTGATTCCCGTCTCCAGAATCTCCACCTTGGAGGATTGCTCCTCAAATGAGGGAGGTCTGCGATGTATGGACCAGTGCTCCTCATTGTTAAGGCTTTCCAGGTCGTCCAGGGTCTCGCCCACAACATTGAACAATCTGCCCAAGGTCTTTTCGCCCACGGGCACCTTGATGGAGCTGCCGGTGGCCTCAACCTGCATATCCTTGTACAGGCCCTCGGATGCGGCCAGCATTATGCAACGCACAATACCGTCGCCGATATGTTGTGCCACCTCCATAACGGCACGCTTGCCCTCATTCCGGACCTCGATAGCCTCCTTGATTTTTGGAAGCTGACCATCAAATTTTACATCGACTACAGGGCCCATAACCTGTACTATTCTTCCGTAACTCATACTGTAATCACCTTTATTTCTTCTTTGCTTTGGCGCCACCTACAACCTCGGTTATCTCCTGTGTAATAGCCGCCTGTCTTGCACGATTATGCTCCACGGACAGGTCATTAAGCATGGTTGTGGCGCTGTCGGTTGCAGTCTGCATAGCCATCATTCGAGCGTTGTGCTCGCTGCAATACGATTCCACCAGCGCACCGTAAATGAATCCGGTAACATAATCCGGTACTATCTTGTTGAACACGGTGCCGGCATCGGGCATAAAGCTGGCATCATCGTATCTGTCCACCAGAGAATTGTCCTGCATCTTGATTTTTTCTGCCTTTAGGGGCAGTATTTTTTTTGAGGCAGTCTCTACAGTCATGGAATTGACCATTCTAGTATATATTACATAGAGCTCATCTATCTTTTCTTCAAAAAAGAGCTGAGTCAGCTTTTTTGCAATATGTCTGGCTCTGTTCATTGTAGGATTTTGGGCGGTATAATTGAAATGAATGTCAATGGGAATATCCTTTTTTTCAAAATAGCGCCTACCCATCTGACCCACAACAAAAAGCATATCCTGCTCCTCTGTAGCCGCCAGCTCCTCGGCCATCTTGAATACATTGTGGTTATATGCGCCGGCTAATCCCTTGTCTGCGGTGATAACCAGATAACCGATTGTGCGGGCTCTGCCCTGCTTGCCCTCACGCTTGTCAAAAAAGGCATTGCCTGCCTCCGGTGCAGCGTCAAGAATCTTGGCAAGGGAGTCCTGAATCATAAAGAAGTACGGCTCCGTATTTTTTAAATCGCGCTTGGCCTTTTGGAGCTTGGAGGAGGACACCATATACATAGCGTTAGTAATCTTCATAGTGTCCTTAATGGACTTCATGCGGCCTTGGATTTCTCTTGCGTTAGCCATTGTTTACCTCTGCAAAGGAATCAATAGCAGTCAGTATTGATTCCCTCAAATCATCGTCAAGAATCTTTGTGCTCTCAATTTCGGACATAATGTCATTATGTTCGGTATCAAAATATTCCAGCATACGGGACTGATAATCCTTTATCTCCTCCACCGGCACATCCACAAATTTTTTGCCGATAGCACCAACAAGAGTAACCACCTGCTGTGCCAATGACATAGGATGGCTGAGGGGCTGTCGCAGCAGACGCATAAGGCCATTGCCGTAGCGCAGCTGTGTCTTGGTCTCCGGGTCAAGGTCGGAGGAAAACTGGGTGAATACCTCCATCTCGCGGAATTGCGCCAGGTCAACACGCAGTGAGCCTGCCGCTTTTTTCATTGCCTTAGTCTGGGCGGCGCCGCCTACACGGGATACCGACAGACCCACATTAACGGCGGGTCTTTGTCCGCTGAAGAACAAATCACTCTCCAGATAAATCTGGCCGTCTGTGATAGAAATAACATTTGTGGGAATATATGCAGATACATCCCCCGCCTGAGTCTCAATAATCGGCAGGGCGGTAATTGAGCCGCCGCCCAACTCGGGCGTTAGTCTGCTGGAGCGCTCCAACAAACGGGAGTGAAGATAGAACACATCGCCCGGATAAGCCTCGCGTCCCGGCGGTCTCTCCAGCAACAATGATATGGCGCGGTACGCAACGGCGTGCTTGCTCAAATCATCATACACAATCAGGCAATCCTTGCCGTTGTACATAAAATACTCGGCAATAGCTGTGGCTGAATAAGGAGCGATATACTGCAAAGACGCAGGGTCGGCGGCTGTGGAACATACAACAACGGTGTAGTCCATTGCGCCGTTTTCCTCCAAAGTGCGCACCAGCTTGGCAACTGTGGACGCCTTTTGGCCGATTGCGTTGTATATGCAGATACAATCCTTACCCTTTTGGTTAAGTATGGTATCAATGGCAATGGATGTTTTGCCGGTCTGCCGGTCACCGATAATCAGCTCACGCTGACCACGGCCAATCGGGAACATAGAATCGATAGCCAAAATACCGGTTTCCAACGGTCGGGACACCGACTTACGGTCAACAATGGAGGGCGCCGGTTGCTCCAACAATCTGTAGTCGCTGTTGTCAATCTCGCCCTTTCCGTCGATAGGCTCACCCAAAGCATTTACGACTCTGCCGATATAGGCGTCGCCAACAGGCACACCTGCCTTCTTGTGGGTACGCTTTACTCTGCTGCCTTGATGAATCTCCTCGTCACTGCCAAAGATAATACAGCCTACCGTATCCCTCTTTATGTCCTGGACCATACCCTTTACGCCACAATCAAATACAACTATCTCGCCATACATAGCGTGGTCCATACCGTGAATAGTGGCAATGGAGTCGCCCACGCTGACTACTGTGCCGACCTCCTCGCCGGCCAGCTCAAACTCATAGTTGCTAATATCCTCCTTGAGGATGGAAATAATACTGCCGGCGTCGGCATTGCCGGACTTCTTTACATTGGCAGTAATGCTCTCCTTAATATCATCCAGCTTTGACCTGAGACTACGGTCGTACTGCTTGTTACCCACCTGAATAATGAATCCGCCTATAATACTCGGGTCCTTAACTATCTTTATGTTGGCAGAGGCCGCGCCGGTCTCCTTGCACACAAAGTCCTTTAGTCCCTGCAGCTGCTTGTCGTTGGGCTCTGTAACACAGGTTACTATAGCGGTGGCAATATTGTTTTTTGCGTCCAATCTAACCTTATACTTTTCGGCAACAGTGATGAACTGACAGGTCAGGTCATGCTGTGCCAATTTTTTTATCACAGGGCATACCGATGCAGGGAACAGCTGATCTATGGCAGCTGCCTTTTCCTCGCCGGATACCGACGGGCTGTCCAAAATCCGGCACACCTCGTTGGTGGCGGCAAACACCGATGCCGCCCTGTCTATGTCGGCTGCACTGACATTGCTATCCAGCAGTGCGTCAACATATTCGTCTATATTATGAATCATTATTTATCACTGCTTTCGTTCAAGAATTCGTCAAAGATGGCGCTGTCTGTATCTGCATTAACGCTGGCGCCTACCACCTTTTCTGCAGCCTGCATTGCAAGGGCAGCAATGTCCTCCTTGGCAGCGCGTCTTGCACCGGCAATCTCGGAGTCAATCTGCTTTTGGGCATCCTGACGCATACGGCGGGCATCGTCGTTGGCTCTGTCGATAATCTTGCCGTATTCCTGCTTTGCATCACTTTTAGCTCGGGCTATAATTTCCTTGCCCTCGGTCTGATAATCGGCAATTTTTTGCCGGTAATCAGCCATTTTTTCTTCTGCCTGGGCGTTCGTCTGCCGTGCAGACTCAATCTCTGTGTCTATCATCTGCTGCCTTTTGTCCAAAACCTTCTTTATGGGCTTGAACAAAAAGAACTTCATAAGCAAATAGAATACCACAAGATTGATTATCGTCCAGAGTATATTGATGTCAAATTTTAACACTTAACTCAAACCTTCCAATCTTACTTTACCAATACCATAATAAGGATTGCGACAATCAGACCATAGATGGCTGTTGCCTCTGCAAGCGCTGCACCCAGCAACAAAGAGGTCTGAATCTTGCCCGAAGCCTCCGGCTGACGAGCGATTGCCTCAACTGCCTTGCCTGTTGCGATACCGATACCTATACCTGCACCGATACCTACCAATACTGCAATACCTGCACCAATAGCAATTAATCCTGACATAATAATTCTCCTTTATATACCTACGCTGCTTTTTTTGCAGCTTTTTTTGCTTGTTTTTCTTCTTTCTTCAGGCGCCTGCGCTCCTGCTTTGCCAATTTTTCTTGGCGTTTTTGCTCCTTTGTTTTAGGTGGGTCAATAGGCTCCACTGCCTCCTCCAGGTACAATGCTGTGAGGAACACAAATATATACGCCTGCAAAAGACCGTCAAATATGTCAAAGTAAAGACTGAATATCACCGGTACAATAACAGGGGGCAAAATCATACTCATAGAAAATTCTATCAGCTTCATAATAGTAAATGCCGCCAACACATTGCCGAACAGTCGCATACACAGGGACAGCGGCTTTGTAAATATCTCCAGCACCTTGATGGGTGTGACAATACCAACCGGCTTTGTAAAGGCTCGCAACCTGCCTTTGATTCCCTTATCCTTAAAGGCGCAGTACTCAATCAGTACTATGCTGGTAACAGCCATCGCGGCGGCCGTCTGCATACTCTTTGTGGGTGGCTTCATACCGAACATACCGATGATATTGGATATGCCGATAAACAGCGCCATACTCATCAGCCACGGAATATACTTATGGATCTTTGGCCCCATAAGGTCCTTAAAGAACGCTTCGCCCTTTGTGTATGCCAGCTCCAGCAGTAATTGCCTCTTGCTGAGCTTGCCCTCAACCTTTAGGCCTCGGGTAAGGAAAAAGCACAATACAGCCATAGCCGCCATAATAATCCAAGACACCACGGTGGCCTCGTCAAAACCAATGTGAATACCGTGTAAATCGAAGCCAAACACCTCTTCGATGTTTAACTCCTCCGTCAATTCCTTGGCAAGGTCAACCTTCATTGTAACAGGTACCAATGTCACGAGCACACCTCCAATCACACAATACCTATACCCTCTATTATATCACGGGAATTACTATTTTCAATATTCAAAATAAATAAAAAATCTATTTACTTATGCTGTGTTTTCGTATATAATATTAATTTGGATTACGCAAAGAATAGTGTAAGGAGAAGCATTACTATGGCTAAGCAAGAAAAAATGGTGGATTCCATTACATCAATGGATGAAGATTTTGCAAAATGGTACACCGATGTGTGCAAAAAGGCAGAGCTTGTGTCCTATACCAGCGTTAAGGGATGTATGGTAATCCGACCTTACGGGTACGCAATATGGGAGAACATACAGAGAATCCTGGACGGTATGTTCAAGGACACCGGGCACCAAAACGTAAATATGCCGATGTTCATTCCGGAAAGCCTGCTGCAAAAGGAGGCAGACCATGTTGAGGGATTTGCGCCGGAGTGCGCATGGGTTACATACGGCGGCAGCGAAAAGCTTGAGGAGCGCCTATGTGTGCGCCCAACCTCGGAAACTCTGTTTTGCGAGCATTTTAGGGACATTGTTCACTCCCACCGCGACCTGCCCGTGCTGTACAACCAATGGGTGTCCGTTGTAAGATGGGAAAAGACGACTCGCCCGTTTTTGCGCAGCCGCGAATTTTTGTGGCAGGAGGGACATACCCTCCACGCAACTCCTCAAGAGGCTATCGAGGAGACCGAAAAGATGCTAAATGTATATACCACATTCTGTCAGAGGGATTTGGCAATTCCGGTAATTCAGGGCCAAAAGACCGAAAGCGACAAGTTTGCCGGTGCCGAAAGAACATACTGTATCGAGGCGCTTATGCACGACGGCAAGGCTCTGCAGGCAGGCACCAGCCACTACTTTGGCGACGGATTTGCAAAGGCCTTTGATATTCAATATTCCAATAAAGAAAACAAGCTGGTATATCCCCACCAGACATCCTGGGGTATGACAACCCGACTTATAGGCGCTATCATTATGACCCACGGCGATGACAACGGCCTTGTATTACCACCTGCCGTAGCACCTATCCAGGCAATGGTTATACCTATTGCACAGCACAAGGAGGGCGTACTGGACAAGGCCAATGAGCTGAAGGAAAGACTCGCCAAGGTATGCCGTGCCGGAATTGACGACAGCAGCAACTCACCGGGATGGAAGTTTGCGGAATACGAGATGAAGGGCGTTCCTGTTCGTATCGAATTGGGCCCAAGAGATATAGAAAATAATCAATGCGTAATCGTTACCCGTCACAACAGAGAAAAGACTGTTGTATCCCTTGACGACATCGAGACCACAGTACTCCAAAAGCTGCAGGAGGTACGGGACGGTATGTACAACAGCGCGCTTGAAAACAGAGAGCGCAAAACATATATCGCAAAGACTATGGACGACATCACCAAGCAGCTGGAAGAAAACGGAGACGGATTTGTTAAAGCTATGTGGTGCGGCGACGAGGCTTGCGAGGACAAGGTTAAGGAAGTAACCGGTGTAGGCTCACGCTGTATCCCCTTTGAGCAGGAGCAGCTAAGCGACACCTGTGTATGCTGTGGCAAGCCTGCCACAAAAATGCTCTACTGGGGCAAGGCATACTAATTCAAATAACATATTATATATATTAGGAGGCAAAAGATATGTCTGTACTTGTTACCGGAGGACTGGGATACATCGGTTCTCACACCTGTGTTGAATTAATGAATGCCGGAATGGATGTTGTAGTTGCGGATAATCTCTACAACTGCAAAAAGTCATCCTACGACCGCATCAAGGCGCTTGTAGGCAGGGATTTTCCCTTTTATGAGTGCGACATCAGAGACGCAGAGGGATTGCAAAAGATTTTTGATAACGAAAAAATTGACAGCGTAATCCACTTTGCAGGGCTCAAGGCTGTGGGCGAAAGCTGCGAAAAGCCCCTGGAGTATTTTGACAATAATGTAAACGGCACTCTGGTTATGCTGGATGTTATGCGTAAGAACGGATGCAAAAAAATTGTATTCTCCTCCTCTGCCACCGTATATGGTATGAACAACATATCACCTCTCACCGAGGATATGGAGGTTGGCGGAGTAACCAATCCATACGGCAGAACAAAGTATATCATCGAGTGTATGCTGCAGGATTTGTACGCCAGCGACAACCAATGGAGTATTTGTCTGCTGCGCTATTTCAACCCAATCGGCGCTCACAAAAGCGGTACCATGGGCGAAGACCCCAACGGTATCCCCAACAACCTTATGCCCTACATCACTCAGGTTGCCATCGGCAAGAGAGAGAAGCTGGGGGTATTCGGCAACGACTACGATACCCACGACGGCACCGGAGTAAGGGACTATATTCATGTTGTTGACCTTGCGCTGGGCCATGTTAAGGCAGTAGAAAAGGTCAAAAAAGACACCGGTCTTTTCATATACAATCTTGGCACCGGAAACGGCTACAGCGTGCTGGATGTAGTAAAGGCATTTGAGAAAGCCAGCGGTGTGGAGATTCCGTACCAAATTATGCCAAGGCGTGCCGGCGACATCGCTACCTGCTACAGTGACCCATCCAAGGCAGCTGCCGAGCTGGGCTGGAGAGCAGAGCGCGGAATAGACGAAATGTGCGAGGATAGCTGGAGATGGCAGAGCCAGAATCCAAACGGCTATCCGGACTAATATCCAAACAGGAGACAGCAATCACATTATGGTATATAACAACATACTGGAGGCGCTGGGGCACACCCCTATCATAAGACTGAACAAGATGGTAAAGCCCGGCAGCGCCGATGTTTATGTCAAGTTTGAGGGGCTCAATGTAGGCGGCTCCATAAAGACCAGAACCGCATACAATATGATATGCGCCGCAGAGCGCGAGGGCAAGCTGAACGAAAGCTCCGTTATCGTTGAGCCTACCTCGGGCAATCAGGGTATAGGTCTGGCGCTGGTGGGGGCGGTAAAGGGTTATCGTACCGTTATCATTATGCCCGACTCCGTCAGCGAAGAAAGGCGCAAGCTGGTTCGTCACTACGGTAGCGAAGTAATACTCATACATGACGACGGAGACATAGGCAAGTGTATTGAGGAATGTCTGAACACTGCCCTAAGAATGGCTGCCCAGGACAGCAATGTATTTGTGCCGCAGCAATTTGAAAACATCAATAATACCAATGCCCACAAGCATCATACCGCGTTGGAAATTCTTGAGCAGGTGGCAGGTCCAATCCACGGATTCTGCTCCGGAATAGGCACCGGCGGTACTATCACCGGCATAGGCGAAACCCTAAAAGCCCAGTATCCCGATATTGAGATATGGGCAGTTGAGCCGGAGCATGCCGCTATCCTGGCCGGAGGTAACATCGGCACCCATATCCAAATGGGTATCGGGGATGGCATTATACCTGATATTCTCAACCAAAGCATATATGACGATATATACATAGTCACCGATGACGAGGCTCTGAATACTGCCAAGCAGTTGGCAAAGCTGGAGGGCATTATGTGTGGTATATCCAGCGGCACAAATGTGGCAGCGGCGCTGAAGCTGGCAGAAAAATTGGGCGAGGGCAAAACAGTAGTAACAATACTGCCCGACA
This sequence comes from Eubacteriales bacterium, assembly GCA_029225565.1. Lineage (GTDB taxonomy): Bacteria > Bacillota > Clostridia > Oscillospirales > Acutalibacteraceae > Eubacterium_R. Next base: position 10,704 of record JAQXWS010000007.1, read on the forward strand.
CTGCCGAGCGATACTTCTCCACTCCATTATTTGATGATTAAACAAAACAAGCCTCCCAATGAACTGCACCAAGTTGTGCAGACAGCACAAAAACAGCCTACCAAGGTAGAATATTAAGTTTTAAGCATCGAACTGACATCTTTGTTCCAAGGGTGTCAGTTTTGTTTTGGTTTGAATACGGATGTTGTTGTAAAAATGGATGTATTCAGCTATGAGGAGGCGCGCCTCCTCATAGCTGCGCAGCTTGACGCGGTGGATGCATTCGGTTTTGAGGATTGAAAAGAAATTTTCGGCTAAAGAGTTATCATATGGATTACCGCGTCTTGACATTGACTGCGAAATGCCGTATGATGTGGTTAGGTTAAAGTACGCATGGAAAGTATACTGAAACCCTTGGTCACTGTGGAGCTGCAACTCCCCGGTGACCTTCTCTTTTGTCTTGGCTGCTTTGATGGTGTCCATCACAAGTTTGATGGATTGCTCTCTTGCCGTTTTGTAGGCAACAATGCTGTTGTCGTACAAATCACGAATGACAGAAAGATACAAGAAACCTTCCGATGTTTTAATGTACGATATATCCGTAACCCATTTCTGATTCGGTCTTTCAGCAGAGAATTCTCTGTTAAGTATATTCGGATATCTGTGCAATTGTTGGCTTACATAGTGAAACTTCTTTCTGCGTACTACTGACAGCAGATTGTACTTTTGCATGACACGCAGTGCCGTCTTGGGATTACGGTATATTCATTGCCTTTCAAGCCATATATGTACTCTGCGGTAACCGTATGTTCTGTGGCTTTCTTCCTGACATTCTCTTATCTTTTCAGCAAGTGGTAAATCTCTATCAGGCGTATCCTTATGTTTCAGATACGCATAATATCCGCTTCGGGATACTTCAAAGAATTTGCACATCTCGCTGATGCTGTATTTGTCTTTATGCTTAAAGATTACTTGATATTTGATATATGCTCTCACTTCCTTTCTGTGAGCGACAGAAAATCCCGCATTAACTCGTTTTCCATTTCCAGCCGCTTTATCTTGCTGTCCTTGCGAGCAATGATATATTTTAACTCTTTGATTTTCATATCCTCGGTGACTTCATAATCTTTTGGCGGTCTGCCTTTGGCTTTCAATGCAATGCCTGCTTCTATCTTTCGTTGCTTGGCATTGTATCGTGATTTGAAGTCTTTCATTTCTTGAAGCGTGTAACCTAACTTCTCTCCGATTTCTCTTAAAGTCATTCCGTTAGTCCACATCTCAATTATCTCTTTTTCGTAGTCTCCTATGTGTCTATACTTCCTTGGCATAAATATACCCCCTATGGTAGTTTCTTTTATTCTACCATAGGGGGGCTGTTTTTTCTATTGTCTACTTTTTACGGTTCTGTGCAA
>JAQXWS010000008.1 GCA_029225565.1 Eubacteriales bacterium
TTTTTGCGTTTTTCGTTTTTTGCTCAGTCGAGGTACCATCGTACATCTTCCCTCGCAAGAAAACGAAATTCACTCCCATTTCTCGAAGTCTGTCAGCGTGTAGAAATTTATAATTTGACTTTTTCTACACGCTGTAGGTTCGGAAGAATCCGAGCCTTTTGTAATATTCCCGGACAATCCGCCATAGTATTACACAAAGGAGTAATACTATGACAACCAGAGTAGAAAACAGATGCAGAGAACTGGGACAGCACATAATTAACACCGGTGATACCATAAGACAGACTGCAAAGGTCTATGGAATCAGCAAGTCCACAGTACATATAGATGTGACAAAAAGGCTGCAGTCCATATCCCCCGCAATGGCACGAGATGTAAACAAGATACTGCAAAACAACAAGGCAATACGGCACATACGAGGTGGCGAAGCCACAAAGGAAAAATATCTAAAGATGAAAAATGATTGATATTTTTTGTCAACGGTGGTAATATAATAGTCATAACAAACCGGGAGGTAATATTATGACTATAGGATTTATCGGTTGCGGAAATATGGGCAGTGCCATTGTAAGCGGAGTTATTAACTCAGGCGTAATGACACCGGAAAATATATATGTATATGACAGATACCGTCCGGCAATGGACGCTGCTGTGGATAAATTCGGCGTCAAGTCCTGTGAAAGCGAGGCTGATGTAGTAGAAAAAGCAGATGCTGTTATACTGGCAGTAAAGCCGAATATAATATCATCTGTACTGAACAGCATAAACGCTGTGCTGGAGCAAAAAAGCACATTGCTCATATCAATCGCCGCCGGCAAAACCATCGAATACATCAGGTCCGGTCTAACCCACGACAACAGAATTATCAGAGTTATGCCCAACATAAATGCCGTGGTGGGCGAAGCAATGTCTGCATATACAGCCAATACCGATGTAACCTCTCAGGACAAGGAGTTGGTAGAGAAAATATTCGGCGGTGTCGGAAAAATTATTTATCTTGAAGAAAAGGATTTTCCCCTGTTCGGTGTAATGGGCGGTTGCTCCCCTGCCTTTGCGTATATGTTCATTGACGCAATGGCAAGAGCCGGTGTAGAAAACGGAATGAAAAAGGACACCGCATTAGTGGTAGCGGCACAGGCTGTACTGGGCAGCGCAAAAATGATATTGGAAAGTGACTGCCATCCCTGGGAGCTGATAGACAGAGTGTGCTCACCGGGTGGCACTACCATAGAGGGCGTAATGTCCCTACAGGCAGACGGATTGGAGGCAGCCGTGCATAATGCAATCAACAAATCGCTGGAAAAAGACAGTAAACTATAATTACAAAAAACTAAGCTCTTGCATTGATTTGCAAGAGCTTTTGTTGTTATGTTACATATACTTTTTGATTTCGTCAACTCTGTTAAGCTGCTCCCAAGGAACATTAAGGTCCTCCCTGCCCATGTGACCGTAGGCAGCCACAGCTTGATAAATAGGACGACGCAGGTCGAGGGTCTTGATGATTGCCGACGGACGGAGGTCAAATACCTTGTCAATAATCGCACTAATCTCGTCATCGGACTTAGCGCCTGTACCGAATGTATCTACCATAACAGAAACAGGCTTAGCAACGCCGATTGCATAAGCTAACTCAACCTCGCACTTGGAGGCAAGACCGGAGGCTACAATATTCTTTGCAACCCAACGGGCAGCGTATGCGGCAGAACGGTCAACCTTTGTAGGATCCTTGCCGGAAAATGCGCCGCCGCCGTGACGAGCATATCCGCCGTATGTATCTACAATAATCTTTCTTCCGGTCAGACCGGAGTCGCCCATAGGGCCGCCGATAACAAATCTGCCGGTAGGATTTACATAAAATACTGTATCATCGTCCATAAGCTCGGCAGGTACGGTAGTCTTGATTACCTTGTCTATAATATCCTGACGCAGCTGCTCAAGAGATACATCGGCGCTGTGCTGGGATGATACAACAACGGTAGTTACCTTTACCGGCTTGCCGTCATCATACTCAACGGTAACCTGAGTTTTACCGTCGGAATAGAGATATGGCAGAGTTCCGTTTTCTCTGACCTCGGTCAGCTTTAGGGCAAGCTTGTGAGCCAAAGAAATCGGAAGAGGCATATATTCCTCTGTTTCGTCGCAAGCATAGCCGAACATCATGCCCTGGTCGCCGGCACCGTTAAGGTTGTCCTCGTCGTCCTGATTATTTTTTAGCTCGTATGACTTGTCAACACCCATAGCAATGTCGGGAGACTGCTTGTCTAAGGCTGTAAGAACAGCGCAGGTATTGCCGTTAAAGCCCTTGGCGTCGTCGTCATAGCCGATGTCGCAAATGGTCTTGCGAACAATGGACGGAATATCAACCTGAGCCTGGGTAGTAATCTCGCCCATAACAAGGCATTGGCCGGTAGTAACGGTTGTCTCGCAGGCAACACGGGACATTGGGTCCTGTGCAATCATTGCATCAAGAATTGCATCACTGATTTGATCACAGATTTTGTCCGGGTGACCCTTAGTAACAGATTCGCTGGTAAATAATGTTTTTGACATAATAATTCTCCTTAAAACAAAACGCATACGGCGATTACCGTATGCGATATAATCATCATTCGGTCTAACCGTCAGGTATTAGCACCTTACAGAAGCAGGTTGCTGTAGTGTCATCGGGCCTGTCCCTCAACTACTCTGGATAACATCAATTATTAACTTGTGAATATAATAATACTTTGGGTTGCATAAGTCAACAGATTTTTTTAAACTAATACAAAAAAGTAACAAATTATTAATATTACCTTGAATTTGCATATAAAATGATATATAATTAATAGGAATAAGCAGAATATCTGCAAAAGGAGGAAACAATATGGCAAAGAAGACCGTATTCCTTACCGGTGGTACCGGTAACATGGGTTGGGCTGCCGTTCAGGAAATGGTTAAGCATCCTAACGACATCAACCTTAGAATTTTGGCTAGAAAGAGCCCAAAGAATGAGGAAAAGCTTGCAGGCCTTATGGCTAAGCCAAATGTACAAGTAGTATGGGGCGACCTGACAGATTACGACTCCCTGCTTGAGGGTATTACAGGCGCTGACTACGTACTTCATGTAGGCGGTATGGTATCCCCTACAGCCGACTGGAAGCCATACAGAACACAGGCTACCAACATCGGCGCAGCACAGAACATCTGCAAGGCTGTTTTGGCTCAGCCGGACCCGGACGCAGTAAAGGTTGCATACATCGGTACAGTTGCTGAGACCGGCGACCGTAACTATCCAATCCACTGGGGCCGTTGCGGCGATCCTATCAAAATCTCTATCTATGACCATTACGCAGTATCAAAGACAGTTGCTGAGCGCATATTTGTGGAAAGCGGTATCAAAAACTGGGTAGTAATGCGTCAGTCGGGTATTCTTTATCCTAACATTCTCAAGAATATGGACCCAATTATGTTCCATGTACCAATCAACGGCGTTCTGGAGTGGTGTACTGTAGAAGACTCAGGTCGTTTGATGTGCAATCTTGTACTTGAGGACAAGGCAGGCAATCTTGGCGGTGACTTCTGGAACCACTTCTTCAACATCGGTTCCGGTGAGCAGTACAGAATTTCCAACTATGAGTTCGAGCAGCTTCTTCTTGGCACACTCGGTCTTGCAGGCCCGGAAAAGTTGTTTGACCCCAATTGGTTTATCACAAAGAACTTCCACGGTCAGTTCTATGCCGACGGTGACAAGCTTGAGGAATTCCTGCACTTCAGAGAGAACCTCCCTGTAAAGGATTACTTCAACAGACTTGCAACACAAGTTCCTTTCTACTTCACAATTCCGAGATATTTGCCAAAGAGCATTGTTGCAGCATGCGCAAAGCCGTTTATGAAGAAGATTGCCGAGACAAAGGACTTTGGTACTCTCGACTGGATTAAGACAGAGAATCCTGAGAGAATATCCGCATACTACGGCACAATGGATGATGTTCGCGCCCTGCCAACAAAGTGGGAAGACTTTGAAATCATCAAGTTTGACAAGAAGACAGAGGATGCAGAGCCCTTTAAGCTTGACCACGGTTATGACGAGACAAAGCCTGAGTCAGAGCTTGACATCGAGGATATGAAGGCTGCTGCCAAGTTCCGTGGCGGCGAGTGCCTGAGCACAGAGATGAAGAAGGGCGACATGGCAACAAAACTCAAGTGGAAGTGCGGTAACTGCGGTGCCGAGTTTGAGGCATCACCTGCTCTTATCCTTTTGGGCGGTCACTGGTGTCCTGAGTGCTACATTCCACAAAAGGCATGGGATTACGACCAGATTGCAAAGACAAATCCGTTCTTCGCTCAGGTATGGTATCCTAACCACACAAAGGAAGAGCACAATACATATAAGTTTGACGACCTGTTCCAAATCGACGGCGTTAAATGGGACGACATTAAGAGATAATCTTAACTTCGTAAACAAAATGAGCATAGTCGAAAAGACTATGCTCATTCTTTATTCTATGCCCAATATATCATTTGCGTCATCGGAATCCAGAGATTCGACGGTACGCAAATTCTTCTGTATAATAGCGTTGCGATGGTCTGCCTCGTCCAAAACCTTGCCGGCCTCGTCCACTTTTTTTCTTGCCTTTTCTAACAAAATGCCGAATTTTTCGTACTGAGTTTTGGCTGCGCCCAACACCTTCCATACCTCATTAGCCTTTTGGTTAATTGCAATGGAGCGAAATCCCATAGCCAGCGAATTCAGCAATGCTGTAATAGTACTGGGGCCGGCAATCATAATGCCCTCTGCCTGAAGTTTTTCTGCTACGGCATTCTTGCTGCTCATAATCTCGGCGTACAATCCCTCTGTTGCCAGGTACATAATGGCAAAGGGAGTAGTCTCCGGAGCAGAAATGTAGTTTTTGATGGCCTTGCCCTCCTCTTTTACTCTCAACTCCAAGGCTTTTTTTGCCTTTTCCAGCTCCTCCAGGTTTCCGCTTTCGCTGGCGGCAGACAATCTGGCATAGTCCTCCATAGGGAATTTTGAATCGACAGGCAGCCAAGTAACAGTATCTCCCTCGGAGGCGGGAATCTTTACTGCAAATTCTACCTGACCGTTGTATCTCGGATTTGTCTTAACATTGGTGTCGTACATACCGGGAATAGTCTGGTCCAAAATGTTCTGCAGCTGTACCTCCGCCCAGGTGCCGCGGGCCTTTACATTGGTGAGCACACGGTTAAGACCCTTTACATTATCAGTAACACCGGTGGACAGCTCCTTCATTTCGCCCAAGGATTTGTACACAGCCAGCAGTTGCTTGGACACCTGCTCAAATGACGAATCCAGACGCTTTTGCAGGGTTTCGTTCAATTTTTCGTCAACGGTATTGCGCATTTCGTCAAGCCGTTTTTCGTTACTCTGCTGCATTGCGCCAATAGCATCTGCCACAGCCTTTGTCTGCTTTTCGGCATTGGAATTAAGGGTTTCCATCAGCTTTATTTGCTGTTCGTAATTTTTGTCAGTCAGACCTTTCATTTGATTAGACAGAGCCGTCATCTGCTCCCCTATATGTTTGGATGACAGGTCAATTTTTTGCTCCATAAGTGAGTTGTTGTCCTTGGTTCTGCTTTTTAGTACCAGTACAATCAGTACCACCAACAGAGCAATGACAATACCTGTAAGTATATACATAATCTCCATAATACAACCTCCACGATAATAATAGCATCAATAGCGGCAAAACACAATCCATAGTACAAATAAATGTACTATGGATTACTATTTTAATATTTTGAGGTAGTCTTGTAGTTACACTTACCGTCAACATATCTCCTCAGAGTGTATTTACCCTTGGATTTTGTTACCTTAATCTTAACTTTTTTCGGCTTTGCGCTATTGCAAGTAACCAGCCTGCATCTGAGCCTGCCGCCGCTGGCAGAGGCCTTGATTATGATAATATAATTTGTGTTGTTGGTAAACTTCAGATTTTTCTTTTTCTTATACATAGCGGCGTCCCTGCCTGCCGGAATATATCCAACCCTTTGGGAATGTTGGTAACGCTTATCAATCTTCATATTACCGACCAGTGCTGCATTGAACATAGTTGTGGACACCTGGCATATTCCGCCGCCTACTGCAGTACCGTGACCGCCGTTCTTAAAAATACCTGCTTCGCGGAAGCCCTTTTTCTTTGTGCGGGGGCCTACCACCTCATTAAAGTCAAAGGACTCACCCGGCAGCAACACCGTACCGTTGATATACCTGCAGGCAACCTTTAGATTTTGGCATCTGTTGTAATCGCTGCTTGAGTAATATGTAGTATAGCTGGAATACACATGGTCATATTTGTTTGACGCCCAGCTACTCCAACTGCCGTATATCTTGGTTCTGCCGTTATTGTACTGATTGTAGGCTCTGGTTCTGAAATAATACTTTTTCTTGCCGTTGAGCTCTATCTTATAGGACTTGTATCCTGATTTTTTTGTTAAAGTCTTGACGCCTTTGCTAAAGTCCTTTGTGGTGCTGTACTGAATTTCGTAGCCGTCGCAAAGCTGTTTTTTTACATAAACTCTTACAGCAGTTTTCTTCTTCATATTTGTAACGCCGCTGGTAATGGCCTTTTTGGGTCTTGCGCAGGTGGTAATCACCTTTGTGTAATCACCGTTAACATACTTTTTGCCGTCCTTCTTATATGACCTAATCTGCACATATTTGTACTCACCGGGGTCCAGGTCAACAAGAGCGCACTCGTTTGTCTTTACGCGAGCATAAAGCTTTCTGTTTTCGCCGTTCTTATCGGTGAGATATACCTTATAACCGGTAACGCCGTCAGACTTTTGTGAATTCCAGGCAAGCTTTATACTTGTAGTATCTCTGTAAACATTTTTTACGCCATTGACCTTGCGTGGATGAACGGTAAACCTAACGGTCTTTATGCCTTCAAAATTGCCAATACCCTGAATGGTGATGTAGCCCTTTTTGTATCCGACGGATGACACATCGCTATCGATAACCGTATATGACTTGCCGGAATATATACGCTTGCCGTTAAAGGTTACCCTACGGCTAAAGGACTTGTTGACAACAACATTGCTGACGCTAACCTTAACCTTGGAGCTGTTAATATCCCGGGGATTAATAACAAAATTCTTTGTAATCTGTCCTGTATATGGCTCCTTGGCGGTAATAGTTACTGTACCTGTTCCGGCATTTTTGTTGTTGGAATAAGATACGGTATAGTCAACGCCCGGTTGAAGCACGGTACCAGTATCGCTTGTTACCACCTTGACGCCGGGCTTTTTGTAATTGCCGTCATAGGTATAGGAAGTCCCGGACAAAGTAACGGCAGCGTCACTGATATTATTTCCGGCCGCATATACACCGGTTGCCACAAAAAGACACACCATAAATGTCAGCGCTCCGATGGCTAACTTTAGTTTACCTCTTTTCATATTTCTACCTCACTAAATAAAATATATCAATAATATGAATCTGTGGTATAATTCATATTTTTGTCAACATAGCGGCGCAAAGTATATCTTTTGCCCTTTTGGGATACCTTCAGTTCAACATTTGGTTTCTTAATTTGGGTACAGGTCATAATTTTGCATCTCAGCCTGTAGTCCTTTGCCGAAACTAAAATCTTGATAGGATAATCGGTATTATTTTTGAATCTGAAATTCTTGGTACCCCAGTTAATGGCGGCATCCATACCGAGAGGCACATAATCAACCTGCTGGGAATGGGGATGTCGCTCTACAATATCAAAATTGCCCAAAAGCAATGCGTTAAACAATGTGCTGGAAACCTGACAAATACCTCCGCCCAAGGTCAATATACTCATATCCGTGCCAAAAAAGGACGGAGCCATCTTGAAGCCGTTTTCCTCAGTTCTTTCGCCAACTATACGGTCAAAGTTAAATTCCTCACCGGGCAAAAGAACGGTGCCGTTTATCTTATTTGTGGCAATTTCTATATTAGTAATTCTATTTTTGCCGCTATCGTAGTATGTGGTTGTATAGCCCACATACCGATACTCAAAGTCGTCAGAAGAGAGTCTGCTCCAGCTACCGAAGTATTGGTTGCCATCAACATTAATGTAGGCTCTGACCTTTGTATAATATGTTTTGTCAGGTGCGGTATCCACAGTTATATAGGCGGTACTGCCTTTGGTTACATTATAGGTCTGTGTATTTTTCTTGAACTTTTTGTCGGTAGCGACCAGCACCTCGTAGCCAGAGCAATCAACGGAAGACCAGCTGATTGCCATCACCGTCTTTTCCTCATTGCGTGTTACGCTGTCAATAGCTACCTTTTTTGGATTTGCACTGAGCCTGAATTCATTGCTGATATATCCATACCTTTTCTTGCCGATAAGCTTATGGTACGGCTTTATTTTTATTGTAACAGTCTGCCCAGGCTTTAGGTTATCAATGGTAACGGAATTGTCGTCCACCGTTTTGTAGAGTATCATATCATTGTTGTCACAAAGATACACCTCATACATGGTATGCCACAGCCTGTGCGGAGTTTTCCACTCTGCAGTTACCGAGGAGGCGGTACTGGTTTTTGGAAAAACATTTTTGATTTCCTGTTTTTTTGTACCAAAGCCAAGGATACATGCCAAAACAATCAGCACTGCCAACAGCAATGGTATCATCTTTTTATTCATTCCTCGTCCTCATCACAAAGCAAGAACTAATAGTACGATCTTGCTTTATAGTTCACCTTGCCGGCTACATATCTTTTCAAAGTAAAATGTTTGCCATCCTTCTCAACCTTAAGCTCCACCTCGGGGTGCTTTACATCAGCGACAGTCATAATCCTGCACTTCAGTTTGCTGTCCTTGGTAATCATTACTATCTTTACGGGATATTGGGTATTGTTGCTGAATCTAAAATTCTTGGTACCCCAATTGATTGCAGCGTCCCTGCCCAAGGGTACATAAGAAACCCTTTGGGAATGGGGATGTCGCTCCACAATACGAAGATTGCCGTAAAGCGCCGCGTTAAACAATGTGCTGGAAACCTGGCAGACACCGCCGCCGTATGTCATAGCATGACCGCTGGGCCCGGTAAATGCAGGTGCTTTTTTGAATCCTCTGTCTGCAGTACGCTTGCCAACAACAGCGTCAAAGGAAAATGTATCACCGGGATACAGCACCGTGCCGTTTATTTTCTTTGCGGCTAACTCTATGTTAGTGCATCTGCCTGATGCACTGCCGGCATAGGAGGTTGTGTAGCTGACATATTTGTATCCGTATCGGTTGGAATAGCCCCTGCTCCATTTGCCGTTGCAAATCTTCTTTTTGTTGTCATATCTCCTGAAGGCTCTGACCTTGATATAGTAAGTATTCTTTGCGTTCAGCTTAATTTTCTTGCTTGTATTGCTACTGCCGTAAACCTCGTAGGTTTTGACGCCCTCGGTTAAATCCTTGTTGGCAGCTACTTTTACTTGGTAGCCTGTACAGGATACCTTGTTCCACTTGACGGTAAAATAGCTGTTGTCGGAACTGTTGGATACGCTGATAATCTTGGCTTTACTTGGTCTGGAGCAAGTAGTATATTTGTCGCTGTAGCGGCTGTAATACTTTTTGCCGTCTATCTGCTTACACGCTTTTATGTAGAGAAAAACATATTCCCCCGGCTTCAGGTTATCAAAAGTAAATGTATTGGTACTAACGGTCTTATAATACCTTTTGTTTTTGCCGTCCTTGTCACACAGGTATATATTATATTTGTTGATACCGTATTTCTTTTGTGACTTCCAACTTATTTTTACAGAATCGGTAGTCTTTTTTACAGCCTTAATGTCGGTAACTTTTTTTGGATAAACATCACATTTTACTGTGATTTGCCCCACAAAATTGCCAATACCGGCCATAACATACTTGCCTGTGCCGGCACCGATTCTTGACAAATCCTTGCTGACAATTCTGTAATCCTTGTTGAGATATATTTTTTTGCCATTATAGGTGGCGGAGATAGCATTACTGCTGTCAACAACAGCTTTTGCAATACTGAATTTTACATTTTTATTGCTCAAACTGCGTCTTTTGACAGTAAATTCCTTGTTGACATTGTTACCGGCGTAATCGCCTATTCCCTCAACCGCTACATAAGCCGTGCCTGCATTAACATTGTTTTTATATTTTACGGTATAATCTTGATTTTCTACCAAGGTAACGCCGTCGGCAACAATCTTTACATCCGGCTCATTAGCAGTACCGGAATACACATAGCTGTCACGGGAAAGTTGTATATCATCTGCAGTTATGCTGTTTTCGGCACCATAAACACTAACACCAAACAAGCAACAAACAGAAAACATCATCAATGCCAGCGTGCTTACAAATGCCTTTTTCATATATTATATTACCTCCAAATTATTGGCCGTAGTAGGCGTTTTTGCCGTGCTTACGCAAATAGTGCTTGCCCAGAAGGTATTGCTCGATTCCGATATTAGAATTCTCTGATAAGGAGGCTACTGCCTCTGTGCGGTGAGCCATCTTGGCAACCTCTTCCAGTATAAGGGCATTTTCTACAGCCTTGAAAGGGTCCTTGCCCCAGGTGAACGGGCCGTGTCTATGTATCAGCACCGCCGGAATCTCGTCGGGAGATATGCCCCTCTTGGCAAATTCCTCAACGATAACTCTGCCTGTATTCAACTCGTACTCGGTGTTTACCTCATCCTCGGTGAGTCCCCGCGTACAAGGTATGCCGCCAAAGGCAAAGTCGGCGTGGGTTGTACCGTAGGCGGGAATATCGACACCCGCTTGCGCCCATGCGCAAGCCCAAGAGGAATGAGTATGTACTACGCCGCCGATATTATCAAATTTTCTGTACAATTCGAGATGTGTCGGTGTGTCGGAGGACGGGTTAAGCTTGCCGTCAACCTTGTTGCCCTGCAAGTCCATAACCACCATATCATCGGCAGTCATAGCGGAGTAAGGAACGCCCGACGGTTTGATTACCACAAGACCCTTCTCTCTGTCTATTGCCGACACATTGCCCCAGGTCAACACGACCAGGCCATACTCTACCAGCTGCAGATTGGCACGGAATACCTGCTCCTTAAGTTCCTCTAACATATTTACCTCACATTCCTAATTTGTATGCAATGTCGTTGTAGAATAATTCTTTTCTGAATTGATTAATCTCAGTATCCTTGTTAATATGTATGAACTCGATACCCATAATTTCTGCAAAATCGCGCATATGCTCTGCCGTCAGGGAATAGGACAATACAGAATGGTGAGCACCGCCGGCATAAATCCATGCCTCTGCAGAGGTTTGCAGACAAGGCAGCGGCTTCCACAAAACGCCGGCAACAGGCAGTTTGGGCATATCGTTAACCTGCTCCTTACATTCTACATCGTTAACTATCATACGCAGTCTGTCGCCCATATCCACCAGAGTAACCACGATAGCGTCACCGGTTTGCGCCTTGAATACAAGGCGTGCAGGGTCCTCTCTATCTCCGATACCCAGGGGATGCACCTGAATCTTAGGCTTAGTAGCAGAAATGGTAGGACAAACCTCCAGCATGTGGGAGCCCAGTAGCATCTCGTTACCCGGTTCAAAATGATATGTGTAGTACTCCATAAATGCAGTACCGCCGGTCATACCCTCGGCCATCTGCTTCATTACCCTGGTCATAGCGGCAACCTTCCAGTCGCCCTCGGCACCGAAGCCGTAGCCCTGACGCATAAGGTCCTGTGATGCAAGACCGGGAAGCTGCTTAAGCTGCTGCAAATCCTCAAAATTGGTATGGAATGCACCGAAGCCCTCTTTTTCAAGGAATTTTTTGATGGCAACCTCTTCTCTCGCCTGATACCTAACAGCCTCAATATTGTCGGTATCCATATCATAAAGACTGTTATATTCATCCATCTGGGCATCAATCTCAGCCTCGGTAACGGCATCGACCATACGGATAATATCGCCTACGCCATAGTGGTCAACCTGCCATCCCAGCTTGATTTGTGCCTCAATCTTGTCGCCGTCGGTAACGGCAACATTGCGCATATTGTCGGATATACGAAGTACACGGAGCTTTCGTGATTCGCAGGCGCCGACTGCCGCACGCATCCAAATGCCCATCTTGTTTTGGAAGTTTTCGTCCTGCCAATAACCGGCAATCACCTTTTGCTTTGCTCTCATTCTTGCCAAAATATATCCGTGTTCTCTATCGCCGTGGGCAGACTGATTAAGGTTCATAAAGTCCATATCAATATCGCCCCAGGGTATGTCACGATTGTACTGTGTATTCACATGGAGCAAGGGTTTCTTGAGTGAATCAAAGCCTGCAATCCACATCTTGGATGGGGAAAATGTGTGCATCCAGGTAATAACACCGGCACAGGTGGGGTCGTTATTAGCCGCCTGCATAACATCAAGTATTTCTTTAGAGGTCTTAACGCAAGGCTTGGCAATAACAGTACAAGGGAGTTTTTCGCTCCAGGCTGCAGCCATATCCCTGCTGTGGGAATCAATGGTATCAAATATCTCTTCTCCGTAAAGGAACTGAGTACCTACAATAAACCAAAAATTATAATCCTTAATTGCCATATTGACCTCCTAAATGCATTTGCCGGCTACACGCTGAACATCGAGGGCAGCCTTGTATTTTGCTAAATATTCCTCGAATCCCCTGCTGTCGTCGGGGTCGGGATTGATGGTAGTTTTTTTGCAATCGGCGAACACCTTACTGTCCAGATATTCGTCCAGAGTCATATCTCCGCCGTCGATGGCATATCGCGCCAGAATTGCAGAGCCCCAGGCACCGCCCTCTCCTGCAGTTGTCATAACAGACACAGGAGTTTTCATGGCTCCGGCCATAAGCCTTTGGCCTACAACAGGAGTCTTAAACAAGCCTCCGTGACCCATAAGACGCTCGATAGTGACATTCTCTTTTTCCAATATCTCCATACCGATGCAGAGAGTAGCCATAGCAGAATAAATCTGGCTGCGCATAAAGTTGGGTAAATCAAAGGTTGCGCCCTGAGCTCTGACGAACATCGGCCTGCCGTCATCAACATGGGATACCGGCTCACCGGAGAAGTAGTTGAAGTTAATCAATCCGCCGCAATCCCCGTCGCCGTCAAGGGCTGATTGGTAGAGCAAATCGTACAACTGGGGTTTTGAAATATCCGAACCTGCTTTTTGTAATAATTGGCTGAACAATCTAACCCAGTAATCAAGGTCGGTGCAGCAGTTATTACAATGCACCATTGCCACCGGCTTGCCGGTAGGGGTGGTAACAATATCAATCTCCTCGTGTACTCCGGACAACTGTTTTTCCAGCACTATCATGGAAAAAATGGATGTACCTGCGCTGACATTGCCTGTTTTGGGGGCTATGCTGTTGGTTGCCGTCATACCGGTACCTGCATCACCCTCCGGCGGACAAAGAACAGCGCCGGGCTTAAGCTTTCCGGTAGGGTCAAGAATTTTTGCACCATATTCGGTAAGAGTGCCTGCGTTCTCTCCCGCTGTGAGAACTCTCGGCAATATGTCCTTAATGCTCCAGTCATACCTCTTTACTTCATCAAGGTCTGCAAATGCGGTGAGCATTGCTTTGTTATAATCATTTGTATCGCTGTCAATGGGGAACATTCCGGAAGCCTCGCCCACGCCCAGTACCTTGTTGCCGGTTAACTGCCAGTGAATGTATCCTGCCAATGTGGTAATATAAGCGATATTTACTACATGGCTCTCGCCGTTGAGTATAGCCTGGTAAAGGTGGGCAATACTCCAACGCTGAGGAATGTTAAAGCCAAACAGCTCTGTCAGCTTTGCGGCAGCCTCGCCTGTAATTGTGTTACGCCAAGTCCTAAAGGGACATAGCAGATTATCATTTTTGTCGAATGGGAGGTAGCCGTGCATCATACCGGAAAAGCCTATGCTTGCCAACTCCGTAATGGCACTGCCAAACTTGGCTACGCAGTCCTCGTTAAGTGAGGCGTACGCCGATTGCAGTCCGACCATGGCATCCTCCATACTGTATGTCCAAATGCCGTCCTCAAGCTGATTTTCCCAAGTGTAATCGCCGGATGCGATTGGATTGCAATCGCAATCTACCAGTACAGCCTTGATTCTGGTAGAGCCAAACTCAATTCCCAGGGATTCCCTGCCTGATAAAGAAAAATTTGCCATAATATCACCTATAATTATTCTCGGCAAAATTTTACCATACTATAATATATATTACAATATTATAAGTATTACAGAACGGTTAAAATTTAGAGTCACTTTAGTAACCTTTCAAATATGTGACGGTATTTTCGGTTATATACGATAACAACTATATCGAACATCTTGTCATACAAAACCAAAACAACATTAGCCAACGCCAACAGAATTGCCCAGCTCCACTTGCCCATAAAATTGTCGAAAGGAATACCGAAAACATACACCAATACAAGCTGTGACGCCACCATGGCGATATTGAAAATAACAAATTTTGTACCCAATTTCAGCACCCGGCTTTTGATGCCGTCAAGGGCGTCCTTTATCAGCGGATAATAGCCGAAAAAGAATGAATACAGCAATGCAGGCTCCTTGTCGGGGAGCAAAATCAACGACAGCACACAAGTGGCAAAGAACACATACAAGCCACTCTTTTTGCCGGCTGAGGCTGAAAGAATAATAATCAGCAAACCTGCCACTATGGGCATAACATAGCTGAAAATCCATACCACCGAGCCAAGAAACATAGCAACTACCGACAACCCGGTAATAATTCCGGACATTGCAATTACCAATGATTTTTTCATATTCATCACCTGATTTTAACATATGAACTAATTTTGAATTTTAATTAATTTACTACTTTTCTATTTACTTTTTCTAAAGATAATTATATAATCTCTTTATAAAGTTGTAAAGAGGTGTTTAGTTTGAAAAAAAGCACAGCTCTGATTCTAGCGTGCATTGTTGCGATTACCGGATTATTCGCAGCTTGCAACGGAAAGAACACAGACGACAATACTCAAGGCGAGAGTCAATCCTCCTCGATTCAAACCACACAGGGTGACGAGTACATACTCGCTGATGAGCCTGTAACAGACAAGGACGGTAATGCTGTTACAGATAAAAACGGAAATCAGGTTACCACAGTTGCCCAATATAGAGTCGAAACCGACAAAAAAGGCAACAAGATACAGGTTTTGGTTGACGAGGATGGCAAGGATGTGACTAACAAAAACGGCGACCCTGTAACCAGAACCACCGCAAATTCTACCACAAGAATTGTCACCGTTACCGACGAAAACGGCAAAACAAAAACATCGGTTGTGGGCACAACAAAAACAACTACCTCGGAGTTTACAACCTCCACTACAAAAAAGCCCACATCGGCAATCACCGGAGGCAGCACCACATCTCCCGATGTAACCACCCTGCAGCCCAAGGAAGACCTGGTACCGAAAACCAGCGCAAAAGGAAAAGAAGTATCCTTTTCTGCAAAGGACCAGCAAACTGTACAGAATATGCTGGAGGTGCCCGCACTATACAATGCAAATTACGAGAACTCTGACGGAGTTCCGATAAATATCGCGGCACATGCTGCAATCTGGATGGCACAAAGAGAGGGTCTGAACACAACCACCTACGCATCCGGAACTATCGTACTGGACTTATTCAAATTCTTCGGCCAGACAGTAGTTAACTTCAAAACCCTGTGTAACGAAAAGAAAGATAAGAACTGCGACATTAAGTACAACAGCAACAACGACTCATTTACCATAAGAAGAGGAGAGTCCTCAACCCATAAAGTAAAAATCACCAATATACAATCTCTTGGCAACAATAATTACTACAAAATTATCGGCAAAGTTACCGACCCCGACGGAAAAAAGATGGCAAACGGAACAACAAAGGTTACCGCTGTTATCCAAAAGAACAAGCTGGATTCATCACTGGGATTCAGCCTAAAAGCCATCAAGTGGACAAAGTAATAAAAAAAGATAACACCCATCGCTGATGCAATGGGTGTTATCTTTTTTAATACAATTTTTCTCCGTTTTCGATAGCCATAACCTGATCCACTCTGGTTTGGTGCCTGCCGCCCTCAAATTCAGTATTAAGAAAAACATCAACCAGCTCTATGGCAAGGCCGGCTCCGATAACTCTGTCACCAAGACAAAGGCAGTTGGCGTCGTTATGGGCTCTGGTGTACTTTGCGCTGAAATAATCGCTGCAAGCACAGGCTCTAATACCCTTTACCTTGTTTGCCGCCATTGATATGCCAATACCTGTACCGCAGCAAAGAACAGCCTTTTCTGCCTCGCCGGAAATCACCTTGTCACAAGCCTTTTGGGCAGATATTGCATAATCAAAACGCTCAGGGGTATAGCATCCTACATCAATATAGTCGATACCCTGTTCCTCAAAATGCTTTCTAATCTCTTCCTTTAAAGGAAAACCTGCATGGTCTGAACCGATAACTATCATAGTTTTATCTCCTTCTTTAATTTAAGCTCCCTTTCTGCCTGGCTGAGACGCAGATACACAGGCACCAGCTCCTTGGCAGTAATAGGAGAAATATTTTTTGCTACATTATGGATGTACAGCGCATTTTGGTACATTCTGTCCGGGTCTGCAATACGGCAATTAGCAAGGCCTATGTTATTACAGCACAGTACTGCGCCGTCCCCTGCGACAATCACATCGTCATAGTCACAAAGCTCCGCCCTAAGTTCTTCTATTGATATGGCTCTGTCGGGAGTTAGGCGCTCGATAACACCATCCCTGCATCTGAACAGAGCATTGTAGAACTGCATACGACGAGCGTCCATTACAGCACATATAACAGCATTTTCGTCTGCAAAGGCGTGTGCAACGGTATCCAAGGTGGACACGCTGTAGCAGGGTATATTGTGTTGAAAAGCCAATCCCTTGACGGTGGCAACACCAATCCTGACACCGGTAAAAGAGCCCGGGCCGGCAGTAACGGCAATGCCATCCAGCCTGCCGAAATCATAGCCCTCCATAACCCTGATAATCATGGGCATCAGCGTCTCGCTGTGGGTGAGGCCGGTGTTGACAAATTCGTTGCGCAGAACATTATCTCCGTCTGTTAACGCTACAGATGCGGTAACTGCGCTGGAATCAATGGACAACAGCATATTATTCGTTTACCTCTTGCTTTGTCAAAATTTTGAATTTGCGACTATTGTCGCCGATTTTTTCGATACCGATAATGATTGCATCATCCGGCAGGGCGGCAAAAATGTTTTCGCTCCATTCTGCCAAAATATAGGCGTCGGTATCCACATAATCAAAATAGCCTGTGGAGTACAGGTCGTCCCATCCCTCCACACGGTACATATCAAAATGATATACTCGCAGATTATCACCGATATATTCGTTGCATATAGCAAAAGTGGGAGAAGATACAAGGGCGTCAACACCCAATCCCTTAACAAATCCGGTGGTAAAGGCAGTCTTGCCCATACCCAATCCGCCAATAAAACCGATAACGGCGCCTTTTTTTACTGTCTTTGCAAATTGGGCCGCTTTTTCTACAGTTTCTTCATAACTATTGGTAACAAATTCGGTCATCAGAAAAGTCCCACTGTGTCGCCGTTGTCATCAATATCAATACGAAAAGCGGCCGGCGATTTGGACAGTCCGGGCATTGTCATAATAGAACCGGTCTGGCATACAAGGAATCCGGCTCCGTTGGATAATGATACCGATGATATGGTGATTTTGAAGTTTTCAGGCTTGCCCAACAGCTTCGGATTGTCGGAAAGGCTGTACTGTGTCTTCGCCATACACACAGGCAATTTGTCGGCGCCCAGTTTGATATAATCCTCTATGGATTGACGGGCTTCCTTTGTGTAATCAACGCCGTCGGCGCCGTAAATTTCTTTTGCAATGGTCTCTATCTTGTCATAAACTGACATATCAAGGTCGTACAAAAAATGAAAGTCATTTTCCTTTTCGCAGGCATCAATTACCTTGTTTGCAAGCTCAATACTGCCCTTGCCACCCTCGGCAAAGCACTTTGTTACCGCAAAATCGGCACCCTTACTGCGACAAAATTCCTCAACGTAATCAATCTCCGCCTGTGTATCAGCATAAAAATGATTGATGGCAACTACTACCGGCACACCGAATTTCTTGAGATTATCAATATGCGCGCCAAGATTGACACTGCCCTTTTTCAACGCGTCAAGATTCTCTTCCTTGAGCAGGTCCTTGGGTACTCCGCCGTTGTACTTCATAGAACGAACGGTGGATACAAGCACGATACACGACGGTGTTAAGCCGGCATATCTGCACTTGATGTCCAAAAACTTTTCTGCACCCAAATCCGAGCCGAATCCCGCCTCGGTAACAACATAATCAGCCAACTTGAGGGCTGTTTTGGTTGCACGGACGGAGTTGCATCCGTGGGCAATATTGGCAAAGGGTCCACCGTGCATAATAGCCGGGGTATTCTCCAATGTCTGGACAAGATTAGGCTTGATAGCGTCCTTAAGCAATACGGTCATGGAGCCGTTGGCTTTTATATCCTTACAATAGACAGGCTTGCCGTCGTATGTGTAGGCCACAAGAATCTCTCCAAGCCTTCTCTTCAAATCAAAAATATCGTTGCTAAGGCACAAAATTGCCATAACCTCGCTGGCAACAGTGATAATAAAATGGTCCTCACGAGGAATACCGTTCTTTGTGCCGCCCAGCGAATTGATAATGTTACGCAATGCTCTGTCATTCATATCAAGGCAGCGCTTGATTTGTACACGACGGGGGTCTATACCAAGCTCGTTGCCCTGCTGAATGGAGTTGTCCAGCATAGCGCACATAAGGTTGTTGGCAGAAGTAATAGCGTGCATATCACCGGTAAAATGAAGATTAATATCCTCCATAGGAACAACCTGGCTGTAGCCGCCGCCTGCTGCACCACCCTTGATGCCAAACACCGGGCCTAATGACGGCTCTCGCAAAGCGATAACTGTGTTCTTGCCCACTTGGTTCATAGCCTGACCCAGACCGATGGATACCGTGGTCTTGCCTTCGCCGGCGGGAGTAGGATTGACTGCAGTAACGAGAATCAGCTTTCCGTCCGGCTTGTCCTCAAGCCTCTTCATAACCGAGTCGGTAATCTTTGCCTTGTAATGTCCGTATGGCTCTATTTCGTCACGGGAGATACCCAAATCGGCAGCGATGTCGCCGATTTTTTTCATACTTGCGGACTGAGCAATTTCTATATCAGTTAACATTAAATGCACCTCTCTAATAGTGATTGGATAACATTATAGCACATAATGATAAATATTCCAACACAAAAAAATAAATAATATGTTGAAAAAACCACCGACTGATAATATAATAGGTATATCAAGCGAGAAAGGAGAGAAAATGAAAAACAAAATAAATAGCAAAAGCAATATTGCCACTTTGCTGAAAGGCACGGATTTTCTCACCCTGTTCTCGGCGATGCTGGCATCGGCATACGGTCTATCGCTGGTATATAGCGCTACATACACCAACCTAAAGGACGGCCAAATCATTACAAGTGATGTACGGTCCATGATAGTATCGGTTGTAGGCGGAATAATAATCGCGGTGGCAGTATCGAATATTGACTACGAGATTATATCCAAGCTGTGGCCGATTATCGCGGCAGGTTGTGCCGGACTGATGATATTCACATTCTTCTTTGGTGTGGCTCCGTCAGCAAGGCAGGACGCCCGTTCGTGGCTGGATTTGAAAATATTTTATTTTCAGCCCTCCGAATTACTTAAGGTTGGATTCATTATCTCATTCAGTTATCACCTGGACCTGGTCCGGGACAAAATCAACAAAATCAAGACCATCATTCCCCTGGTAATTCACGGCGCAATTCCTGTAGGCTTGGTACTGCTCACAGGTGATGCAGGCTCGGCGCTGATTTTTTTGATGATGTTCATAGGAATGTTATTTTTTGCAAGGGTCAATATCGGCTACTTTGTGGCAGGAATATGCGCTATTATCGTTGCATTTGTTTTTGCCTGGAAGTTCAAGATTATCAACGGAATCCAGCGTACAAGAATCCTGGCGCTGTTTTATCCCGAACAATACAAGGACGCAATGTACCAACAAACCAACGGAAAAATAGCCATGGGCTCCGGCGGATTGTTCGGCCAAGGTTATTTGCAGGGTGATATGACCCAGCGCGGTATGGTGCCGGAAAATCAAAATGATATGATACTTACAGTTGCCGGTGAGGAACTGGGATTCGTTGGCGCTATCGCAGTAATTTGCATACTGGGATTCCTGGTGATGCGAGTTATCAAGTGCGGATTGTCCTCCCGTGATAATGTGGGATACCTAATGTGCAGCGGTATAGCGGTAATGCTGTTTTCCCAAGTGGTAGTCAATGTCGGTATGGAGTTATCCCTGCTGCCATGTATCGGTATCACACTACCGCTGTTCTCGGCAGGCGGCTCGTCATCAATATGTATTTACCTTGCGTTGGGAATTGAATTTTCTGTTTACAGATTCAGCCGAATGCCAAAGGACACATTATTCTATAGAGCGTAAAAAAACAGGCGGCTTAGATTCATAATTAGATGTCTAAGCCGCTTTTACAATCTCTACAAGTGCGATAAATCGCACCCACCTTTCTTTACTCAAGAGAGGCAGAAATCGGTTACATATTATACATTATTTGGCGTGGTTCAACCCACTTTATCGACAGTCTGACAGTAGGATTTTCCTACTGTTTTTCTTTATCCTCTGCTGCAATGGCAAGGAGAATATCCCTTGTGTTCTTTGACGGAGTTTCTATAACAATATCCAACAAGCGCTGTAATTCGTCGGCAATTTCCCTGCCCTTATAACCCAAGTCAATTAAGTCGTTGCCGTGAATACTCAGTTGAGCAACGGTGTAGGGCTCTCCCGATGCAATTACTTCGCCTACCATATCACGAATTTGATAAAGCTCGTCCATTTCCTCCTGTGCCAACGCCAGGTTATGACTGGACATATCGGCAATCTTTACATCAACAAAGTCGTATATCAGCTCCTCACCCAGCTGTGACAGCCAGAACTTTATGCTCCGGGGATTAAGGTGGATATGTTTGTCGTGAATCTCTACCAATGTAATGACCTTGTTGTAAATATCGTTGCTAACCTTAAGCCTCTTGAGTATATTATGTGCCAGCTCCTTGCTCTTGGCAGGGTGTCCCTTAAAATGGTCGCCTTTTTCGTCAATTTTCAGGGTGTATGGCTTGCCGATGTCATGCAAAAGCAACGCCAGACGAATATAATCAACCCCGGGAGCATAGGCAACCGACTTTACTGTGTGGGTATATATATCGTACAAATGCCATTTGCTGTACTGCTGAAAATCGAAGGTGGGCTTTAGTTCGGGTATAATCACACCGATAACATCGCGATATTCTGTCAGCACAGCCTCTACATTACTGCCTACAAGCAGCTTTTTTAATTCAACGAATATTCGCTCGGCAGCAATGTTTTGCAGCAAATCCTTATTGTTAAAGATAGCCTTTGCGGTATCGGGCTCGATGTCGAAACCCAGCACAGCGGCAAATCGCAATGCTCTCATAATGCGCAGGGCGTCCTCCTTGAATCGGGTATCGGCATCTCCTACACACCTAATCAGTCGGGATTCAAT
Organism: Eubacteriales bacterium; assembly: GCA_029225565.1. Taxonomy (GTDB): domain Bacteria; phylum Bacillota; class Clostridia; order Oscillospirales; family Acutalibacteraceae; genus Eubacterium_R. The sequence continues at coordinate 21,599 of JAQXWS010000008.1, forward strand.
ATCCTCCCTGCCGCCAAAAACATCCACAAGTCCACGAGCGTCGTTATATGCCATTGCATTGATAGTGAAATCGCGGCGTGCAAGGTCACTCTCAATATCTGTCACAAACAAAACATTGTCGGGATGACGATTATCGGCATAGTCGCCGTCCATTCTGAAGGTGGTAATCTCATAGGACTCGCCGTTTACAACAGCCGTAACGGTGCCGTGCTTAATGCCCGTCTCAACATACCTGATACCGTTACTGTTTAGCACTGATTCTACCTGCTGTGGTGTGGCTGATGTGGTAATATCTATGTCACCGCATACCCTACCCATAAGATAATCCCGGACGCATCCACCCACCGCGTAAGCAGAATACCCGCTGCCTATCAGCAAATCTATTAAATTTTTTGCATCAGTAGGAAGGTTCATAATAGCTCCTAATTGTCTTGTAAATAGAACTTAACCGTTTGCTTTTTATTATACAGGTCCAGCTGACTGTGTACCAGCTGTACCTCGTCATCGGTAAGGGACGGTTTTTCCTCCGGATAATCCCAGTTGGATAGCGGATTATTGTCGGTGCAAAGCATTTTGCCGTCAATCAGCACCCAATGGAACATCAGTATCTTCCGCTTGTTCTTGACATAAATCAGCGTGCCTTTTGTTCCGTATGATACATTCTTAAAATAATTGAGGCCCTTTGCCTGCTTCATTAACACTCTGACCTGCTGTTCAAAGGGCAAACGGTCAAATGAATGTCTATTGAATACAGGGATAACAAATATTCCCAGCAATATTAAAGCAAATACAGCAATTATTATCAACAGTTTATCGTTCATCAACAGGCACTCCTATGGTGATAATTTGGAATGGCTTGTAGTCAATTCTGTCTATGTCAGCCTCGACATCCTCCAGCATATTGAGCAACTTGCAGTTTGCCGGCAGCTGTATAGTACCGCGACTGCCGTTCTGCTCGCTCAAACGAAGCACTATCATACTGCCGTCCTCGCTGTACTTTGCCGCTTGCAAATAAAGTGGTTGGAATGTAGGTAATTCCCACTCTGCGTCTGTCTTAATCAAAGGAACATTGTACTGGAGCGCTATATTATTTATGTTTGCGCATACCGGGTCACCGCTATGTGGCATAATCATATAACAAAAATTATGAACGCCCATATCCGAAGTAACATCGGGTCTGATGGTAGCGCGAAGCAAGGAAAGACTGATTGTGTTATCCTCCAGCCCTACGCCGTACTTGCCGTCATTGATGATGGCAATACCGCCGTCAGTCTCGGACATATCGCACCATTTGTGGTGGCAGGTCTCGAATCTTGCCTGTTGCCAAGTAGTATTACGATGGGTATCACGCTCAATATATCCGGCAGAAATATCGCATAACGCTCTGCGAGTGAGAACATTGCACCCAAACTCTGCCTTGGCAAGCCTATGCTTTTCGTGCCAATCGACAATATTCTCTACCTCAATTCCCGCACTGCGACGGAACAGCCTGACAATCATGGTCCAGCAGGATTTGTCCGTTGCCATTTCCACCTTAAAGGAAGCGCTCTCACCGTCGAGCTCGCATAATTTTAGCGGGGATACAACCTTAATTTCTGCCTGTTTTTCCTTATAATTCGGCAAAATGTCCCAGGCGTCGTAGTTGCCCGGCTTGTCCACATAAAGCTTTAGCTTATTAAACTCGCCGTCAACCCATTGCCTATCCAATTTTTTGTCATAAAGGGACTCTATTGAGCCGTCTTCGTTAAACTTAATGCTATAGTACGGGGTATTGACGGTATCCCCAACAGTAATCCAATCATCATTGTGATTAACAGCACGCAAGGACTTGGACTGCATAGGTCCAATGGAGGGAATCAACCAATTACCCTTTACGCCGTAGCGTGTGGCGCTGCCATTTTTGTTGGGTACAAATGTCAAGAAATCCCTGGTAATATTGAGGGTATTAAGATATTTGGAGCCTGTACCGATGATAGTGTCCAATTCCCTTTCAATCTCGTTGTAATCTGCCATTGCGTCCTCATACACAGGATGAATATGGGAGCCCGGCAAAATATCGTGAAACTGATTTACCAGCAATTTTTTGTACAGCTCTGTAATACGGGATTGAATATTATTCCCTCTCATAACAGAAAGTATCTCTGCATTGCGTAGCTTATATTCCAGTCGCCGATTGGCGCGCTTAAGTTCCGATTTGGTAGTAAAGGTGCCTCGGTGCATCTCCAAATACAGCTCTCCGTCCCAGGTCTCCAAATTGTCGTTATCCTTGAGATTACGCTCCAAAAATTCTGCGCCGCCCATATGGGTGCATTTTGGCATAACAGACAGCTTGTTGAACCTGTGCATAAGCTCAATCATCTCGTCGGTACAGCCGCTGCCGCCGTCTCCGTAGCCGAACATATTCATGGTCTGACCGCCGGTGTCCTTGTCGATATATGCGTTCCAGTTTTCCTGAATCTGGGATGGCTCATTCCAGGTAATAAAATGTGTAGGCGGCACGCAAGCCAATACCTCGGAGCCGTCTATACCCCTCCAAACAAAATTGTTGTGGGGGAATCTGTTGGTATCGTTCCAGGTGGACATCTTGTTGGACACAAAGTAGTCAACACCGCAACCCTTGAGTATTTGCGGCATAATCCAAGAATTGCCGAAGACATCAGGCAACCAGGCATTATTCACCCTCTTACCGAACATACGCTGATATGTTTGCTGACCGTACAGGCACTGGCGAATCAATGATTCTGCACTTGGAATATTGCAATCCGGCTCAACATACATTGCGCCCACGGGCTCAAATTGGCCGGAGGCAACCTTTTCTTTTAGTTCTGCAAAAACATCGGGATAATACTTTTCCAGCGTTTCGTACACATAGGGCTGGGTGTGGGTGTACTTGAAGTCCGGGTACCTGTCCATAAGACGAAGCTGAATGAGGACGGTACGCAAATTCTTTTGGACTGCGTGTATTCTGCGCCAGTAATATGCAATATCCAGATGTGAATGGGCAATCAGCGCCACATCACCTGCACCCTTGTAATTATCATTGGCATAGATTACATCTTCAATATAAGCCTTTGCCTCATCAATACCTGCCAACCGGTCGTCATCAAAATCAATGAGGTTCATGGCATTATTCAGTTCTCTGTTCAAAAATTCTCGGTAATCCTCGTTGAACAAATCGCTGTCGGCAATATTGAGCAGTACCTCAAAATCCCAAACCAAATCCTGCACCTTGTGATTGATAGTGCAAATATACGCACCCTCAAAAATCTGTCGGCATCCACGCACTGACAGACTCTCGGGATTGCGCTCGTCATCGGGCTTTGAGCGATTATATCCCATCATATCTATATGCAGAGTCTTGGAGGTATCCACATAGGGCGAAAGCAACATTCTCTCACGATTCGGGTCAACACCGCCAACATATTTTCCGTTAACCCGAACGCAAATCTCTGCGGCAGTCTTTAGGGACAGCCACAGCTCCTCGCCCTGCATATCGGCAGGAATATCCACATCGCCACGGATAAATGCCGTACCATCAGGAGTAAAATACATATCCCCTCTTTGCAGAGGTCTGTATTCGTCGGTGTAGTACTCAAATTCCATCTCCGATACTTGACGGGCGTCGCGAATCATAAGGGTGGTAATCTCGTACTTTTTTTCGTAAATATGTCTTTTAAGCCAGCCGAAGCGAAGTGTTGTCCACTCCTCGGGACGCATGGAACGGCGAACAACCTTAATATGTGCCATAATTTATCCTCCTATACATCCTGAAAATATGGGCGCTTGCGTACTGCCACGACCCTGACATTCTTTTTTAAATCATTTTTAATCTGTTCCTCAATCCAGGCTACGCAACGGTGGAGAATAAGGCATTTTGAGCATTCACCGCGAAATACCAAAGTCAGTTCGTCACCGTCCAATGATAGAAATTCTACCCATCCACCGTCGCCCTGAAGCTTGGGTTGGAGTATATCTTGTACATAATTTTGTATTGACATAATATCACCTCATCCGTTGATTATGGATGTCATTATCTCTTTTGTCTTTTCCAATCTTTTTGATGCTGTTGCTTTGTCCGGGGCGACAATGGAGTAATACACCTTGATTTTTGGCTCGGTGCCGCTGGGTCTGACTGCCATCCAGGAGCCGTTGTCAAAAATGTACTTTAGCACATTCTCCCTTGGCAAATCGTCAATTCCCTTGCTGTAATCAATTATTTCGGCAATGCCCGGCATAAGCTCTGCACCGAGTCTGCGGAACTCCGCCATCAGTTGCTGTATTCTCTCGGCGCCGTCCTTGCCTTTTAGTACAAAGCTGTCAAGTGAATCCAAATAGTAGCCGTACCTGTCATATATCTCGTTAAGGCCGTCAACAAGGGTCTTGCCCTGCGCCTTATACCACGCAGCCATCTGGCAAATCAGCATGGAGGACACCACGCCGTCCTTGTCCCTGGCGTGAGTACCTACCAGGTAGCCGTAGCTCTCCTCATATCCAATAACAAATTCTCTGTCGCCGGATTGTTCAAACTTATTGATTTGGTCACCGATGTACTTGAAGCCGGTAAGAGTATCCACCAGGTGAAGTCCGTAATTCCTGCCGATATTGGCTCCCAGCTCCGAGGTAACAATGGTTTTGATTAAGGTGGATTTGCTGTTTAGCCTATCCTTATCCATAGTGAGGATAAAATTGACTAAAAGGGCGCCTGTCTGGTTGCCGGTAAAGAGAACATAATCCTCCCCGTCTCTGACTGCAACACCGACTCTGTCGCAATCCGGGTCGGTACCCAGAACAATATCCGCACCCACTTCTCCCGCCTTTTTTATAGCCAGGGTCAACGCGGCTCTGTCCTCGGGATTAGGCGACTTGACAGTAGGAAAATTGCCGTCCGCTGTTTGCTGACTTTCCAACACGGTAACATCCATACCCTCCAGCACACGCTGAACCGGGATATTACCTGTACCGTGAAGAGGGGTATATACAATTTTTAAATCAGTGGGAGCGTTATAACGGGATTGTTTTTTTACCTCAGCGATATACTGCTCCAAAACATCCTCGTAAATTCCGACTATCATACCGGTACTCATATAATGCTCGACGCTTTCGACCCCGTCATATATGCCGGAATAGTCCGTAACGGCGTTGATGTAGCCGATGGCTTCCCTTGCGTCATCGGTGCATAACTGACAACCCGTACTGTCATACACCTTGTAGCCGTTGTACTCCTTTGGATTATGGGAGGCGGTAATCATAACACCGGCTGTACACTCCAAGTATCGGGTAGTAAAAGACAAAACCGGCACCGGTACAATATCGGTATATGCGTACACCTTTATACCACGGGATGCAAAAATCCCGGCGCAATACCACTCAAAATCAGCAGAATTGAGCCTGCTGTCACAGGCAATTGCCACGGACAGATTATCGCCGTACTTCGCTTTAAGATAATTGGCCAATCCCAATGTGGCCTTGCCGACGGTGTATCGGTTCATACGGTTTGTGCCTGCGCCCATAATACCACGCAGACCGCCGGTACCGAATGCCAAATCCTTGTAAAATCTGTCCTCAATTTCCTTTTCGTCGGTAATGGCAGAAAGTTGTGCGTTTGTCTCATCATCGAATGCAAGCCATTGATTATACTTTTCTCTGTATGTCATAGTTGCAACCCCCAATAATTAATGGAATTATAGCATACTGAATTATTATACACAAGAAAAAGAGGTGAAAAAATCACCTCTTTTTACTGATTATTTTTTTGCGGCTTTCTTTGCAGCCTTTTCTGCCTTGCGGCGTTCAAGCTCTGCCTTTTCTTCGGCTAAGCGCTTTTCTTCAGCTTCGGCCTCCTGTGCCTCAGCAATAGCCACATTCTCTTTTGCAATGTCATACTTGGCAGCAATCTCGTCAAAGTGAGAGAAATTATTTTGCTGGTTGAGCAATTTTTTAGCATCAACAAAGGGTTTTGCGGCACGATTGAACTTTGCGTGCTTATCCATCTCTTCCTTGGAGAGGGTGCGTACCTTTTTGCGTTCCTCGGAGAGAGCCTTAATCTCTGACTTGAGTCTCTTAACCTCGTCGAAGTCCTTATCCTTCTTTGCGATATGGCTCAGCTTGGAAAGCTCCTCTATTTTGCTGTCAAGCATATCCTCTTGGTTAAAGTACTCCTCGATAGTATCGAAGCTCAATTCCTTAAATTCGTTTACTGCGCCGTAGTACTTTGAGTATGCCTTTGCAGATGAAACCTGAGAATGAGCAAGTTCAATGTAGAATTTTCTAATCTCTTTTTCGTCCTGGGTGTTCTTTGGCATTGCCTTTGCTTTTGCGAGAATATCCTTTGCGTCGGCAACGGATGTATTCTTTATGCCGTCAAGTCCTGCTTCGTAAATCTTTGTGTAAGCAGAAATCTTATGCTCGCCGAGCTCTGTGTTGAACTTGTTGAGCTCATCCATCACAAACTTAGCAATCTCAATTTCTTCATTATATTCTACAGCTTCACGATATGCTTTCTTTGCAGCCTTTTTGTCCTGCTTGTTGCCCGCATTCTTGTATTCCGACTTATCCAATGACTTTGGCTGGGCAACAGCCATTTCCTTTGCGTTGTTTACAAGGTCAATCATCTCAACAATGTCCTTGTCCTTAAGGGCGTTGTTGCCGTAATCCTCAAATACAGCGCGAACCTTGAGTACACGGACATAAGCCTTTTGCTTTTTTTCGGTAAGGTCGTAGAAGAAGAACGGAATAACATTAAGTGTAGCACCTGCTGCAGCAACAAGAACCAATACTCTAAGCAGCGGCAGAAGAATGTTATCTACATCATAGAGTGCTGATGACGGGTTAACAAAATTGTCCTGTCCGTTAGCCAATTGCTCGGTAAGAAGCTGAGTCAGCGTCTGCTTTGTACCCGGCAGAACTCTGGACATAAGAGTTGCATTGCCGGTAACCTTTTGGGCCATAACGGCGTTCATACCGTACTTTTCCTGCAAGGCAGGGAGAACACCGGCTGTGATAAGAGTGATAATACCGCCGATAGTACCCACTGCTGCAAACATACCATCGATACGCTCACCGGTCTTGTACTGCTGATAATCGCGAATATCGGCCTGAATTGACGGATTGAGGATATGAGCAAAAGCGCCGACCAGAGCGTTCATATACAGGCAAGCCATAACTGCCCAAATAACATAAGACTTTACATTTCCGTCTGCGCCGCTTGAGCCTAAGAAGAACGGATACATACAAAGAATAAATGCGATATTGAACAAATTGGTAACAATTTGCACCTTCTTTTTGCCCCATTTTCTGATGCAGAAGGGAGCAAGGAGCATACCCCAAAGGGATGCGTTACCGTAAACAGTGGTAATAATGGTATATGTTCCCTGAGAGCAGGCACCGCCGTAGTTACACAACCAGTAAAGTATGTTGGCATAAGCAGTCTCAAGGAAGCCAATCCATGTAGCCAAAGAAATAATCCAGAAGTACTTGTTCTTTGCTACCTCGCGAATAGCGTCGGTAAACTTGATTTGAATAACATGGGTCTTGGCCTGAATAATTTTTTCCTGGGTGTTGGCATATACAATAAACACAAGTAATGTGCCGATTACACCGATAACAGGAAAGGCTAATCTATATACACGAATATCTGTCTGGTTTGTACCGATAGCGCCGGCAATAAGCGGAATTATAATATTATATACGGTAGGACCGAATGAGTAAATAACACTCTTGATGGACGCTACATCTGCACGCTCCTGTGAGTTGGGAGACAGTACGTGAATCAAATTCTCGTATGCATCATAGAAGAAATAGTAGAAAAATTGCAGCGCAATATTGAATGCAAGTACAACGGCACACTTTGCAACATATTCGGAAGACTTTCCGAACATCTGGCCGTCACCGACTATCAGTCTGAGCTTGTCGTAGGGAAACCATACCATCAAAACAAAGATAATGGAACAAGGAATACCCATACGAAGCAGGTACGGTCTGTACTTACCCGCCTTATTTCGTGTGTTATCGACAATATTTGCACGAATAGCAGTCAGCGGAATACCCGATAACACACCGATAACATACATTATGTACATGTCTGTAAGTCCAATACCGATGGTACCGGATAAGAATACATTGGTAGCACCCAAAATACACGGTATGCTCATACATACGATAAGGTATGCACCGATACCGCCAAACGCATAGGAGGCTATCTCTTTGAAAGACATATACCTGCCCTTGGGTGGCTTTTTCCAATAATAGCGCACATTGTCAAGCACGCCGGTAATTTTGGCCTTAAGGCCCTGAGCTTCTGCCATAGTAAATCCCCTTTCAATTACAATAAACTTATTTTATCATAATTTGTCATTGGACACAATAAAGAAAATCAAAAAGCCCCCAATTTATGCAAAGTACACAAATCAGAGGCAAAAAATTCTATAAATCGGATAGAAAAAATTAGAAATTCATATTATTCCAGCCCCACTGATTGGTTCCGGAATACTTGACATACAGCTTGTCGGGAGCGATACCCAGTATGTCATTAAAGATTGAACAAACCTCTACGGTCATTTTTTCGCATCCGGCATCAGTTGACTGACCAAACACGGCGATGTCAACAAAAGCCATGGGTGAAGAGCCGTCACCCTTGAAATACATACTACATTCGTCCTCAAAGGATAACATCAGCCAGCTCTCGCTTTTGCCGAGAAGTTGTATGGCATTGCCCAATCTTGACTTAAGCTCCTGCTCCTGCTGAGGGCTGATTTTTACATTAGTTTTTGTGTTAATAAAAGGCATAGTATTCACTCCATATAAGTTGATATATACATTATAATTTGCGCCGCATAATCTGTCAATATTTATACAAAAAACACTTGACAACAGATACTAAAATGTATATAATACTGACAAATATTCTAAATGCGTTGACGAGAACAAGGCTTTTGCCGGATGTGTTACAGAGAGCTGTCGGTAGGTGCGAGACAGTACAACAAGGCATTGGTTATCCTCTCTGAGCAGATTTGCCAAACCGATATGTAGTAGGCGAATACGGCGGCCTCCGTTACGGGATAGTACATATTAGTGTATGAAGTGCATCACTTTGTGATGAATAAGAGTGGTACCACGGTAACTCAAGCATTATCGCCTCTTAGCCCAATAGGGTTAAGAGGCTTTTTTATTTACAAATTACATTGAATAGAGGGATAAAATGGAAAATGTAGTAGAAATTCGATGGCACGGTCGAGGCGGTCAGGGTGCAAAGACAGCGGCTCTGCTGCTGGCTGATGTTGCCTTCAAGACCGGCAAGTATGTACAGGGCTTTCCCGAATACGGTCCGGAGCGTATGGGCGCACCTATCACAGCCTACAACAGAATCGGCGAAGAAGAAATTAGAGTGCACTCTAACATCTACCACCCTGATTACGTAGTAGTTGTTGATTCAGGACTGCTCAAGGCTGTTGATGTAACAAAGGGACTAAGCCCGGAGGGCGGCATAATCGTGAACACCTCCAAGACGCCGGAGCAAATAAAGGAGTCACTGGGCGGATACACAGGAAAGGTATATACCATAGACGCAAAGAAGGTTTCCGTTGCCTGCCTGGGCAAATACTTTCCTAATACCCCAATGCTGGCTGCTATAGTAAAGGTATCAGGAGTTATGGATTGGGATACCTTTTTCAGCGAGATGCAGGCGTCTTTTGAGCACAAGTTCAGCTCAAAGCCGGAGGTAATCGAAGGCAATATGAACGCCCTGAAGATGGCATACGAGGAGGTAAAAGAATAATGAAAAGTGACCTTACTAAACTTGGACTGAAATGCTCTTGGCAGGATTTGACCGAGGGTATGCAGATATACGGCGAAAAGACATCGGAGGAATTTAACACCGGCGAATGGGCAAGTGTTAAGCCTGCAATGGACAACGAAAAGTGTATTAACTGCCTGTTGTGTGTACCGGTATGTCCGGACAGCTGTATTACCGTCGTTGACGGTAAGAGAGCTCCTCTTGACTACGCACACTGCAAGGGTTGCGGCATTTGCGTAAAGGTATGTCCTGTTAACGCACTGATTATGAAAGGGGTAAAGTAATATGGCAAGAAGAGACAGATTAAGCGGCAACGAGGCCGTTGCGGAAGCGCTGCGCCAAATCAATCCCGATGTAATGGCGGCCTTTCCCATTACCCCATCGACAGAAATTCCGCAATATTTCAGCAAGCTGGTAGCAGACGGCAAGGTTGACAGCGAATTCATACCTGTAGAGAGCGAGCACTCCGCTATGTCGGCTGTTATAGGCGCACAGGCAGCCGGCGCAAGAAGCGTTACCGCCACATCATCAGCAGGTCTTGCGCTTATGTGGGAGGAGCTGTATCTGGCAGCCAGCAACAGACTGCCCTGTGTACTGACATTGGTTAACAGAGCCCTATCAGGACCCATCAACATTAACTGCGACCACTCCGACTCCATGGGTGCCCGTGATGCCGGCTGGATACAAATATATGCCGAGAACAACCAGGAGGTATATGACAACCTGTGTATGGCATATCCTATTGCCGAGCACAAGGATGTAAAGCTTCCTATTATGATATGCCAGGACGGATTCATCACCTCACACGCAGTAGAGAATATCGTACTTAACGAGGACGAAGAGGTAAAAGAATTTGTGGGCGAGTACAACCCCGAAAACTATTTGCTGAATTCCGAATGCCCTATGGCAGTAGGCCCATACAGCGTTACCAACTATTATTTTGAGGCAAAGAGGGCCCAGGCCGAGGCGTTGAAAAACGCAAAGCAGGTTGTGCTGGATGTTGCAAAACAGTATGAAAAGATTACAGGTCGCAAGTACGGACTTTTTGAGGAGTACCGTATGGAGGACGCCGAACTGGCAGTGGTTATTATCGGCTCAGCTGCAGGCACAACGAAGGAGGCTGTTGACCAGCTTCGCAAAGAAGGCGTAAAGGCAGGACTCATTAAGATTCGTCTTTTCCGTCCCTTCCCTGCCGAAGAAATTGCCGAGGCACTCAAGGGAGTAAAAGCTGTTGCTCTCATGGACAGGACGGAATCCTACAACGACCAATGCGGACCAATTGGCGCAGAGGTTACCACAGCGCTGTACCGAGCAGGTGCAGACACGCTGGCTGTCAACTATGTTTACGGTCTTGGCGGCAGAGATGTCAGAGTAGATGATATGAAGGGCATTTATGCAGACCTGCAAAAGGCAGTTGACCTTGGTAAGGTAGAAAATCCGTACAGATACATGGGCGTAAGAGAATAGGAGGTGCAAGAATATGTATAATTTCAAAGAATATGTAGCAAGAGAAGACAGACTTGCACCGGGCCACAGGATGTGTGCAGGCTGCGGCGGTACAATCACGGTCAGAAATGTACTCAAGGCAATCAAGCCGGGCGACCGTGCGGTTGTGGGCAATGCCACAGGATGTCTTGAGGTGTCCACATTTATGTACCCATATACAGCATACAAGGATTCGTATATCCACAACGCATTCGAGAATGCGGGCGCCACTATGTCCGGTGTTGAGGGTGCATACAACGCGCTTCGCCGCAAGGGTAAAATTGACGACACATTCAAATTTATTACCTTTGGCGGTGACGGAGGTACATACGACATCGGATTTCAGTCCCTGTCCGGCGCTATGGAGAGAGGTCACGATATGGTATATGTGTGCTACGATAACGGCGCATATATGAATACCGGTATTCAGCGCAGCTCGGCAACACCTATGTTTGCCGACACAACCACAACTCCCGTTGGCAGAGAATCAAAGGGTAAAATTCAGTACAAAAAGGATTTGTCGGCAATAATTGCAGAGCACCAAATTCCCTATGTGGCGCAGACCACCTTTGTACAAAACTTCCGTGACTTGCACAAAAAGAGCGAAAAAGCAATCTACACACCGGGCGCTGCATTCCTTAATGTAATGTCCCCTTGCCCCCGCGGTTGGAGATACCCAACCTACGACATTATGGACATTTGCAAGCTGGCAGTAGAAACAAGATACTGGCCTCTGTTCGAGGTAATTGACGGCAAATGGATACTCAACTATCAGCCCAAAAGCTATGTGCCAATTGAAGAGTGGCTGATTAAGCAAGGAAGATTTAAGCACTTATTCAAGCCTGAGAACCAATGGATGATTACAGAATTCCAAAAGGAGGTTGACCGTAGATGGCAACAGCTTTTGGACAGATGCGACGAGGTTCGCGGAGCATAATCAACAACGAGAAGCAGTGGATAATTCCATTGCTTCTTTTGTCACATTTTCCCTTGACAAGAACAGAGTATATGTTAAAATCAAAAATGAAAGGTTGATGATACTATGAATATTTGGCACGATATATCACCAAAAAGAATAAAAAAAGACAGGTTTTATGCCGTAATCGAGATTTCCAAGGGCGGCAAAAACAAATATGAGTTGGACAAAGAAACCGGAATGCTGAAGCTGGACAGAGTTCTGTTTACCTCCACCCACTACCCTGCCAACTACGGCTTTATTCCCCGTACATACGCCAGCGACAACGACCCGTTGGATGTGCTGGTGCTATGCAGCGAGCAAATCAGGCCTATGACCATAGTGGAGTGCAAGCCAATCGGAGTGCTGATTATGGAAGACGGCGGCGCCCAAGACGAAAAGATTATTGCCGTTCCGGTAAATGACCCCAACTACAACGGATACAGCAATATCGACCAGCTCCCTACACACAGATTTGATGAAATCAAGCACTTTTTTGAGGTATATAAAACTCTTGAGCACGACAAGGCAACCTCAGTAACCGAGGTTAAGCCAAGGGAGGATGCAGAACGCATTATCCAAAGCTGTATTGACAGTTATATCGAGAATTTTCAGCGGTAAGAGATAACAGAAAAATCTCCTCATTTCGAGGAGATTTTTTTACAATACTATTAATTGCTTAGTGATGGTGGATAGGTTTTCTCTGCCGTGTGGAGAAAGATAACACACATCCTCGATACGGATACCAAACTTGTTGGGTATATATATCCCGGGCTCAACGGAGGTAACATTGCCCACCTCATAGACATCCTTGCTTCGAGGAGATGCGTTGTAGCCCTCGTGAATTTCCAATCCGACTCCGTGACCGAGGCCGTGTCTAAAATATCCTGCCATATTCTCGGCGTCCAGTACATCATAGGCGGCTTTGTACACATCGGCGCAGGCCACTCCTGCATTAAGAGCCTTGATTCCTGCCAACTGGGCATCCAACACAAGATTGTACATCTTTTTCATCTCGTCGGTTGCGTGGCCCACAGCCACGGTACGAGTCATATCGGAATGGTAGCCCTTGTATGTTGCACCGAAATCGAACAGCACAAAATCCCCGTCCCTAACAACATCGTCGCCGGGAACGCCATGGGGCATTGATGTATTGGCGCCGGTAAGAAGAATTGTATCAAAAGAGATTCCCTCACTGCCCTGTTGTGCCATAAGGTAATCAAAATAAGCCGCCAGTTCCCTTTCGGTTTTGCCGGGTTTAACATGATTAAGCAGTTCCAAAAATGCCTTTTCGGCAATGGCATTTGCCTTTTTCATATACAGGATTTCTTCCGGCTCCTTGATATTTCGGCAGAGCATAAGAGCGTTGCCCAAAGACACAAGACAAATATCCTCCAGCACAGTCTGCAAATGCTCGTACCGGGACAGCAATATAGTATCGCCCTCGTATGCAAGAGTATTTGCACTATGCTCAGTCACAAGGTCGACAACATGGTCAAATATCGGGCCCTGAATTTCAAACGCCTCAAGTCCTGTATCAATGCTATGAGCCTGTGCAGTCTGGGTGTATCGGGAATCCACAAGATGGTAGGCGTCACCGTTGCTAAACACAACTACAGCGCCCTCGCTGGGGGAGAACCCACAGAGATAATGCATATTTGCCTCATCGAGCAAAAGCATACAATCCGCCTGCAAATCGGCAAGTATATCAACGCATTTTGCAATATTGTTCATATTTATTTCCATAGCCTTTCCGGCTACAAATAGTAGTATTAAAAATTCCTAACGCCTTATTGTAGCCGTATAAGGCGAATAATGGGAATTTGCTATCTCAAAATTATGCCGCAGGCAAATTTTGAGGACAATGCAATCGAATAGTGTGATTTTTCACACTATCACCTCTATAATATTATAATCAAAAATTAATTGCTGTCAATTCGTTGACAAAGGGTAATAATTATGATAGTTTTATCTTAACAAAAAAGTGAGGTAAAAATATGGAAAAATATTTAATTAATCCTAACCAAAAAATAGCAACAATCAACAAGAACATTTACGGTCATTTCAGCGAGCATCTGGGCAGATGCATATATGACGGTATATATGTTGGCGACAAGTCATCCATTCCCAACAAAAACGGAATGAGATGCGACGTAGTGGAAGCCCTAAAAGAAATGGGACTGCCGGTACTCCGCTGGCCGGGTGGCTGTTTTGCCGACGAATACCACTGGAAGGACGGAATCGGCCCGAAAGAAAACAGAAAAAAGATGATTAACACCCACTGGGGCGGTGTACTCGAAGACAACAGCTTCGGTACTCACGAATACTTTGAGCTATGCGAGCAAATCGGCTGTGACACATATATCAACGGCAATGTTGGCTCAGGCACGGTGCAGGAAATGAGCGAGTGGGTTGAGTATATGACCTTTGACGGCATATCACCCATGGCTGATTTACGCAAGCAAAACGGCAGAGAAAAGCCATGGAAGGTTGACTACTTTGGAGTAGGTAACGAGAGTTGGGGCTGTGGCGGTAATATGGACCCGGAATACTACGGCTGCCTATTCAAGAGATACAACACATATTGCCGTGACTACAAGCGGGGCGAACACATCCGCCGTATTGCCTGCGGTCCAAACGCCGGTGACTACCACTGGACAAAAGAGGTAATGGACAAGGTAAAGCACCACGCAAACGGCATATCCCTGCATTACTACACTGTTCCCACAGGCAACTGGGGTCACAAGGGCTCTGCCACCCAATTTGACAAAAACGAATACGACTCCACTATCTGCAAGGCGTACTATATGGACGAACTGATTACCAATCACCTGGCTGTAATGGACAGCGTCAATCCCCAAAAGTGGGTAAAACTTATAGTTGATGAATGGGGTACCTGGTACGATGTTGAGCCGGGCACAAATCCCGGATTCCTGTACCAGCAAAGCACAATGCGTGACGCCATAGTTGCCGGCGTTACCCTCAATATATTCAACAAGCACGCCGACAGAGTAGAAATGGCAAATATTGCACAGACAGTTAACGTACTGCAATCGGTTATCCTCACCGAGGGCAACAAGATGGTCAAGACTCCCACATATCATGTGTTCAAGATGTACAAGGAGCACCAAAACAACACCCTCATCGGCTCATACCTTACCACCGACAGTCTGAGCAGTAAGAATGACAACAAGGATTTTCCACAACTGAACGAGTCTGCATCAATTGATGAAAACGGAGTTATATACAGCACTATCACCAACAGCTCTTCCCAAAAGAGCGCAAAGATAAAGTGCCAAATTGCAGACCGAAAGGTAAAGAGTGTAAAGGCAACTATTATCACCGGCGAGTGCCACGATAAGAACGACTTTGACAATTCCGATGTAGTAGAAATTAAAGAATTTACCGACTTTAGGCAGTTGAGGGACGGATTCACCACCACAATTCCGGCTTGCAGCGTTGTAAAGTTCGTAATCGAATAATGAACGAATGCAAACGATGTCTGCTTTTAGAGGCCGGCGACAAGGTTACACACGAGGATATTATGCTACAATTATCTTTGGTTGACAAAGAAAGCCGTACGGATATGCAGTCATATAATCATCGGCTGAATCTGTGTCAAAGATGTGACCAATTGTTATCCGGCGTCTGCCGAAAATGCGGATGCTATGTGGAATATCGAGCTGGGATAGCAAATAATCACTGCCCCAACCCGGACGACACAAAATGGTAAACAGTAAAAGGACTAATGTGTAATTAGTCCTTTTTTGTTGGTAATACTGTGTTGTAGGTGGGTAAAATAATCTAAACACCAAATGTCTCAAATACAATATGAGAAGATGGCTGGTCCTCGTAGAGAATACCTATGGTGTGGTCATCAACAGGAGCCATACAGGAATATGCAAAGAATCCGTCATTAACCGAGATTCGAGCCTCCTTGTCCCACTTAATTCCCTTGAGGTTGCCCTTTTTGTCATAATCGAATGTGCCAACATTAATCGTGCCCTTTTCTCTCTGCTTTGCACTTGGGGCAGAAACATACACCTTGTCACCGATTGCAATGGCATTCTTTTGGCAATGAGGTGCGCGGAAAGGAGCAGATTTAGTCTTTGTCCATACAATACCGTTGTTAGTAGATATTGAAGTCGTAACCTTTTTATATCCTCTTTCGCGGCTAAAGGCAACTAACTCGCCCTTGGGAGCCTCAACAGGCACCCACTCCCCCTTGCCTGCGGCATAAGGCACGGTGGAATTACGATGGAAGGTGTGGCCGTTGTCGTCGGAGTAGATACATACAGTACCCTTTACGGTATATAGCGGAAAAATCATTCTGCCGTTCTGGGTAGTGGCTGCCGTGCCCGGAGCAACAGCAAAGAACGGGCCGTCAACAGCAGGATTAAGCACCTGGCCGGTGATGTCAACAGGGTCGCTCCATGTCTCGCCCTTGTCGGTTGAACGAAGCATAAATACATAGCTGCGCTTGGGTGTCTTGAGGGGAGCGCCAAAGGTGGTAGTAATACCGTCGCTGTCCGACCTGCCGATAGCGCCGTTGAGATAAATATTACCCACATACTCGCCGTCCTTCGCCAGTATTCCCTTTGCAAAATTGCAGGTGTAGGGAGTTTTTGATTTACTGCTGTCAAGAACCGAACCGTCATTGAGAACGATATAATGATTGCCGTCCCTGTCGTAAATCAGCGGACACACCATACCGTCAAACTTGGTATAGGCTGTCTTGGTCTCCAGCAATTTTTTGTTATGAATGCCCTTTGACTCAGGGAAATATGTAACCAACATCACAATATCCCCATTTGGGGCAACACCCATACAAGGGTCAATATAGAACGCTGAGGCTGTATTGTCGATGCTGTCGCTGATTACTCTGGCAGGAGGAGAGGCAATAGTTTTTATGTCGCTCCATGTTTTGCCTGCGTCATTGCTGGTCCTTACTGCAATCTCAATAAATCCCCAGTCGGCGCCGGTGGCAGCCTTGTCGATGGCGGCAACCAATGTTCCGCCTGCGTTAACCAGGCTCGGAATACGAAAGGCGGAGGCGCTGTTTGAGGCATTACTTTCCTTAATAAATTCCTTTGCTAAGTATTTTGGATTATTACCACAAAATATAGTCTGCTTGTTAGACATAAAATCACTCCTTATATAGATACAAGTATATTATAGCACTACAAAACCGGCGATACAATAGATTATTTTGGTTCCTTCATAGTCAGGGAAATTCTGTTTCTTTTTGTATCCACGGCGATAACCCAAACGGTGACGATGTCCCCTACCCTAAGCACATCGGAGGGGTGCTTGATAAACCTGTTTGTAATCTGGCTGATATGCACAAGTCCGTCCTGATGCACGCCAATATCAATAAATGCGCCGAAATCAATTACATTACGCACCGTGCCTTTTAGCTCCATACCTGCTTTCAGGTCATCAATACTCATTACATCGGTACGAAGCAACGGATGGGGCAATTCGTCACGGGGGTCCCTGCCGGGCTTGGAAAGCTCATTCACAATATCAATCAATGTGGGTTCGCCAATATCCAGTCTTTGTGCCAAGGCGCCGGTACCAAAATTGCTGACCCTGTCTTGCAATTTTGCAACATTGCCGTTGCGAATATCGGTATCGGTGACGGAGCATACCTTGAGTAGCTCCTTGGCGGCAGAATAACTCTCGGGGTGGACTGCAGTATTGTCAAGCACATTGCTGCTCTCGGCAACACGGAGAAATCCGGCGCATTGCTCAAATGCTTTTGGGCCCAACTTAGGTACCTTTTTCAGCTCTGAACGAGAACTGAAATGGCCGTTGGACTCCCGATAATTCACAATATTTTGTGCAATGGATGAATTAATACCTGCCACACGGGACAACAATTGGGGCGAGGCGGTATTTAGGTCAACGCCCACGGAATTAACACAGGACTCAACAACGCCGTCAAGAGCTGCTGACAACTCCTTTTGGGGCATATCGTGCTGGTACTGACCGACGCCGATAGCCTTTGGGTCAATCTTGACAAGCTCTGCCAGCGGGTCCTGCAGCCTGCGGGCAATACTGACAGCACTACGCAAACTGACATCAAACTGTGGGAACTCCTGTGCCGCCAGCTTTGACGCACTATAGACAGACGCACCGGCCTCACTGACAACCATATACGATATACCGCAATTCAGCTCCCGTATTACATCAGCGGCAAACACCTCCGTCTCGTGAGATGCGGTACCGTTGCCAATGGAAATCATAGTTACATTATGTTTTTTTATCAAATCGGCAACAATCTTTTTTGCCTCATCAATTTTGTTGTGGGGCGGTGCGGGATAAATCACACCGGTATCAAGCACCTTGCCGGTAACATCAACTACTGCAACCTTGCATCCCGTACGGTAGCCGGGGTCAAGCCCCATAGTTACCTTGCCCTTTACAGGGGGCTGCATCAACAGCTGACGGGTGTTCTCGCCGAACACCTTTATTGAACTACCACAGGCAGAATCCGTCAGCTCGTTGCGTATCTCACGCTCAATGGACGGAAAAATAAGACGGGCAAAGCTATCCTCAACAGCCATAACAACCTGGTCGGTGGCAGATGTATTATTTTTGCAATGAATATTGCACAACAAATCGGTGGCAATAGTTTTGTCAAAAGAGATTGTTACCTTTAGCTTGCCCTCCTTTTCGCCGCGGTTGACTGCCAAAACTCGGTGACCGGCAATTGACTTGACCGCCTCGCTGTAATCGGCATACATATCGTAAGGACCCAAATCCTCATCATTTGCCTTTGATACAAGTATGCCATGATTCTTTACGGCATAGCGAATCAGCTTGCGACCCTGAGGGTCATCCGATACCATCTCGGCAATAATATCTCTGGCGCCCTGCAATGCAGACTCAATATCCGGCACATCGTCGGTAATATAATCCTGCGCAAGGATTGTAGGTGCCGTCCCGCCTTTTTGTTGGGCATAAATTGCATCTGCAAGAGGTTGCAATCCCAATGCCTTAGCCACAGAGGCTCTTGTTTTGCGTTTTGGGCGGAATGGACGGTATATATCCTCCAGCTCAGACATGGTCTTTACATTCTGTATCGACTCCATTATGTCATCGGTCATCATATCCTGCTCTGTTATGGAGGCAATAACCTTCTCCTTTTGTTCCTCAAGGGAGCGAAGATAAGCCAGTCTGTCATACAACTCCCGAAGCAGCTGGTCGTCCAGAGAGCCTGTGGCCTCCTTGCGGTAACGAGCAATAAAGGGTATTGTGTTGCCTGCGTCAATCAGCTCCAAGGTGTTCTTGACCTGCCAGGGCTTGAGAGAAAATTCCTGTTCCAGTAGTCTGTTAATATCCATATATATTTCCTTTGCAAATTGATAATACCAGTGTACCAAAAATCAACGCCAAAATCAACACGGTAAATGATTTTCGGCTTTGTATCACACTGTGAATTATCTGCAAACAAAAAACATATTAAGTACTAATAAGGATAAACTATAATACAGAAATGAGGAATGATTATGTGCGGAATTATAGGATACACCGGATACAGTCAAGCAAGAGACATACTTATTAAAGGTCTTAAAGCGCTGGAATACAGAGGCTACGACAGTGCCGGGATTGCCGTGTACAACCCTAACTACAAAGAGGTTCTGGTTACCAAGTGCAGCGGAAGAGTAGAAAATTTGGATACAAAAACAAAGGAAGTGCGAGGCGTTGCAGGTATAGGCCACACACGATGGGCAACCCATGGCGAAGTCAGCGACGCCAACTCCCACCCCCACAAATTCGGTGATGTAACATTGGTGCACAACGGAATAATAGAAAATTATGCCGCCATTGCCAACCAAATCGGTGTTGCCGGCAAACTGAAAAGCCAAACTGACAGCGAGGTTGTGGCTGCGCTGATAGACAAGTACTATAACGGCAGCAATCCAAAGGAAGCCATAATAGAAGCCGTTAAGGATATTACCGGCACCTATGCTCTGGGAATTATGTTTGACGACAAGCCAAACACAATATATGCAGTCAGGAATGTGAGCCCGATTGTGTGCTGCAGCAATGAAGACGGCACATACATTGCCAGCGATATACAGGCTATCGGCGAATATAGCAAAAAATACTTTGTACTGCCGGAATTTTCTGTAGCAGAAATCAATGCCGAAAGAATAAATGTAGTAGATTTTCACGGCAACAAAATTGAGCCAAAGATATTAACCTTGGACTGGGACATCAAGAACAACGGCAAGTGCCAATACCCATTCTATATGGAAAAAGAAATTATGGAGCAGCCCCTGGTAATAGGCAAAACTATCGAAAGCCGCATAAAGGATAATCTACCCACATTCGTATATGATGCGGTAAATGATAACATATTCACCGACTGCGACAACATTACAGTAATAGCCTGCGGCACAGCAATGCACGCAGGATTGATAGGAAAGCACCTGATAGAAAAATTCTGTCAGGTGCCTGTAACGGTAAATATGGCCAGCGAATATATGTACGCCCAACCTATTATCAACAAAAAGACGCTGGTAATATGTGTATCCCAAAGCGGCGAGACAATCGACACCTTGGAGGCGCTGAAATATGCCAAATCAAAGGGTGCTATGACCCTGTCAATAGTCAATGTAAGAGGCTCTGCTATTGCAGGAGAAAGCGATAATGTGATATACACCAACGCAGGGCCGGAGATTGCTGTGGCGTCAACCAAGGCATATACTACGCAAGTTGCCGTCTTTTACCTTATCACCGCCGCAATGGCATATCTGCGAAATGCGATGAACAAAGCACAAGCAGCAAAATTCATAGAACAATTACGGAAGATACCCGATGCAGTAGATGATGTACTGAAAAGAAGAAAGGATATACACCGTCTATCCAAAGGTCTGCTGACAGCGGAACACACATTTATGATAGGGCGCGGAATTGACTACCCCACTCTGCTGGAGGCATCGCTGAAGCTAAAGGAAATATCCTACATTCACTCGGAAGCCTTTGCGTCGGGAGAATTGAAGCACGGCACAATCGCGTTGATTACCGACAGCACTCCGGTAATTGCACTGCTGACCCAGGAGCACCTGGTCAGAAAACAAATGTCCAATATACGGGAAGTACAATCCCGTGGTGCAAGGACAATTACCTTTGTTCGCAAATCCCTGATTAACGAGGACATAAAGTGTGACTTTGCCTTGCCTGACATTAGTGACGATTTTATGCCCATACCCTCTGTTACGGCAATGCAGTTACTGGCATACTATGTGTCCTCGGACAAGGGTTTGGATGTGGATAAGCCGCGCAATCTGGCAAAGGTTGTGACGGTGGAATAAAACTAAAATCAACAAATACAGAAAAAGTCAGATTATAAATTTCTACACGCTGACAGACTTCGAGAAATGGGATTGAATTTCGTTTTCTTGCGAAGGAAGATGTATGCTTATACCTCGACTGAGCAAAAAACGAAAAACGCCAAAAGCGGCTTAGATTCAT
>JAQXWS010000009.1 GCA_029225565.1 Eubacteriales bacterium
CAAAAAACGGTCTTGCCGCCAAATTCAAAAGGCTGAACTTCACCCCGGCATATCGCCGCATAATCAGCATATTCCACACTGTCATTACCAAATAGCCTACAGCGCCCGATACCACGCATCCAACCAAAGCGAGCCGCGGTATCAGCACTAAATTGAGCACTACTCTGATTATACCTGATACCACATAGGGGGCTATTGATTTTTCTGCTTTGCCGATTGCTTGGACCGAAAACACCGCCAATCCCGCCATAGAATATGTAAAGGCTGTGTAACCGTAAAGCCTTGTTATATCACGGCAACCCTCAACAATATCCGATGATGTACCGCCGTAAAACAGCTGTAATATTTCCTCGGAAAAGACTGCCAAGCCCACACCACCAAGGGTTGCAATCAGTATTGTGTACCTGAATATAGAATTAACCAGATTTGTAAGCCTATCCTTTTGCATAAGGGCACCGCTGATGGCAGGCACAGCGCACACGCCCAGGGACATAGTAATACCTGGTATAAGATTTTTAAAATCCAATGATGTACTCAAAAGTCCGTAAACATAGGTTGGAATATCATCCGTTGATACACCTGCAACGGATATGGAGGTGTTGTACACCGACGCCAATTTTTGGACAGGCATATTGGTGAGGGCGTACTGGACGCCGGCAGTATCCAAAAACTGGAATACACTCTGTACCCCGCTGCTAATCATAATCGGCATAGAAAAAGACAGTAACTCCCTAACGGCATCCTTTGCAGGAGCATCGGGAATTCGGGGCGAAGTATCATTTATTCTGTGATACAGGAATACAAAAACCAGACTAAGCAACGCTCCCAGTGTTACACCCAGCATTGCAGCAGCCGATGTGTATGGATAAATTAAGCTGAGAGCCTGTGATTCATCGGTAACGGCGATACCCAGCACCTTGCCGTACTTTACATACTCATCGTACAGATATGCCATACTGTATTTGGCAAACACAAGACCGAATACCATCTTAAACAACGCCTCTATTAGCTGGGACACAGAGGTTGGCACCATATTCATAAAGCCCTCATAATATCCCCTGTATGACGCCGCCATTGACGAAAACAAAATACTGGGCGCCAGCACTAAAATAGTGAGCATACTGTTTGGGGACGAGGCAATTATTGCGGAATACGGCTTTGCCGCAATCAGCATTATGCCCATACCGATAATACCGACAAAAAAGAACACTCTGCTGCCGCCACGCTTTAGGGCGACAATCATTTTTTTGTTGCCCTGCGAGTTGTACCTACTGACAAGTCGGGACAATGCAATAGGAAACACTCCCATAGTAATTGCGTGAATAGGCATACAAAGATTGTATGCGGTAGCAAAGTAACCTCTGCCCACACCACCGATAAAAGCAGTCAGCGGTATCTTATATAGTGCTCCAATCACCTTTACTATAATACCGGTAATCAGCATCAAAAATGCCGATGATAAATACTTGGATTTTAAGCTCACATAATCACCAAAAAAATAAGCAGTGCAAAAGCACTGCCTAAATACTAACAAGTATTATTTGTCAGAATCCTCGTCGATAACCTCCACATCGTCAACCACAACATCATGTTCCTTTGATGCATTCATTTTTGCATCAAAGCCCGCTGCTACAGTCTCCTTAAAGGCTTCTATTTCCTCGTCAAGGAACTTGACTCTGTTTTTTAGCAATGAGATTTCGTCAGCACCGGCTTCAATCTCGTCCTGTGATACCTCATCACCATGATATGCAGAATACTGGAGCCTGCCAAATCGCTCATAAGCCTTACTCAATCTGGTTTTGGCATCGATTAACTCAATCTTCTTTCGCGAAATTTCGATAGCCTCGGCGCTCTTTTTTGCATACTCCCTTGTTTTTTGGAGTACATCCTCAAAGCTGCTGTGTTTTGCGTTGCCGAACGCCTCGTCAACAGTATTAAAGACATCATTAAGATTTCTCATTTGAAACACCTCTTTAATGTCATTATATTACAAGCAGTATTCTTTTGCAATAGTTAAACAGTGACTTTGTATAAACATTATGATTTATAAAAGTCAATTATGCCCTGCTTACGCAATATAATGTTGTCAAAATTATCAATATACTCATAGGGATATTTGTAATTATATATCCTGTCAATATGACCGGTAGCTTGATTTTTAAGTTTAGTAACCGCACCGGCGCCTGCCGCTAATACTGTATGAGTTTCGTCCATCATAAATACATTGTACAGACACTCGTACCCCTCCTTGCACCAGCCGACATTTTCTAAATTGCCCAAGGATTTGCTTTGGCGATACATATAGTAGGGATGATAGCCGTGACTGTGCAAACAATCGTAGGAATAGTCCATCATATCCGCCGTCAGCTTCTTTTGGGATAAGTCAAAAAATTCGTTATCAGTAACCAGGTTTGATGCGGATTTGAGGGCAAGATTGTGCACGGTTACCGACTCTACCCCAAGATTTACTGCCGTGTCAATACTGTTACAAAATGACTCCATCGTGTCGGTGTTAAGTCCTGCAATAAAGTCCATATTTATATTACCAAAACCTAATTCCCTGGCTAAACAAAAGGAATCCAAGGTCTGACAGGTAGTATGCCTTCTGCCGTTACGCTCTCTGACAGCGTCATCAAAAGTCTGGGGATTGATACTGATACGGGACACATTATGTGATAATAAGGTTTCCAGCTTTGCTTGAGTAATAGTATCGGGTCTTCCGGATTCCACAGTATATTCCCTAAGGGTTGATAAATCAAAACTGTTCTCAACGGCTGTCAGCAATTTGTCCAGCTGTAAATGAGAAAGAGAGGTAGGAGTACCGCCACCAAAATATATACTTTCCAGCCTAAGACCCAGTTCTTTGGCAATATTGCCGGTGGTCTCAATCTCGCGGCACAGCAATTCCACATAGGGCTCTATGAGATGTGCGGCACCTGCAATACTGTGGGACACAAAGGAGCAGTAGCTGCATCTGGTAGGACAAAACGGTATGGATATATATAAGGAAAAAGAATTATCCTCGGACAGAGCGATAATTTTGTTTTCGCTTTCCATTACCTCCATAGCAAGCTGCAGCTTTTTTGGCGAAACAAGGCAGGAAATAAACTTGTCTTTGGCTCCGTCAACTCCCAATTTTTCTATATCCCCATGGAGCAGCCGTGCCGGTCTGACCCCATAGAGAATACCCCAGGGAGGGCGAAATCCTGTTAGTTCTGCAAGAGTGTTGTACAACAGAATTGACAGTTCATAGGTAATATCATCATCGGCGGATACAGTCTTTGTTCGAGCCAATGACTTTGAGTAGGCTTTTGCGACAACACAGATATTACCCTGCCTGTATTCAGTTGTGACAGTTACATTATCGCTGCTGCCTTTTTTTAATTTTTCTAACGGAAAAAACATAAAGCATATTTTTTCTATATGATAAGCAGCATCATGATTTTTGTTTATTATTACCATAATTACATATTCATATACGGATTATTGCTACGCTCAAAATCCAGGGTGGACAATTGGTTGTGACCGGTATATACCGTCATATTACCGGGCAAAGCCGCTATACGATGCAAGGACCTAAGCATATCCTCAGGTGAGCCGGTTGGAAAGTCGGTTCTGCCGCAGGAGCAGTAAAACAAAGTGTCCCCGGTAAACAAGGCGTCACCCACCATATAGCACACACTGCCGGCGGTGTGACCGGGAGTGGACAAGACCTTAATACCCAATTTACCAAGAGTAATAACATCGCCGTCTGCCACAATAATATCGGCCTCTGTGCTATTATGCTGTGCACCGGCAAAGGCTGCAAGCGAAGCTTTTGAGGAGCTGAGCATAGGTTGATCCTGGGCAGAAATAACAACCTTGGCTCCGTATTTTTTCTTTACCTCCTCTACTCCGCCGATATGGTCAAAATGGCCGTGGGTAAGCAGAATATACTCCAGCTCAGTATCGCCAATCAGCGCTGTCATTCTGTCGCTATACTCACTGCAGTCAACAAGAGCAGATTTGTTACTATCCTCATCCACTATCAAAAAGCAGTTATTGTCCATACTGCCAAAGGATTTGTGCAATATCTTCATTAATGAAGCTCCCTTGAATCCAAAATAATAGTTACCGGCCCGTCATTTACCAACTCCACCTGCATATCCGCACCGAATTCTCCGGTTTGGACACGGGTCACGCCGGCGTCTCTCAGTTTTTGTACAAACAATTCATACAAATTGTTAGCCTCCTGTGGAGGCGCAGAATCGGTAAAGGAGGGTCGCCTGCCGTGAGTACAATCGGCGCACAGTGTAAATTGGGAAATAACCAGCAGTTCTCCCCCTGTATCCAGCAAGCTGCGATTCATCTTGCCGTTGTCATCCTCGAATACACGGAGGTTGGGAATCTTCTTTACCAATTTGTCAACATCATGGAGGGTATCACCCTGCATAACACCCAACAAAATCATAAAGCCGTTGCCGCAGCTACCCACAATATTGCCGTCAATTTTTACATTAGAATACTTAACTCTTTGCAGTACAGCTTTCATTATAACTCCGTTCTTTCTATAAGATATACGCCGTCAATCCTATTGAGCATTTTGATTACAGAATCAAGGTGCTCCCTGCCGTTTACAGAAATAGTCATTGTTGTCAGGCAGTTGCCGTCGTTAATTGGACGAGCGTTGATTGAATGAATTTTTATTCTGGCGCCGGCAAGGGTTGATGTAATATCAAGTACGACTCCGTCACGGTCGATAGCATAGACATTGAGTGTGGAGCGCGCGTCAACATGCACATTGCTGTCCCATCTCGCCTTTACCCAACGCTCCGGCTCCGGTGACAATGCTATGTCTGCCGGCACATTTTTGCAATCACGGCGATGAATAGTAAGTCCGTGACCACGAGTGATAAAGCCGATAATATTCTCGCCGGGCAGCGGATTGCAGCACCTTGCCATATTGAGCAGACAGTTGTCAATTCCCTCAACGATAACACCGCCGGTAGAGCTTTTTTCCCTATTGACCTTATCAATTTTGTTTACCTTGAGCTGGGAGTTGACTTCCGGCTCCTCCTTTTGTCTCCAGTTACGGTTGTACTCATCCTTGATACCGGGCATGAGCCTGCTGATTTGGACACCACCGTAACCAATGGCGGCATAAAAATCCTCCGCTGTGGAAAAATGCTGTCTCTCGGCAATCTTGAGCACAAATTTTTCCAGCTGATTATTTTCAAACCTAAGGTAATTACGCTTGAACTCATGCTCCAGGGTAGCCTTGCCCTCGGATATATTCTCGTCGCGGCGCTCCTTTTTGAACCAAGCACGAATTTTGCTTCTGGCTTCGCCTGTCTTGACGATGCTGAGCCAATCGCGTGACGGCCCTTTGTTTTGTTGTTTGGAGGTCAGCACCTCACAAATCTGGCCGGTACGCAGTACAGTATCCAGCGGTACAATCCTGCCGTCCACCTTGGCGCCGGTCATACGGTTGCCGACACCGGAATGGATAGCGTAGGCAAAATCAATTACCGTGGCGCCCTTTGGCAAGGATTTTACATCACCCTTTGGGGTGAATACATAAATTTCCTCTATGGACAGGTCGCCCTTGATTGAGGATACCATATCCTCGGCGTTATCTGCACTGTCGCCGTTCTCCAGCATACGGTTTATCCACTTAAGGGAGGCGTCAAAATTATCCTTGCCACCCTTACCCAGTTTATATTTCCAGTGAGCCGCGATACCGTACTCGGCAGTGCGGTGCATATCCCAGGTACGAATTTGAATTTCAAACGGAATACCGTTTTTTGACAGTACCGTAGTATGCAACGACTGGTACATATTGGGCTTAGGAGTGGATATATAATCCTTGAATCTGCCGGGCAACGGAGTAAACATATCGTGCACAATACCCAGCGCATTGTAGCAGTCAATTACGGAATCGACAATAATACGCACAGCATATATGTCGTATATTTCCTCAAAATTTTTGCCCTTAATATATACTTTACGGAATATTCCGTGTACGGACTTTACACGGGATGAAATCTGGCAATTCTTTATTATAGGCTTTATCTGCTCCGAAATGCCGGTAGTAATCTCGTTTAGGAAGGTCATACCCTCCTCTTTTTTCATAGAAAGATTGTTTTCTATCTCCTTGTAGGCAATGGGGTCGAGGTATTGAATAGCCAAATCCTCCAGCTCCTCCTTGAAGGCACGGATACCTAATCGGTGGGCAATGGGGGCATAAATCTCCAGCGTCTCCAATGATTTTTCTCTCTGCTTGTACTCCGGCATATGCTGAAGTGTGCGCATATTGTGGAGACGGTCTGCCAATTTGATAATAATAACTCGCACATCCTGATTCATAGCAATGAACATTTTGCGAATATTCTCTGCCTGAACCTCCTCACGGGTGGACAAAGGAATCTGGCCCAGCTTGGTAACGCCGTCAACCAACAACGCAACATCACTGCCGAACACATTGCCGATATAGTCCAAATCATAAGATGTGTCCTCAACAACATCGTGCAACAGCGCACCTATAATGCACTCGTTGTCCATACCGAAATCGAACAAAATCTTGGCAACGGCAACAGGGTGCATAATATATGGCTCACCGGAGCGTCTGCGCTGGTCCTTGTGGGCATTGCGGGCAAGTATGTAGGCACTCTCTATCTTTTCTGCATCATAGGAGCTGTTAGCCTTGACTTCTGCAAAAAATTCATCGAAATGGTCATTATACTCTTCGTAATTATATTTCTCGTCCAATTTCCAATCTTCCCCTCAGGCTCTTGAGCACATCTGTGTCCTCAAGGTTAACCTTTTCGTTTATATCATTGACGGTAATTCTGTCATTATATTCAATCAAGCCGCTTTGTACAAAGGCCTTTATTGCAAACATCAGCTGACCGTAAGTAATATGCTCCTGCAATCTGAAATACAGGTCGTCCAGAGAATAATTGTAGCCGTTGTTCTTTTTTAGGTACTTATATACCAGAGCGCACGCCTTTCGGTCAGGGTATAGACTCTCGTCCCCTATACCGGTTGCGCGGTACAAATCATACTTGCCTTTTTCGTCAAAATACTTGTCATCATCCGTGGAGTACAGTCTGACATCCACAGCTTGTATGGACAGATACATACGCTGGTTGTATATACTCCTGGACACCTTTGCCGCAACATTAAGTATATCACCCGGATGGTACGGAAATTCATCAGGAGATATGCCGAATTTTACTACTCTGATTCTGTTGCCGTTTTTTTCCAAATCCATACGGATATGCTTGCCGTCGCTTAATGGCTTAATATCTACTAATCTAAGCTTGTACAGACCGAATACAGCCTGGGGATTACCGGCACCGCAGGGTTCGATAACATCCAGGCTATCCACCAAATCCAAAGTGAGATATATGGGCGATACCTTGCAATCTATCAATAGCTCCTGCACCGGCATAGTTGGGTATTCAGCCAGGGCATACTCATTAATATGTCGCCTGAAGCTGTCAATCTTATCCTCGCTTATTGTAACGCCGGCAGCCAAGGGGTGGCCGCCGAATTGCAGCAGGTCATCGCTGCAAGCCTTGAGTGCGTCATAGATATTGAAGCCCTCAATACTCCTGGCAGAGCCGTGGCCGATACCGTCCTCAATACCGATAATAAATGTTGGCTTGCCGTATTTTTCGCTGATATGAGCAGCAACTATTCCTACAACGCCTTGATGATATTCTTTGCCTGCCACTACAATTACTCTGCCTGCCGCCAGCTTTGGATTACGCTCAATTCTGGCATTGACATCATCTATTATCTCTCGCTCCACAGCCTGGCGATGGGCATTCTCGCTGTTGAGAGTATCAAAAAGCGGCTGACTGTACTCTGTGCTCGGAGCCAACAAAAACTCAACTGCCTGCGATGCGTCACTCATTCTGCCCATAGCGTTAATTCTCGGGCAAAGCTGAAAGGCAATATCGGCAGCTGTGTACTGCTTGTTGCCGTTGTGGAACATAAATGTCTTGAGGGCATTGCGCGGATTGGTATTAATTTGCTCTAAGCCGAGACGAACAAAGCTTCTGTTTTCGTTCTGAAGGGGCATAACATCGGCAATAGTTCCGATAGCAACCAAATCCATATACCTTGCACACAGGTCATCCATATCCCCGTCATACATTGCGCAAGCCAACTTGTATGCAACACCAACGCCGCAATAATCCCTAAACTTAAGATTATTCTCCGGTCGGTGGGGGTTAACTATTGCCTCTGCCCGGGGCAGTTCTCCCTCCGGAAGCTGGTGATGGTCGGTAATAACCAACCGCATACCCAGGTCATAGATATGCTGTGCCTCCTTAACAGATGCAATACCGTTGTCCACAGTCACAATAAGGTTGACACCCATATCGTGCAATCTGTCTATGGCATCCGTATTTAGGCCGTAACCCTCATCGGCACGGGACGGAATATAATATCTGACATTGGCGCCCTCGTTACTCAAAAAATCATACAGCAAGGCTGTGGATGTAACTCCGTCGCAGTCATAGTCGCCATAGATACAAATACTGTCGCCTATATCAATAGCCTCGCCGATAGCAAACACAGCCTCGTCCATATCGGCAAAATCCAGCGGTGATGTCATAAGACAGTTTTTGGACACAAAAAATGCTGCGTCCATATCGCTGACAATACCGCGGGATACCATAAGGAAGGCCACAAATGGGTCGATATTAAATTTTTCGCTCAGCGCGGATGCAGCCTGCTTATCGGCATCGCGCACAACCCATTTTTTATGCATACTATGAATTCTTATCTACCTTGTGAAATTGCTTAAGATTGCCTGACTTTTCTGCACGCTTACGCAGAACAGCCTCGACATCCTCGATAGTAATACTTTGGTCAACCATCATTACCAGCGTATGATAAATCAAGTCACAAATCTCGCCTACAGTCTCTTCCTTGTTGCCGTTCTTGGCGGCAATAACCATCTCGGTTGACTCCTCGCCAACCTTCTTTAATATCTTATCAATTCCTTGCTCAAAAAGGTAGCAGGTGTATGAGCCCTCCTCCTTTGCTTCCTTACGGGCAAGTATTGTATCATAATCGTTCCTAATATAATCCATATTATTCGCCGTCCTTACATAATTCTATATCATTAAAAAAGCAGGTGTGATTACCGGTATGGCAGGCTGCGCCGGTCTGCTCAACCTGTATGAGCAATGTGTCGTCGTCGCAATCGCCCTTAATCTCTATCACCCTTTGCAGATGACCTGATGTGGCGCCCTTGTTCCATAGTTCCCTGCGGGAACGGGACCAAAACCATGTATATCCTGTCTTTATGGTCAGTTCCATCGACTCCCTGTTCATATAAGCCAGCATAAGCACCTGACCGGTTGACGCCTCCTGAATAATAGCGGGTATTAACTCGCTCTTTGCAAAATATCTATCCAAATTAATCATTGCATACCTCTATCGCCTCGGCAAGACTTAGGGTGCCCTTGTACAGAGATTTGCCGCAAATTGCACCGTACAGACCTTGCTCCTTAAGTTTGATGATATCGTCAATATTTGTTACGCCGCCGGAGGCAGTAATGTCACAGGATACCGAATTGTTAAGCTCTGCCAACTGCTGAATATTGGGTCCGGACAATGTTCCGTCCTTGCCGATGTCGGTAAATATTACGGTCTTGACACCCATATCCTCCATTTGGCGGGCAAGGTCAATATAGTATGTATCGGAGCCCTCCGTCCAACCCTCGGTTGCCACATATCCGTCCTTGGCATCGATACCGACGGCAATCAAGTCGCCGAATTCCTTTACGCCCTCTCTTACCAACTGAGGATTTTTTAGGGCAACGGAGCCCAGGACAATACGGCTGATTCCCTTTTGGGCATAAAAATCCATATCCTGCATAGTACGGATGCCGCCGCCTACCTCAACCTTGAGTGAAGTCTGGTTGGCAACGGTAACAAATGTTTCGGCATTTACCGGTTTCTTCTGCAGCGAACCGTCAAGGTCAACCATGTGTATCCACCTTGCGCCGACTTTTTCAAAATCCACAGCTGTGGCTAAGGCATCGTCTGCCACCTGCTCCGCAGTAGCAAAATCCCCCTTAAACAAACGCACAGGCTTGCCGTCAATAATATCAATGGCAGGAAAAATAATCATTACAGCACTCCCTTTGTTGACAGAACAGAGCCGTCATCATTCTTTGTTACTGCTATCTTTAATGCGTGAGCAGCCGCTTTAAATATCGCCTCAATCTGGTGATGTGCATTGGCGCCGTAGGGCGCAATAATGTGCAATGTAATACCGGAATTCACAGCAAAAGCGCGCCAAAATTCCTCAGTAACACAGGTTTCGTAGTCACCGCACAGCTCCTGCTCAAACGAAGCCCTGAATACCAGGAACGGTCTGTTGGATATATCCAGCGACACCTGTGCAAGACTCTCGTCCATCGGGATAAAAAAGGTACCATACCTCTTTATACCACTCATATCACCCAACGCCTGCTTAAAGGCCATACCCAGCGCAATGCCGGTGTCCTCCACAGTATGGTGGGTATCCACCTCAAGGTCGCCTGTAACCTGAACAGTCAGTCCAAAACCGCCGTGCACTCCAAAGGCTGTGAGCATGTGATCAAAAAAACCGATGCCGGTGCTGACATTAACCTCTCCGCCGTCTAAATTAAGGGACACCTTGATTTGGGTCTCCTTTGTATTTCTCTCAATTTCTGCACATCTCATACAACTTTAACCTCATATTTTAGTCAAATCTAACCTTGATTGAATTTGCGTGAGCAGTAAGTCCCTCAGTTTCTGCCAGCTTGATAATATCGTCCTTTGCCTTGCGAAGCTCCTGAGGAGTATAGTAGATAAATGAAGATTTTTTGATAAAGCTATCCACCGACAAGGGGCTGAAGAATCTGGCTGTTCCGGATGTTGGAAGCACATGATTAGGACCTGCATAGTAATCTCCCAGCGGCTCAGGTGACCAGTTACCAAGGAATACCGAGCCTGCATTGTCCACTCTGCCGATATACTTCAGCGGCTCGGATACGCACAATTCAAGATGCTCCGGCGCCAACTCATTTGCAAAATCAATTGCCTGGTCAAGGTCCTCACACACAATTATCTCGCAATAATTATCCAAGGATTGTTCGATAATCTCCATACGCTCAAGGTACTTGATTTGCTTTTCTATTTCCTTTACGGTAGCCTTTGCCAAATCAGTAGAAGTGGACAACAGTATAGCTGATGCCAGTTTGTCGTGCTCTGCCTGGGACATAAGGTCCGCCGCAAGGAAGGATGGGTCCGCCGTCTTGTCTGCAACAATCAGAATCTCTGACGGGCCGGCAACCATATCAATATCAACCACGCCGTACAGCAGTTTCTTTGCTGTGGCGACAAAAATATTGCCGGGGCCAACAATTTTGTCCACCTTTGGAATTTTTTCCGTGCCGTAGGCAAGGGCGGCAACTGCCTGTGCGCCGCCTACAAGGAACACTCTGTCCACTCCGGCAACGGCGGCAGCAGCCATAATGTTAGGATTCGGGTTTCCGTCCCTACCGGGAGGTGTAACCATAATAATCTCGCCCACTCCTGCAATCTTTGCCGGAATTGCGTTCATAAGCACCGATGAGGGATATGCGGCAGTACCGCCGGGAACATAAATACCAACCTTGTGCAGCCCCCGTACTCTCTGGCCCATAATAACACCGTTATCCTGAGTAGTCATCCAGGACTGCTGTGCCTGACGCAAATGAAAATCGTAAATATTATTCTTTGCATTGGTGATGGCGGTAAGAAAGTCGTCATCCACCATATCGAGATAGGACTGCAGCTCCTCTTTCTCGATTACAGTCTTTTTTGGGACGCCGCCGTCAAACCTAACTGTGTACTCTCTGACGGCATCGTCGCCGTTCTCCTTTACCTCTTTGATGATAGTGGTAACAATATCTACAATTTTTTGGTCGGTTTCGCCGGCTCGCTTTTTTAGACTGTTAATCAAGGCATACTCAACCTTGCCGTTCGCTTTTGTAATCTTCATTTTATCCTCCTGAGCATCAGACCTTGCTGGCAAGCTCCAAATCATTGAGAAAGCTCTCAATCTCGTCCTTGCGCAGCTTCATAGACGCCATATTTACTATTACACGGGCGGAGATTGGGAATATTTCCTCCACAACCTCAAGTCCGTTTTCTTTTAGGGTTGAACCTGTCTCAACAATATCCACAATTCCGTCAGCCAAACCAAGGAGGGGCGCCAGCTCTACGCTGCCCTCAATCTTGATTATCTCCACATCCATTCCCTTGGATTCAAAAAATTCCTTGGCTACCTTTGGGTACTTGGAGGCTACGGTCTTGCGCTTGTAGCCGGAAAAGAAATCGGTACCCTTTGGACAGGCGAGAGCGAATCTGCACTTGCCGATACCCAAGTCCATAACCTCATAAAAAGACGAATTATGCTCGACTATAGTATCCTTGCCTACAATTCCGATATCACACACGCCATGCTCAACATAGGTGATAACATCCGGTGCCTTGGACAGCACGGCCTCGTATTTGTCAACAGGGAGAATCAATCTCCTGCCCTTATTCTCAAGCTCGGTAGTATCAAGTCCTATGGTACGGAACATCTTGACAGAGCTTTTTTCCAATCTGCCCTTGGTCAAAGCAATACGAATAGGGCGCTCAACATTGATTACCTCTCGCATTGCCTCGCACAATGCAGACACTTCCACAGCAAAGCCTATGGCAGGAGCCGACATACCGAACTCTCCCAACAGATTGTCGTATCTACCGCCCGACAGTACCGTCATACCGGAGCCCTGAGCATAGCCGTGAAAGATAACGCCTGTATAGTAATTGCTGCGGTTAACCAACCCAAGGTCAATCATGATATACTGCTGAAGTCCGGCATCGCATAACGCATTATACACGCTTGCAAGATAGTCAAGAGCAGCGTTTGCCTCAGTATTGCCGTACAGCTTCTTGGCGGTATCAATAACTTTTATGTCGCCGAAAAGACGGGGCAATTTCCTGATAATCTCGGTTTCTCGGCTGTTGCCGATACGGTCCAGCAGGTCACCCAGGGCGGCATAATTTTTGCCCTCGATTAAGTTACAAATATCAGCCTTCTGGGTATCTGTAATATCCAGTTTATTGAGTATTGTGTTAAAAAATGCGGCATTGCCAATCTCTATCTTAAATGACTTGAGACTACATCTCTTCAAGCTTTCAACAGCCATGGCAATAACCTCGACATCTGCCTGCATAGAGCCGTCGCCAATCAGTTCAACGCCGCTTTGGGCAATCTCGTTGGCACGACCGTTAAGGTCCTTGGAGCGAACGAAAACCGGCTGATTATAGTACAGTCTAACAGGAAAATCATGGCCGTTAAGACGGGTGGCAACCATACGGGCAATGGGCATTGTGTTGTCCGGTCTAAGGACGGTGGTCCTGCCCTTGGAGTCGGATAGCTTGAACATTTCTTCCGCCTGGATACCGGTGTTGTCACTCTTGAATACATCAAAGTACTCAATGGCGGGAGTCATCACCTTGCGATAATTATTCTCCTTAAACAAGTCGGACAAAATGCCCTCCACCTGGCGTCTGTCATCGCACTCCTCAAACAAAAAATCTCTGGAGCCCTCAGGTGTTATTTTTGAATATCTTTTCATACTGTTTTCGGGCAAAATGCCCTGTCCTTTCGTTAGTTCACTTTAGCGTGCTAATATGCTACCACAATAAAGTGTCCATGTCAATATAAAATATTAAAAGAATGCTATTTGCTTGGATTCCGGCAGATTGCCCAATGCACCGGCACTGCGCAGAGCATCCACAACGGACTTGCCCACACCCGGCTCACCTGCCAAATCATCGGAGGCAACAAAGCCCTCCGGATTGCGCTCAACGGCTGCGGCAATTGCCTGGGCAGCGGTCTCGCCTATACCGTCAATGGCAGAAAACGGTAATCTTATTTTGCCATCCTCTATTTTGTAAATTCGCCAATCGGATTTTTCCAAATCCACAGGCAGGAACTCATAGCCACGAGCCAGCATCTCGATTACTATCTGCAGTACAACATACTGGTCCTTTTCTTTTTGGGAGGCGTCGTTGCCCTTGAGCTTGATTTCGTTCATCTTCTGCTTAACGGCAGCCTTGCCCTGAACAGCTGCAACGGCATCAATAGCGCCGCCGCGTACAGTAAAGTATGCGCTGTAAAACTGCAGCGGATAATATATCTTGTACCAGGCAATACGCAGTGCCGCAATAACATATGCGGCAGCGTGGGCCTTGGGGAACATATACTTGATTTTGTAGCAGGAATCAATATACCACTGCTCAACGCCAATGGTCTTCATTGCGTCCTCGTAGGGGGGAAGCTCCTTTGGCGCCTTACCCTTTCGGGTATATTCCATAATCTTGAAGCAATCCTTTTTGCTCAAAGGTGATTTGTTACCGGTACGCTTTTCGTAAGCCTCGGCAACATGAATAAGGTGAGTCATAATATCGTCACGACAACCTATAACCTCCGAAATGGTGCAAGTGCCTTTTGTAATCAACTCCTGGGCATTGCCCAGCCACACATCTGTGCCGTGGGAAAGACCGGAAATCTGCAGCAAATCCGCAAATGTCTTTGGCTTTGCCTCGGTCAGCATACCCACTACAAATGGCGTACCCATCTCCGGAATAGCCAATGTGCCGGTGGGATTGTCAATGTCCTCCGGACTGACTCCCAACGGGTCACAGGAGGTTACCAGCTGATACAGCTTTGGGTCGCTAAGGTCAACATCCATTACCGGGATACCGGTGGAATCCTCAAGATACTTATATAATGTAGGATTATCATGTCCCAGCTCGTCCAGCTTGAGCAGAGTATCGTGCAAGGAATTTTTGAAGTCAAAATGGGTAGTGTATGTACCCTTTTTTTCGTCATTGGATGGGTACTGTATGGGGGTAAAGTCCTCTACAGAATACTTGTCAGGTACAACAACCATACCTCCCGGGTGCTGACCGGTGGTACGCTTGATACCGGTACAGCCGATAGTTAATCTGTCTATCTCTGCTCTGGGAGTAACAGCGTACAATCCCCTTTCCTCCAGGTACTTGCACACATAACCGTAGGCAGTTCTGTCGGCAACTGTAGCCATAGTACCTGCCTTGAACACATACTCTTTGCCGAACAAGGTCTCGGTAAATCTATGTATCTGTCCCTGTACCTCACCTGAGAAGTTAAGGTCAATATCCGGCTCCTTGTCTCCATCGAAGCCTAAGAATGTCTCAAAGGGAATCTCGTGACCATCACGCTTCATAGGTGTGCCGCAAACGGGACAATTCTTTGGCGGCAGGTCAAAGCCCGAGCCATACTCGCCGTTAAGAAAGAACTCGCTGTGCTTACATTGCTTGCAGTAATAGTGGGGTGCCAGCGGATTAACCTCGGATATACCGCCAAAGTGGGCGGCAAGCGAAGAACCAACTGAACCTCTGGAGCCTACAAGATAGCCTCGACGCTCACTCTCCTCAACCAATCGCTTGGCAATAACATAAAGCACACCGTATCCGTGGCCAATAATGGACTGCAGCTCTCTCTCCAGTCGGGAAGCTACATATTCGGGGACAGGGTCACCGTAAAGCTCCTTGGCAGTATTCCAGCATTTATCGGTGAGCTCATCGTCAGCCCCTTGGATAAAGGGCTGGTATGTTCCCGGAGGAATCGGCGGAATATTGTCCTGAATCATATCGGCAATCTTGTTCGGATTGTCGATAACAAATTCTTTTGCTCTATCCCCTGCCCAGGCAAAATCCTTTAACATCTCGTCGGTGGTCTTAAAGTACAACGGGGCTTGATTATCGGCATCCTCAAATCCCTTTGACGCCATAATTACCGCCCTGAATTTTGCATCCTTTTCGTCCAAAAAATGAACATCGCCGGTGGCTACAACCGGCTTGCCCTGCTTGTCGGCAATACGGATAATTTGCTTGTTGATATTAATTAAATCCTCTTCACTGTTGATATTCTCGTGGAGTTCTCTGGTAGAAGCAATCATAAAACGGTTGTTGCCGTTGGGCTGAATCTCCAGATAGTCATAGAACTCAGCCAGTCGCTCAATCTCCTCCTGAGGCTCGCCTCGCAGAATAGCCTGGATTATCTCGCCCTGCTCACAGGCAGAGCCGATAAGAATATCGTCCCTTTTTTGTGCCAACAAAGACTTGGGAATTAGGGGTCTGGACTTAAATGTCTTAACATTACTGTGGCTAATCAATTCGTACAAATTTTTCCTGCCGCGATGAATGATACCGTCCTCCGGCTCGTCCATAACCGGCTGCCAGTTTTCGTCCAGTCTGAGTGGCATGGAATTGTCTGCCTTTACCAGCAGAATAATATGATGGCGACGGAACTCCTTCATTTTCATATTCATAAAGTCCGGGTAAAGCCCGTCATCAACCAGGTATCCCTCAACGCCCAGAATCAACTTGATTCCGTTTGCCTTTGCCGCAGCGTAAGCCTCCGGAAGGGATTGTACAACGCCGTGGTCGGTAATAGCCACAGCCCTATGACCCCATTTTGCCGCACGGGTTACCAGTTCCTTGGCCGAATTGATGGCATCCATCTCGGACATAACTGTATGCATGTGAAGCTCCACACGTTTTTCCGGTGCGTCGTCTGTTTTTTCGCTTTTTATAACGCTTTCTATATTATTTGGCCTGAGTACAAATTCGTTGGAGAATTTGTCATACTGGTAGGAGCCGGAAATAATAAATGTGCCCGACTTGCCAATGGACTTAATAACAGGGTCAACCTCAGCATTTTTGTCAAACATCTTTACTGTAAGAGATGATGTGTAGTCGGTAATGCTAAAGGTGAATATTTTGGAATCACCTCGCTTTGTATCACGAACATCGGTGGCAAAAACATCACCCCAAACTGTGATAAAGCCGTCATCGGGTGACACCTGATTGATTGGCTTTGGCAATTCCTTAATTGCTCTGCCGAATACCACCTTGCGGGTATCCGCGTACAGCGGAGTATCGCCCAGCAGCTTGGTGGAAAAGACTTTTTGTTTTTCTTCTTTTTCTTTTTTCTTGATAGCCTCCTGCTTTGCAGTAGCCTCTCGCACAGCCTTTTCTATATCAAAAGCCTGAGCCTCAAAAAAACTGATGCTGTATTGCAGTCCGAATTTATCGCTGATGTATTTGGAAATTATCCTGTCCATATCCTGGGACTCCAATATGCTCTTACCGCCCTTTTTAAGGCTGAGGGTGAGCACATCGCCCTCAAGCTCGGCAGTCACACCGTCAAAAAATCCATTGACTATGGGATTAGCAGCACAGACCGGCTCCAATATTCTTTCTATATCCTCCGTTCTAAACAGGGAGGAATCGTAGTACACATCAATAATCGCCTTGTTAAGTTCCAATGAGGCAGCCAATGACCTTTGGCAGGAGTCAATAACGCCCCTGTCAATAAGAACATTGCTGCGGATTCCTAATTCCAATACTCGTTCTGCTCGCCTAACCTTCAGCGATACAATCTCGCTATAGCCGATTGCCACCAAATCGTCGCTGCTGATATAGCCCGAAAAATAATCGTAAACCTGATTCATTATAGCTTGTCTATCTCTTTCATTAATTCGTCCAGTAATTCGTCTTCGTTAACCTTGCGAAGTATCTCGCCTTTTTTGAATATAAGCCCGCATCCGTCACCGCCGGCAATACCGATGTCGGCCTCCTTAGCCTCGCCGGGACCGTTAACTATACAGCCCATAACAGCAACCTTGATTGGCTTTTTGCAATCCCTAAGTCTTTCCTCCACCTGCTTTGCAAGGCCGACCAGGTCTATTCTCGTTCTGCCGCAGGTTGGGCAGGAAATAAGATAAGGACAATCCGTTTTCAGTCCGATTGCCTTGAGTATGTCAAATGCGGCATACACCTCCTTAACCGGGCTGTCGGTAAGGCTGACTCTAATGGTATCGCCGATTCCGTGAGTAAGCAATGAACCGATACCCACAGCAGACTTGATAATCCCCATACGCTCGGTGCCGGCCTCGGTAACACCTAAGTGGAGTGGGTAATCGCATTTTTCTGCCGCCAGTTCGTAGGCACTAATCATAGTGTTGACATTGGAGGATTTGATAGAAATTACTATGTCGTCAAAATCGAATTTGTTAAGTAAAGATGCGTGGTACAATGCCGACTCAACCATTGCCTCGGGAGTTGGCGATCCGTACTTTGCCAAAATCTCCTTTTCTAAAGAGCCGGAATTAACACCGATTCGTATCGGCAATCCTTTTTGCCTGCAAATA
Organism: Eubacteriales bacterium; assembly: GCA_029225565.1. Lineage (GTDB taxonomy): Bacteria > Bacillota > Clostridia > Oscillospirales > Acutalibacteraceae > Eubacterium_R. Next base: position 18,270 of record JAQXWS010000009.1, read on the forward strand.
TCGGCAACTGCCTTTACTCTATCCTCGCTGCCGATATTGCCGGGATTGATTCTGATTTTGTCGATACCGCGCCGGGCAGCGCCCAACGCCAGTCGGTAGTCAAAATGAATATCTGCAACAAGGGGTACAGTGGTAGCCTCCTTGATGGGCTCTATCAAATCCAAAGCAGCCTCATCGGGAATGGCAAATCTGATTACCTGACATCCTGCCTTCTCAAGCAGAACAGCCTGCTCCACCGAGCCTGCAATATCCGTTGACGGTACATTGAGCATACTCTGTACCAACACGGGACTGTCACCACCCATATATGTGTTGCCAATCTTAATTTTCTTTGAAGTTCTCATAAGCGTCACCTAAATAGCTTTGTTAAATCAGAAAAAGTAATTATACTCATAAATCCCAACAAAAGCACAAGTCCCACAGAATTAATTGCCCACTCCCACTTTTGCGGTAATGTCTTTTTGAACAGGCCCTCGAATATCAGCAAAAATAATCTCCAGCCGTCCAATGCCGGAATCGGGAACAAATTGAACAACCCGATATTGATGGTCAGCAACGCCATAATCCGCAACATGGAATACATACCGGACTTGACTGCCGATGATACTACGCTGACAGTGCCCACAGGCCCCGACAGGTCACTAAGGCCGAACCTACCCACAATAATATCGTGCACCGAAAGGAACACCGTGCGTGCATAGGACACCCACTCCTTGGCGGATGCAACTATAACATTGCCGACTGTTTTGTCCTCGCCGTAGAGCCAAAAGTCCATTTTAATAAAATTGTGGCCTTCATATTCTTCCATATCAAAGGGGACCACAAGCTTCTTTTCCTTGCCGTCGCGGATTACCGTCATATCTATCTTGTTATCCGCCGACCTTGACAGACCGGTGGTAATATCCGACGGACAATAAACACGCACACCGTCTATGGACTTGATTATGTCGTCCGGCTTGAGTACAGAGGCGCTGACGGCATTGTCATCCATCTTTGCAACTCTTGTAGTACCGACCAGATCACCTGTACCGACCATAATGGCGGTAATCAGCAAGCCCAGTATAAGATTCATTACTGCGCCTGCGGCTACAACAAAAATGCGCTGAATCACTCTCTTTTTTGCAAAGGAGTTGTCATCATCGCTCTCTTCGTCCTCGCCCTCCATCTGGCAATAACCGCCAAACAGAATAAGCCGCAGAGTGTACTTTGTGCCCTTTTTGTTAATTTGAAACAGCTTTGGCCCCATACCGATAGAAAACTCGTTGACCTTAATTCCCATCATACGGGCAGCTGCAAAATGGCCGCCCTCATGAACAATAATAATCAGTTCGAAAAATAATATCGCAATGATAATCGGATATGCGGTGTTCCAAAAATTACTTAGCATCCTACCGTCTCCACAACAAAATCACGGGCAGCTCTGTCTGCGTCCAGCACATCCTGAAGAGTAAAGTCCTGAATATCCGCAGCATGGAGCATTGCCTCGTTATTAAGATATGCAATATCCGTGAATTTAATTTTACCTGCAAGGAACAATCTGACACTCTCCTCATTTGCGCCGTTAGCAGCCGCCGGATGCAAACCTCCGCGTTCTATAGCGTCCCTACAAACATCAATGCACTTGAAGGTGTGGTAATCCGGCTCAAAAAATGTTAGCTTGCCGTAATCGGTGAGGGATAATTCCTTTACCGGACTCTCTATCCTCTCGGGATAAGTAAGAGCGTACTGAATCGGAATACGCATATCGGGCACTCCCAGCTGCGCTATCATAGAATTATCCCGGTAAACAATAGCGGAATGCACCACCGACTCACGATGAACAACAATCTCAATATCCTCATTAGGCATATCGAACAACCACTTTGCCTCGATAAATTCAAGTCCCTTGTTCATCATAGTAGCAGAATCTATGGTAATTTTTGCGCCCATGTCCCAATTGGGATGCTTAAGGGCGTCGGCAGCCGTAACATTCTCCAGTTCTGCCAAGGTTTTGCCAAAAAACGGGCCACCCGATGCTGTGAGTACAATTTTTTTAATAGCTTCTTTTTTTGGACTGCCCTGCATGCACTGAAAAATTGCAGAATGTTCGCTATCCACAGGAAGTATGGATACACCCATCTCCTTTGCAAGATTAGTTACCAAATGTCCCCCGGCCACTAGCGTCTCCTTGTTGGCAAGGGCAATTGTCTTTTTTGCCTTTATTGCCTCCAGCGTGGGCTGAAGACCTACCATACCCACAACCGAATTGAGGACAGTATCGGCGCCGTCATATACAGCGCACTCAATAAGACCCTCCATACCACAGGTAACCTTTGTATTTGTATCGGCTATACGGGTTTTCAGCTCGGCGGCAGCTTTTTCGCTCATCATACAAACCAGCTCCGGCTTGAACTCCCTGACCTGGTCTTCAATAATATCCACCCTGGAATTGGCAGTCAGGCACTTTATGTTATAGCCCTGCAATCTGGCAACATCCAGCGACTGAGTACCTATTGAACCGGTTGAACCCAGTAACGAAATATTCTTTGTCATATCAATCTCCATAATTACAGCATATAACTACCGGTAGCAGACAAAACATAATAGTGCTCCATCACAGTAGCGATTATGTAAGCCAAGGGTAATGTGAACAGCGTAGAATCAAGTCTGTCCATTACACCGCCGTGACCGGGAAAAATCTTGCCGAAATCTTTTACACCGAAATTCCTCTTCAGTACCGATGCGGACAGGTCGCCCATCATACCCATAAAGCCTACCACAGGTGAACAAGCGATGAATACAATCATCTGTGACCTGTCAAGGGGAGTGTTGGCAAATTTGTTGTAAAGAATAATTGCAATCACATTGAGAATTACGCCAAAAACAATGCCGCAAACAGCTCCCTCCTTGGTCTTTTTTGGTGAGATGTTAGGCGCCATCTTGTGCTTGCCAAAAGCCATACCTCCCAGCTGTGCGCCGGTATCGGTAGCCAAAGCGCAAATCAGAGCATAAAACATAATATATATGCCAAATTGGGATGAGGTGTCAAGCTCCATATTTCTCAGCCTGACGAACAGACTGAAGTCATAAGGCACAACAACACACGCAAAAAATGCAACAGCCACATTCTCAAACGAGGTGTGGGAATAACCCTTGAGCATAGCAAGAAAAAATACAAGGGTAATCAAAATAACAAACACAATATTGGGTACCGTGCCATGAAAATCAGCAAATTTTTTGCAAATGAGCCACGGTGCAAATGGCTGCTCCGTTACCAAAAACGGAACCAAAGCCGCAAAAGCCGTGCCTGCTCCTACCAAAAATTTGTTGCTAATCTTGGCACATTTCATAATCTCATTAGCGGCTACAGCCGAAAAAAATGCAATGGCAATAATAAAAATCGGCGTATTGATTTGCCATACTATTACCGCCAAAACAGCCAGCAAAACAAAAGCTGTAATAACTCTCTGCTTCATCACTTATCCTCCAAAACGGCGATTACGCTTTTCGAACTCACGCAATGCCGAATACAAATCATCTTTTTTGAAATCAGGCCACAACACATCGCTGTACCAAAACTCGCTGTATGCGGCCTGCCATAGCAAGAAATTGGACAATCTTTCCTCTCCGGAGGGCCTGATTATCAAATCGCAATCGGGAACAGTATATACATTGGCGCTGATGTCCTCCTCTGTAACAGAGGTCTTGCCCTGAGCAATCAAACTGTTGACAGCTGATACAATCTCCTGCCTGCCGCCGTAATTGATGGCAAGATACACTGTGGTGCCGGTATGTGAGGCTGTCTCCTGCTCTGCCTCGTCCATTAGGTCAAGCAGCTCCTTGGATATTCCCCGGCGCTCACCGATGAACTTGATTTTGCTGGTGCCTGCCTTGGTCATATCCGCCTTTGCCTCAAGAAGATAGTCCATAAAGAGACTCATCAACGCATCTACCTCTTCCTGCGGTCGCTTCCAGTTTTCGGTAGAAAAAGCATAAAAGGTAACATACTTAATTCCCAATCTGGCGCACTCATCGGATATGGTCCTAAACACATTTGCGCCCGCCTTATGGCCGGCTGTACGGGGCAAGCCCCTGTTCTTGGCCCACCTACCGTTGCCGTCCATAATAATACCCAGATGGTTGGGCAAAACGGCAAATTCGGTACTGCAGATTTTGCTGTCTTTTTTTGAAAACAAAGCCATTTTCTCTACTCCTAAAAAACACTTTTAGGGACGAAGCATAAGCATCGCCCCTTAGCCAATACGGTCAAACTATATGGAGAGAATCTCTTTCTCTTTCTTGTCGGTCATTTCGTCAACCTGCTTGATATACTTGTCTGTAATATCCTGCAGCTTCTTTTCGCCGGCTTTTTGGTCGTCCTCGGTAATCTCGTTGTCCTTCTTGAGCTTTTTGAGGTCGTCCATAACATCACGACGCACATTACGAACGGCAACCTTTGCCTCCTCGCCGCGCTTGCTAACATCCTTTACCAATGTCTTTCTGTGCTCCTCTGTAAGCTGGGGGAAGGTAAGGCGAATAACCTTGCCGTCATTCTGTGGGTTAATGCCGATGTCGGCAATGTTGATAGCCTTTTCTATATCTGCAAGTGCAGTGGTATCCCAAGGCTGAACAATCAACATTCTGGGCTCCGGCACGGAGATAGCAGCCATTTGGTTGAGTGGGGTGGGAGTGCCGTAGTATTCTACCATAACATTGTTGAGAATGTTAGGGTTAGCTCTGCCTGCTCTGATAGTAGAAAAATCTCTCTCAAGGGAGTCAAGGCACTTTTCCATTCTGCCGGTTGCTTTTTCAAAAACCTGTTCCATAATAAAATCCTCTCAATTTAATTCTTTACTGTGGTGCCAATCTTTTCGCCTTTAACGACTCTCAAAATATTGTCAGGGTCGTTAAGGTTAAACACGATAATCGGCATATCATTGTCCTTGCACAGCGAAAATGCTGTTGAATCCATTACCTTCAGGTCGCGGGTAATTACCTCCTGGAATGTAACATCGTCATACTTTACGGCGTCGGCAAATCTGTTGGGGTCCTTGTCATACACACCGTCAACATTGGTAGCCTTTAGCAAAGCGTCGGCGTTAATCTCGACACTGCGAAGTGCAGCCGCTGTGTCTGTAGAAAAGAACGGTGAGCCTGTGCCGCATCCGAAAATAACAATCCTGCCTTTTTCGAAATGGCGAATAGCCTTGTTGCGAATATAGGGCTCTGCAATCTGGCGCATCTCTATAGCGGTCTGTACTCTGACAACAGCACCCAACTGCTCCAGCGCATCGCACAGCGCCAACGAGTTCATTGCAGTTGCCAGCATACCTATGTGGTCGGCTCTGGTTCTGTCCATGTGCTCCGATGTTCTGCCACGCCAAAAATTGCCGCCGCCAACTACTATGGCAACCTCAACGCCAAGGTCGGCAATTTTTTTTACGGATTTGCAGATACTGAGCACAGTATCGTTGTCGATACCCTTGCCGGCAGGTCCGGCAAGAACCTCGCCGCTGAGTTTGAGCAAAATCCTTTTGTAAGCAATACTCATTATGCATACCTCCAAGAATCTTTATCCTCTACATAATAATATAAATTATAATTATTGTAAAGTCATTAATACAAAAAAATAGTTACAAAACTGTAAAAAGAGAGACTACTGTGCAATCTTACCTGACGGTTTGATAGATATTATGCACACAATTCCTCAGTTTTTCTAAGCAAAACGGCTCCCTTGTATAAAGGGAGCCGAATGGTAATATTTTTTGTATAGTAAAACCGCTTTATAGGCAGACTGAGGAGGAATTACTGTGCAGTCCCACCTTCTGTTGTGTCTCCGTTTGTTGTTTGGTCATCAAATTCGCCGTTAGCCGCCCGTTCCAAATACTCCTTGTGAGCATTGTAAATCATTGCATAATCCTTTGCGTTAATACAATCATCGCCGTTGGCGTCCAAGAATGTGTCCTGAATAGCGTCCGCCCTGCCGGGCGCTGTAAGAAATTTTTCCATATCCCAGCTTTTTAAGACTCCATCGGATTCATAGGAAGAGACAAGTCTGCAATACCTACACCTAAATACCATATTGCCGTTGATTGGATTGAGACTGCCGGTGTAGTTGAAGGTGTGTCCCAATGCTTTGGTAGCAACATTGCGATTGGCGTTGCAAATAGTACAAGTGTCAACGGTATTGCCACTCACAATGCATCCGGGCTCGTTAACCACCTGGGATGTGTAATATCCCTCAATCCATTCGTCATGGGATATTGTTGCAGGAGTGGTGTTGCCGCAGCGAACACAGGTTGGAGTGACATAACTGTGACCCGGTTTGTTATCAATGGACTTGGTAATATTCTCATATTCATGGCCCAACGCAGGCAGCACCTCTGTGTATTCTATGTCGCACACGGTACAATATCCCTGTCCCTCGCCATCCTTTTCGCAGGTGGGCTGAACAGTAATCACATAGGTATCCTCGTCAGGTCTGTGTCCCTTGGCGGCTACCACCTCTCGCTTGGATGAGGAGCATCGTGAACAATACAGCTGGTCATAACCCTGTTCTGTACAAGTAGGCTCCACGCTCTCGCTCTTTGACTTAATATAATCATGACCCAGCGCATCACCGTAGGTGGTATATTTGTTTGCGCACTGTGTACACTTGTATGTCTGGGAGGACCTGACGGTACAGGTTGCTTCTACGGTGCTTTCCAACACAAAATCGTGAGTGCCTACGGCCTTAATCACAACATCCCTGGTCTCGCCGCAAATATCGCAAGTATCCCTCTCTCTTCCGTCAATGGTACAGGTAACAGCAACCAGTATATTGGGGGTATATCTTCCCTCAATCCAGGCACTATGCTCCTTTACAAGCGCAGTATCACCGCATACGGTACACCTGCACTCCTTGTAAATATGACCGTCAGTATCGGTTTGGTCATCAACGGATATTGGATTTTCTGTATCAAGAGTATGTCCCGTAGGAGGTATGGCCGCCTCGACAACAGTACCGCACTCGGCACACTTGCCCACCTTTACGCCCTCTTCGGTACAGGTAGGCGCAGTCTTTTCCGTCCAGGTTGTTACATTATGGTCGGGAGATGTAATAAGATGATTCTCTTTTTGGCTGCAGCCCTCGATATTACATACATATCGCTCATATCCCGCAGTGGTACAGTTGGATGTGTTGGTGTATGTAAATGTGCCATCCACCCAAATATAATTCGTAGCGCTGCCCTCGGGAGCCTTTTGGTGCTCCGGTGAGGTGTAAACATTGCCGCACACAGTACAGGTATATGTCCTGAAAATATGGCCGTTAGCCTCGGTCTGGTCATCGGATGAGGTTTCCTCATAAGTGTGGCCGGTAGGCTCAATAACACCGGTTCTGACAATTTCGCCGCAATCGGAGCATACAATATTGCTGGTGCCCTCGGTCTCGCAGCCGGGCGGAGTGACAACCACAGTCTCCGTATTGGCATGAAGGCAATCGTCAAGGGACGCAAAAGCGTAATTGTGAGTTGTAGCATACACCTCTGCTGTAGAGCCGTTGTAGCCGTGAATGGTCAACTCCTGATTAGAGCCGTTAAAGGGGTCCTCACCGGTAATTCCCCTGAACTCGCAATCGCGGTTATATACGGTAGCATCCGTAATAAAAAAGCAGTCTGCAAAGGACCTGGTGCCTATGGAGGTAATCTGCTCCGGTATCTCTACAGACACAATTTTTGTTTTGAAAAAGCACCAGCTGTCAATTGTTGTAACAGTAGAGCTAAAATTAATCTTCTTTACGCCGGAATTGTAAAAAGCATTCCTGCCGGTGTTGGTTATTCCCTCGCCAAAGGTAACCGTAGCCAACGAGGTACACTCACAAAAAGCTCCGTATGACAATTCCTTTAGCGAATCGGGAAACTTAATCAGTCGCAAAGAGGTACAGCCCTTGAAGGCGCAGGTACCTATGGTCTCAAGATTATTGGGCAATGTAATCAGCTTAAGGGCGGTACAATTTTGGAAGCAGCCATAGCTGGTCTCCATTGTTCCCATTCCGTTAATGGCAGTAAGAGTGGACGGCAGCTGTACAGAGGTGAGCGCAACGCAATTGTAAAACGCATAATCCCCAAGCACGGTAATACCCTCGTTGACCACAACCTTTGTGATGGCGGGTTTGTAGGATTCCCAGGGTGTTCGTTTGTTGCTGCCGAGATTGGTCGCTCTGAAATCGTATGTAGCCCCGGTACCGGACAAGGTTAGTGTTGTGGTGCCGGAATCATAGGACCAGGTAATATCCTCGCCTGCGTACCCCGAATCGGTAGCGCCGAATACGGGTACCGAGCCAAGGGAAAACAATGTGGTAAATATCATAACAAAGGCAAAAAGCAATGATAGTATTCGTTTTGAATTATTGTATTTCATAACAATTCTTCCTTTGCAGAATTACAAAATTATACAATTTTAATATAGCACAAATTCACAAATTTTGCAACTATAGGTTGGAAATAAAAATTAACTCCTGCAAAATGCAGGAGTTTTGGCTATTTCCATGGATATTTCTGCTGAAGACGCATAAATTCGTCATATGTCTTGGCAAAATGAAATTCCTGCTGCAGGTCGGAAAAGAAAAACATATAGTCGGTTTTTGGATAATTGATTGTTGCCGACACTATATCCGCGCCGCAATTGGTAATGGGCCCTGCAGGCAATCCGGCGCAATTGTAGGTATAATACGCATCATACACAGACTGGGAAAAGCCCTTTTCGTCCCGTAGCTTTTTTGCATAAAAATAAGTTACATCGGACTGCAGCTTTGTGCCTGTGTTAAGACGATTCATAAACACCGAGCTTATCTTTTTTGCAGAGCTGACGCCGAGAGCCTCCTCCTGCACAACGGACGCAAGAGTAATAAGCTGGTACATCGTCATATCGTGGTCGTCACAAAAGCGCGTCATCTCGTCGGTAATGCGGCACTCAAAGGCGTCCAGCATATCTTCCGCTACTTCTTGCGGGCTCATATTTTCGCACCAATCATAGGTTGCCGGGAACAAAAATCCCTCCAACTGATATGCAACCAAAGGACTATCCGGCACCGTATCCAAAAACTCGTATTGGCCAAAACCGTCCTTGCTTTTGCACACCTGCAAAAAGGCGTCTGACGAGCAAATCTTGTTTTCTTCCAATCTCTCGGCAATATCCATACAGTTGAAGCCCTCGGGAATACACACCTGCACCGGTCTGTGGGATACATCGGGATTCTTAAGCTTCGCAACAATTTCTTCGTAGGACATCGAAAAATTCATTATATATTCGCCGGGAATATACTCAAAATCGGGATAATGCTTGTCCATCCAGCTTGTCCATACGGTATCATTTACGATAATGCCGTTCTTGGCAAGCTCCTGTCCGACACGGTATTGGTCACAGTCCCCGGTCAATACAACGCTTTTTTGTGTATCCGGCTGATTCCTGCCGATAATATCGTCATTGACAGTATTGTATAGATACATTCCCCCAACAGCTGCAGCGATGATAACTACTGTAATCAGTATTATCGCAGGCAGCTTTGATTTCTTTTTCTTTGCCATAACGGACACCACCTTTTTTGTATTTTATCACAAATATCGCTATAGAGCAACACAAGTTATCAATGTTGACAAAAAAATCCATCCAATGTATTATAAAAAAAGAATTGTGAGGTCGGCAATATGAATAGTACGGAAGAAAAAATAACAGCATTAACAAAGCAAATTAAAGGCTTAGAATCCGTTGCAGTTGCTTTTTCCGGCGGGGTGGATTCCACCCTATTGCTGTATATCTGCAACAAAATTTTGGGCGCAAATACTCTTGCTATAATTGCCGATTCGCCAAGCTTCCCTCGGCGAGAGCTGAATGATGCCCTATCATTTTGCAACAATAACGGCATACGGTACACGGTGTGCGACTTTGACCAGATGGCAGTACCCGGTTTTGCCCAAAACACAAAGGACAGATGCTATGTATGTAAGCGCGCATTGTTCGGTAAAATCAAGGAAATTGCCTACCAAAACGGAATATCGAACATAGCAGAGGGCTCAAACCTTGATGATACAAATGACTACCGACCGGGTATGGCGGCAATCAAGGAATTGGGAATTATCAGTCCCCTGCTGCAAGCGAAAATGACAAAGCAGGACATAAGACAATTATCGAGAGAATACGGCCTACCCACCTGGCAAAAGCCGTCACTGGCCTGTCTGTCCACCCGCATAGAATACGGCCGGACAATCACCGCCGAAAAGCTTGCCGTAATAGAAAAATCCGAGCAGTTATTGGCTGAATTAGGGGCATTGCAATGTCGGGTGCGTATGCACGGAGCAATAGCAAGAATCGAAGTTGACCCCATGCAGTTCAAGCTGGTAACAGATAACGCAGAAAAAATTAGCAGTTACCTAAAATCCCTGGGCTTTAGCCATGTAACTCTCGATTTGGCAGGCTACAAAACCGGCAGTATGAATACGGACATTTGATACCCGACTGACGTATAATCAGAAAAGGCAACCTAATTTCATGGCAGTAATATTAAAAACAATATTATATACCGAGGTGCAATATGTTAGGCAGAAAAAACTACATTAATTCCGTTAACGCAAAAGGAATATTCAATAACACTTACGAAACAAGAATACCCCAAACCGTTATTTCAAAAGCAATACTCAATCACTTTGAAAAGTCTGAAAAAAGGCCAAAATGTATTTTTATAGGCTGGGACGGATGCAGAGCCGACGCAATGAAATATCTTATCAAAAGCGATGACGAAAAAGTCAGCGGAGCAAATGATACAGCAGTTTACAGCGCAATCTCGCAGCTAAAGAAAAGCGGCGGTCTTTACATCACTTACGTCGGCGGAGAAAAGAATAACTACCAGGAAACAAGTACGGCTCAGGGATGGGCTTCTGCCCTGTGCGGAAAGTGGATGAAATCACCCTGGAAACAAGGAATAGAATGGTCGCTGGATGAAGATTATCCAACGGTGTTAAAGAAATTATCACTCAAAGGATACAAGACCTCTTTCAGCGCAATTTGGCCCATTCACTTCGACAACACATACAAGGAAGAAATTGACTTTGCAGAAAAAAACGACCTAAAACAGTACTATTACAAATTTGAAACCGATTTGGAATTATACGATAATATGAAAAACAGAATACAGAGCGACGATGACTTTGTTTTCGGCATTCTTGAGAATCCCGATATTAACGGACACGACCGGGGATTCGGCGACAGTAATTACAGATATGTGGCGGGAGTCTGCAACCTTGACCGATTATCATACAAACTGCTTACGAAAATAAAGATGCGAAAAACCTTTGACGAAGAGGACTGGCTTATTATTATTGCCTCCGACCACGGCGGTCATTCTACCAGACACGGCAGTCAATACATTACGGACAAAACAACATTCCTTGCAATATCAAAGCCTCTCGATGAATTAGTATAATGATAAAATACATACTGAATGATACAAAAAGAGCAAACTGCTTATCTCTGCAATACTGACGGCGCTGTTTTCATTTTTTTCAGGCAAAAAGTGGAACGCATTTGCCATGAACGCCTGAGATTTTTATAGTACAGATAATCTGCCTCCACAAAAGGCAATACTTTGGGAGTATATTATGACCATAATAAACGCATCACAATTCAACATAACATCTGATGCCGACATAACCGAAAATCTTGTCAGATTAATTAGCTATGCAAAAGCCGTTGACGGAGAAAAGACGGTTGTGTTTGATAAAGGCACATATTATATTGACAGCAAAAAGTGCCGAAAGCTGATGCTCTACATCACTAATACCGTCGGAGATAACGAGTTTACCGAGGACGAAACGCCCCACCTAAATACAGTTGCATTCTATTTTGAGGGCATTGACAATATCACCTTTGACGGAGGCAATTCTGTTTTTGTAATTGACGGCAAGGCGACTAATATCGCAATGGAGAATTGCAAAAATATCACCCTAAAGAACATAGAAATCCGCCATGCTCACCCCGATATGCACCAGCTTACGGTTGTGGGCAAGGGTCCTTTCCACATTGATTTTGAGATTGACAGAGATACTCAGTACGAATTTGTGGAAGGCAAAGCTTATATATACGCAAAGGACTATCGCTATACCATAGACCATAAATCTAACAACTCTTGGTGGATTGGGCTAATCAGGAAGAATACACCGGATAAAATAAAAAGAGTCAATCATCCCCTGTTTTCCGCCTTAAAAATAAAGGATTTAGGCAACCACCGAATCCGTGTTACATACCCAAATACATTTAGGTTTATAATCGGCGATTGCTATTATCTTTTTGATGTTCGGCGTCAGTATGCAGGAATATTTGTAAACAAATGCAAAAATGTCAGGCTTGAAAACATAAAGCAAAGATTCAATTATTCCCTTGCTCTCGTGGCACAGGACAGCGAAAACATAGATGTTGACAATATTGAATTTGCCCCCGAAAAGGACTCGGCAAGAAAAATGGCGTCGGTTGCCGATTTTGTACAAATATGTATGTGCAGGGGCAATGTATCGGTAAAAAACAGCTATTTTGACGGCGCCGGAGATGACTGCCTTAATGTTCACGGCGTCCATTTCAAAATCACGGATATTAAGGACAACCGACTTACCCTTAGCTTTATGCACCCGCAATCCCACGGATACAATCCTTTGAGAGTAAATGATACCATAGCATACATCAACAGCGATACTCTGCTGGAGGAGGGTACGGCAGTAATTGAAAAATCGGAGCTGTTGAACGAACATGAAATACTGCTGACTGTCAGCAATACGGATAAGGCAAGGGTAGGCAATGTTATCGAAAACATAAGTGCCTGTCCTAATCTTGAATTTGAAAATAACACAATGACAAGAATCATCACCAGAGGTCTGCTGATTACCACCAGAGGCAAAGTAAATGTAAAGAACAATCATTTTGTCAGCACAAGTATGAGTGGTATCCTACTGTCCGATGACGCAAAAAGCTGGTACGAAAGCGGTATGTGTACTGATGTAACAATACAAAACAACACCTTTGACTACTGCGGCCAAACCCCCATCCTCATCAAGCCCGAAAACAAAGTATATGCCGGTGCAGTGCATAAAAATGTTAAACTAATCGGCAACACTTTTAAGAAATACAAGGGCTATTGCATAAGCGCAAAGGACACCGACGGCATTGTGCTAAAGGGCAACAAATTTTCAGGCCGAAGCATCAAAGGAAAAAACTGTAATATGGAATTAAAGTAGAATTCAGCAATATCTTCTATATTGAGGCTCCCCTTGTCATGTTATTAAGGGGAGTTTTTTACTCCCTTGTGCAATGTGGGAGTCAATGTAAAAAAATAGAGGCGAACACAGTTCGCCCCTACGGTGGTTGTAATATTTAGGTTATCGTTTCATTTTTGAAACGCACCCAATTATGGTTTTGTGGTTACATACCTCGCCTTGGTCCAGGAGGAGTAGTACTTTGTGCCGTTCACGGTCTTGTAGGTACGAACTCTTACATAATACTTTTTCTTTGCCTTGAG
>JAQXWS010000010.1 GCA_029225565.1 Eubacteriales bacterium
CCACATCTCAATTATCTCTTTTTCGTAGTCTCCTATGTGTCTATACTTCCTTGGCATAAATATACCCCCTATGGTAGTTTCTTTTATTCTACCATAGGGGGGCTGTTTTTTCTATTGTCTACTTTTTACGGTTCTGTGCAAAACGGGAGGCTGTTTTCTTTGCAAAAAACAGGAGCGAACACAATATACCGATATTTTATTTTTTTGTCAATTAAAAATAACTTTATCGGCATTAACAAATAATACAATGAATACAATCGAAGATACAAGAGCGACAGATATAAGAATTGTCACTATACAAGTAATTATATAACGGGCTTTGTTTTGCCTTCTTGAACGATTGATACCGCACGAATTCATAGTAAAAATCAAAAACACAACTAAACATATACTTACAAAAACAGATATACCAAAAGCAAAACTCACAATACACGAAGAGATAACTAACGTCGCAAATAACAATCCATAGATGGTGCAATACATCACAGAAAGCTTTTTATACGAACTGAATACCAGAGGTTCATTGTTTTTTGCTTTTGATATGTTCCTAAACAGAAACACTAAATACAACGATATAGTAAACAATAAACTCATTACTAACAAGCCACAAGAAAACATTGCGGCAAAATTCGACTTGCTCATTTTTGTAAAATCAGTAATTATCATTCTGTCTATAATTTGCGGCACACTGATGATAATAAAAATCAACGGAAGAAAAATAAACGATGTTCTTGACATTTTGTTAATTAGTTTAATACGCTGCATAGAATCTGTTTGTATGTCAATAGGATTTGCCTCATAGGAGGCAAAAAATTGCAGCTTGCCTTCTGAAAAAATATGAATCCATCCGCAGTTTTTGCAATATTCTAAATACTCTAATGTTTCTGCCTCCGGTCTTGTATCAAAATCACTGGCCTTGTCGAATACATCAACATAATAACGAATACTTTGCGGTTCTCCTTTTTTAAATTGCCAAACAAATCCATTATGTTTAATAAAGAAAAATCCCTTTTTTGCCATAGATTCAAGGTATTCTTTAATGGCATCTAATTCATATATCGGTATTACTTTTATTCTCTTTACAATGTCATTGTTTTTCATTATTTTCCTCCAAGAGCCCAGCGCCTGCTTCAACTTGTCGTTGCAATCGTTTGTATTCTTTTTTTAGCATTTCTCTACCGGTATCGGTAATAATATAGCTTTTCTTTCGACCTTCTATTTTTGTAACTTTAATTAATCCTTCCTGCTCAAAGTCCAGCAACAAGGTGTACAAAGTTCCCGGTCCAATCAAAACCCTATTATGTGTAAGCGTCCTGATATATGCGCATATATCAACGCCACACTTCTCCTCATTCAAAGAAAGAAGAATGTAATACATCTGTTCAGTTAAAGTTTGAAATTTTTTTCTCGCCATAACCGTTTCTCCTTTTATCGATAATCGATATTGCATATTTATTATAACATCGAATATCGATATTGTCAACAAAAAAGAATTGCGTACTTCCCTATATGAATAATACGCAGTACATTAATTTTGCTATAATAAAAATGGGGGCGGAATAAATCCGTCCCCCTAAAAATGTTATGTTTTTTACTTCTCGTCAATCTTCTTGCTGTATTTTGCAAGATATACTGTACGCATAAGGAAGCACTCTGCCTTAGGTACATAGTGAGGACGGTTGAATATATCGCAATCAATAACTGCCTGAGCGCCCTTGTCCATAATAATATCAAGGGCGTTCATATCGCCGTCGGAGTTACCTGTAATGAGAGCGCCGTTGCCCTGGATAAGAACGGCGTTTCTGCCGTCGATAGCCTTGCCTACAGCCTTTGCACAAGCGTCTGTGTCACCGTCAATCCAAGGGCAGGTCTTAACATCCAGACCGACAATCTGTGCAAAATCGTCAATCATAGGAATCATAGTTTCGCCAAGGCAGGATACAGCAACCACATCCGGTGTCTTCATGTGCTGAATCTTTGTGCAATCCTCGGTGTCGTAGATAGCGCGGTGCAGCTTGGCAACCTTTGGAGCGATGCCGTTGATACCGAGGCCGGTCTCAATATCCACATCAACAGTAGTATCTCCCACTGTCAAGGTAAACTTGTCGCCACTCCTTACAGAAGAGCCCAGGTCGCAAATCTGCTGAGGCATTGTGCCGGCCAGATTCTTGCCCAGGAAGAAATTACGCTTGTCGTCATCGCTGTAAACATTGCTCCAGGAATGACGGAGGTAATTGTCCTTGATTACCTTTTCGCAGCACTTTTCCAGAGTTTCGGCAAGGGCAAAAGCGTGGTCGTAGCTGTCGCCCATACAAATTGTGCCGTGGTGCATCATCATAATAGCTCTTGCGCCGGGATTCATCATAATGCACATCTCCACCTTTTTGCGTAGGGAATTGGTGGTGGACATAGCATAGTCTGCGCAAGGAACAACCGGACCCAGCACATCTCTGTACTCGTCATATACATTGCGAATCTCCATACCGGTAATGCTGACAATGGTAGCATATCTCTGGTGGGTATGGATAACAAAATCAACTGTGGGATGGTGGCGGTATGCAGCAGCATGCACGCCCTTTTCGGAGGATGGCTTTATGTCCCCCTCGTAGGAGCAATCGTCAATGTTAACAACAACTATCTCCTCCGGAGTAAGGTCCTCGTAGGCTCTGCCGGAGGGAGTAATAACGAACTGGGTGTCGCTGATACGAGCAGAAACATTACCCCAGGTACGAGCGATAAGACCTGACTCCACCAGCTTTTTGCCGGCCTCTACAACTATTCTTTTTGCTTCTTCAATTTCGTAAGCCATAATAGTCCCCTTTCTATATAGACAAACGGGCGGCATAAAAACCGCCCTTATTGTGTCAATGATTAATAATCAATCTTCTCGCACTGGGAAAGAACCTTGTCAAAGCGCTTGATGCACTCGTCAATATCCTCCTCGGTGTATGCACTGGATGTGTACAGACGGGAGCCTGCAAGAGTAACAAGGCCCTCTGCCATGTAAGCAGCGCCCATGTACTGCATCTCAGTTTGGCGGATGCCGGTCTGCTTGAGTACATTAGGAATGGTCCATGGCTTCTTCCAGTTAACTGCAAAGTGCATTGTAGCTACTGTGTGAAGCTGGCAAATTGAGCCGACATTGTAGCATACGAACGGCAGGTCATACTTCTTGATGGACTCGTTGATGCCCTTAACCAGTCTGTCTGCCATCTGGCCTGCAACCTGGCAAGCATTTCTCTTTTCTATCTCGTTGATTACTGTGTAACCTGCACAGCAAGAGATTGGTGTAGCAGCCATTGTACCGCCGCACATAGCCTTGTGAATCTTCTTGCCCTCGGACTTGTCAAGGCCGGCGCCAAGATACTTCATTACTTCCTTATGGCCGCCGATACCGCCTGCACCCGGATAACCGCCGGCAATAATCTTGCCGAAGATTGTAATATCAGGGTCAATACCGTAGTAACCCTGTGCGCCGCTAACACCGATACGGAAGCCGGTTACAACCTCGTCACAAACAAGGAGAGCACCGTACTTACGGCAAAGTGCCTGAACTCCCTTGGGGAAGTCCTTATCTACAGGGCGGGTTGCTGACTCGGGTCCGCATGGCTCGATAAATACAGCAGCTGTGCCGCCACGGAATCTGTTAATCTTAAGCTTTCTCTCAAGGTCCTTAAGGTCGTTAGGGAAGAACTCCTGAGTGTGCTTGAATACAAACATCGGAACGCCGTGTGACTGCATATTGAGGGTACCGGGAACACGCATACCCCATGCAAGCTGGTCGGACCAACCGTGGTAAGCGCCACCCATCTTGATGATATTCTTGTGGCCTGTAGCAAGACGCGCAACACGAACAGCACACATACAAGCCTCTGTACCTGAACCGAGCATACGGAACATTTCTACAGAAGGTACGCACTCGCTAATCTTCTTTGCAAGCTTGTACTCGTATGGGTGGAAAAGGCCGGTTGACGGACCGCAATCGTCCAACAGCTTCTTGACCTCTTCCTTAACAACATCGTCATTTGAGCCGATGATGGTAGGGCCGCCTGCCTGTAGGAAGTCAAAGTACTCGTTGCCGTCGATGTCGTAAAGCTTGTTACCCTTAGCCTTGGTCATAACGATTGGGAACGGGTAGTTGAAAGCCAGGTTATGCTGTACGCCACCGGGGATTACCTCTTTAGCCTCGGTAATCATTTCCTTTGACTTTGCACACTTCTTCTCAAAGAACTCCTCCTCATACTTTTTGAGAGAGGCTCTGTTGATTGAGTAAATTGGTTTTTTGATTAGTGCATCGAGCTGAGCTGTAAGAGCAGCAGCATTAGGATACTCTGTAATAGCGAATCTTGTATCCATCACTATTCCCCCTTATGTATTTTTATTTTCGGTGAGTAGTGGCTCACCTTTTATTGCGTGAGTACCCACTCACTCAAATTACACTTTTAGTATATCATATTTTAACGATTTGTCAATTAAAAAGTTATATTTTTTTAGTCAATATTATTGCAAACAGACCAAAATAATGGTAGTATATAACCGTGAACTATTACTCACCAAAGGAGTTTTGTGGCTTATGCACAAGGGAAATATCCCCGTTTTGTGCATATATACAAAAATGAGTTATGATTGAAAAGAGATACAAGGACGCCTTTGAGCGTGCCAGCGATGAGCGCAAGGAGAAAATACTGGAGATTGGGATTCAGGAATTTTCATCAAAAGGCTTTGAAAACGCAAATATCAATGTAATAGCCAAGAATGCCGGTATCAGTATCGGCCTGATGTACAAGTACTTCAGCACCAAGGAGGACCTGTTTGTCACCTGCTTGCGCAGGGGTATGGACATACTGGACAACACTCTGGACGAAATAATGCGCAGCGACGACAAGCTGCTGGTCAAGGCGGAAAAGCTGATTAGAGTTACTGCCAGGCATTCCAAGGCTAACAAAAATTACATAAAGCTGTATAACGAAATCACCAGCGAAAAGGATGGCGAGCGAGCACGGCTTTTGGCTCATGAGATAGAAACCAAAACCAGCCAAAAATACATCAGCTGCATCGCCCGGGCGCTGGCAAAGGGAGATGTGAGAAGCGACCTTGACCCCAGGCTGTTCGCATTCTTTCTGGATAACCTGCTGACATCGCTGCAATTCTCTTACACCTGTGACTACTATCGCGAGAGATTCCAAATCTACACCGGCGTAGATGTTGGAACAATGGACGATGAGCAGGTGGTAACCCAGTTACTAAAATTCATTGAATCTGCCTTCACATACCAAAAACAGTAAGCAGACGAGGAGGAAATATATGAGCAAATATGTTATCACCTATGATATCGGTACTACCGGCATAAAGACCTGTCTTATCGAAATCGACCGGGAAATGAAAATTTTGGCGTCTTCAACTGCAGGCTATAACCTGTATGTTGACGAGGAAACGGGCGTCAAGGGCGGCGCCGAGCAGGATGCTGACGAATGGTGGGAGGCAATGACCATTACCACAAAAACCGTGTTCGAAAAATCGCCCACAATCACCAAGGAGATGGTAGAGGGCATCAGCTTTTGCTCTGCAATGCAGGGCCTTGTGCTGGTTGACAAGGAGGGCAACTGCATCCGCCGTCCAATGACATATATGGACCAGAGAGCTCGTGAGGAGCTGCAAAATGGCATTGCCCACGGCGTACAAATTGCCGGTGCGGAAGTCACAAAATGCCTAAAGTATTTGTACTACACCCAGGCTGTATCCTCATCAGTAAAGGACCCGATATGGAAGTACAAGTGGGTTGAGGCTCACGAGCCGGAAAACTACAAGAAGATATACAAATGGCTGGATATTAAGGAATACCTCATTTGCAGACTGACCGGCGAGTTTGTTATGACAAACGACTCTGCGTTCGGTACTCTGCTCTACGATACAAGAAAGGGTCATGAGGGCTGGTGCAAGCCGGTCTGCGATATGGTGGGTGTTAACATCGAGCATTTGCCACCAATCAAAAAATCCACCGAAAAGGTTGGCGAGGTAACACAAAAAGCAGCCGATGAGCTTGGCCTTGCCGTAGGAACAGCCGTGTACGGCGGAGGTGGCGACGCATCCCTAATCGGCGTTGGCGCCGGTGCTGTAGAAATTGGCGACACACATATATATTCCGGTACATCCGGCTGGGTAGGAACAGTAGTTCCGGAGCAGTTTGTTGATGCCGGCGCCATGATGGCATCCATAGTGGGAGTTAACCCCAAGACATACAACTACTTTGGCGAGCTGGAGACCAGTAACAAGTGCGTAGGCTGGGTCAAGGACCACCTTGCACTGGACGAAATCGGTGTTTTCCTGAAGAGATACGGCAATGCCGCTGACAGTCTGGAGCAGATAGAATTCAATCTGTATGACTATCTGGAGGAGGTTATTGACAGAGCTCAACCGGGCTCCGACGGTGTTGTATTCACCCCATGGCTCCACGGCAACAGATGTCCTTTTGAGGACCCAAATGCTGCCGGTATGTTCTTTAATATCCATCTGGATACAGGCAAGACAGAGCTTATTCGTGCAGTTGTTGAGGGTATCTGCTTCCACATGAGATGGATGCTGGAGAGACAGGAAGAAAAGAAAAAGGTAAAGGCCCTCAAGACATCCAACGAGGTTCGTTTCTGCGGTGGTGGAGCTCTGGGAGAAGCCACTTGCCAAATTCTTGCTGATATACTGCAGAGAGAAGTGGTGGTAGTTGAATCGCCCCAAAACATCGGTGCTGTAGGCGCAGCAGCTTGTATAGCAGTTGGTATGGGTATTATTCCATCAATCTTTGATGTCAAAAAACTAATTCCGATAAAGACTACATACAAGCCAAATCCTGCTAACAAAGCAGTATATGACAGGAATTACAAGGTGTTCAAAAACCTGTACAAAGCCAACAAGGAGAACTTTGCAATCCTAAACGGCTGATACAAAATAACAGCATTACAAAACCTCCTACGGTAGTTGTTTTCTACCGTAGGAGGTTTTTTACCTGTTCAGTTGAGTAAGTGTTTGTACTTTTCTCTAATACCTTGATGATTGAGTATTTGGATAGTAGATATTAGCGGCTTTGCATTTCCCTCAACCATTACCCATCCTTCGTCGGTCAATGCCATGTCCCAGCCGACATATTTTTGTTCGGGTACTATTATGGCTAATTCCTGTACCATATCCAACAGTTCTTTCCATCTGGGCAGGAATGCACCGGTTATCTTTTCGTTGGTATCGGGATGACGGTCAAACCACTCTCCGTCAATATCCATTCTGTTGGTAGCCAAAGATACTATCTCGCCGCTTTCGATATTGATTGCAGCTGCCAATCCTCCGGCACTGGTATTATCGACTCGGCTGCCTCCGACACCCAACCTCAAAAATGCGTACATCGGAGTTACTGTACTGCCGTCATAATATGTTACCAACCTGACAGTATTAATTGACCGGGGGTGAAATCGAGCCATTTCGTAAGACTGCTCTATCAGCTCCTCGCATACTGCGCCGCCGTCGGCTATTAAATCCAGAAACGAAGCTTTGGCTCCGGTTTTTTCGATATTAATTACTCGAAATCCCCTGCCGCCATGACTGTCAATAGGCTTTGCTACGAATTCTTTGTGAGTAGCAACAAATTGTGAGAACTCCACATAATCCGCAGTCGATGACACCATAATGACATCCCTCTTGTAATAATTTTTGAATATTTGATATGCCGTATATTTATTCTCAAATTTTTTACGGGATTGGGGGGTGCTCGCCTTCATCAAAAAATCATGAAACTCATAAGAGCCAACATACTCTCGGCGCTGAGTTTTTGTTTTATTTTTAAAATCATATTGGTAATACTGCTGATATACACATCCTGCAACATATCTTGTCCACAGCAATTCTCGTACCAAAGTGATACTGTTAGGATTCCCTTTGTAATACTTTATCACCTTGAACAAATCAGCGTCACGATTTTTGTCAAGCACAAGGACAATGGCGGCCATCCACAACAAAAACCACCCAATAACACTATTCTTTTTTGCCAATCGAAAGAACCTTTCACTCATTTTTACAGCCTTCCTTCAGCATATAATTCTCCATTCGGTATCTCTTTTAGCACCGTTTCGGCAAATAAGGAGCGAAAGCCTTTTTGGTGACACATTTGTGCCGCTGTTATGTTTGGTACGCTGTTTGCTTCTATAACAAGCCAGCCTTTATTCTTATCATAAGCCAAATCCCAGCCTATAATTTTTTGCTCAGGTATAACGGCAACCATATTCTTAACCATATTTTTCAATTCAGTCCAATCCGGTAGCACGGAGTCCTTAAAAACAATACCTGTATCGGGATGAGAAGTATAGACATCGCCGTTTTCGCAAAAGCCGTCGCTTACTATTCTCCCGTTACTTAAGTCAACTGCGCAAGTTATGCCGCCTGAATTTGCATTATCTACAGTACTGCCACTCCTTCCTACCCGAAGCATTGCATACAAAATAACATATTTGTCTCGGGAACAAAATGTTGTCAATCGCACAGTATTTACAGAATTAGGATGATATACCGACATCCTTTTGTCCTGGTCAACATATTCCTCTATTATTCCGCCGCCGTTTGATAATAGTTGTTTGAACTGCTGCATTGTATTAATTGAATTGTCGGTATTATCAATCAGCATAACTCCCTTGCCGCAGGAGGAACTGTTAGGCTTAAAAATAAATCTATTGTGTTCCTTTACAAATTGCGAAAACACCGGCAAATCGGCGGGGCTGTTCAGCTTAATAATATCACGCTTATAGTAATCTTGGTATTCTAAATAACAGTTGTATTTGTCCTTAAACCTTTGCAGAGTATCGCTATGGCACAGCATACCGAATATACGACTGCGCTCATACAGCGATATAAATTCGAGTCTTGAGGAACGGCCAATGTTGTCAAAATTATAATAAAAATACTCGTCAAATGTGTATTCGTAAGCATAACGATAATACATCATTTTGCAAGTAAGATGAAGCATATACAGCTTATTGTGTCTTTTATCCTCAGGAACATACTTTAATGATTCTTTAAAGCAGGAGTTAGGGTTACCTCCGCAGATTGCAAAAATAATCGCACCAAGAACGATGAACGGAGTTGCCCATCTGTTTCTACGAGAAAAATATGCAACCTTGTTGTAAGAATCGTGGGTAAAGCCCTCTAATCCGGGATTCATTTTTTCATATTTTATCATACCAAAATACCTCGGTTACATTATACAATATAACACAACAAAAAACAAGGGGCGCCTAAACGCCCCTTGCTTTTTAGTTAAGTAGTTGCTTAGAACTCATCCTCTGGAAGAGCAGAAGCTGTCATAACCTCTACCTCAGCGAACTTCTCAAGCTCAGAAACTGGCTTTGTGTACATCTCCTTCATTCTGTTTCACCTCCATATAATTTAGTTAATATTATACAGTACCTTAAAGAGATACAATATAAATTAGTTTGCTAACTATTAATCATAGCTTGAAGCTTTACCTGTGTAAACTGCGTCAGCTCTACCATATCTCAACAGCTGGTCAACAAGTGCCTTAAGCATTGGATTTCCGGAATAAGCAGATGAGAATGTGTAAGACTCAACGCTGTAACGAAGAGTATTAGATACAACTGTACCATTTGTTCTTGTTACCTTAAGGTCGATAGGCTCTCTAAACTGGTCGGCATCAAGAATTTCGCATCTAATGAAGTATGCTACCTGACCTGCTGCAGTTGTAGTAGAAGTCTCGAACCACTCAGGATGCTCTGCGTAGGTGATAGGTGTTGCCTTGCCACCGATGTTGAATGTAAATACATAGTCCTCGATGCTATTGGTGTTAGCAAATCTAAACTTAATCTTAGGAATTACTTTACCCTCAAGCTCCATAGTTGCAGACATCCAAGTAATTTCGTTTGTACCTGTGTTAGTCTCGTAGGTTGTGTTAGTCAACTTGTTGTAAGTTGGTACATTTGTTGTGTGAAGAGCCTTCTGTTCGTCTGTCAAGTCAGCAATTGGAGAAGGCAATGTGGTTGTATGATTTCTGTAAGCACGGTCAGCCTCACCATAATACAACATCTCAACAAGCAATGTGCTCAACTTAGAATCAGCTGATTTGAGTGTGTTAGTAGCATACTGCTTAATTGAATATGTTACGGAATGACCCTTGCATACAATACCATCCTTAACACCGTACATGGTAAGAACTACCTCATCAGCAAAGTACTCAGGACAAATCTTGTCAAAATTATACTGGAATGTAGTTGATGAATACGGTGTAGTATCTTCAGAACCTACATCGTAGGGTACTCCATTATAATAAATCTTGCAATATGTTTCGTCAAAAGCGCTTTGTCTTGCGTAAGTAAATCTTACATTAAGCTGTACAGCGGCACCAAGAGTAACTGCAGCACCTGTTGCACGAAGCAAGCCTGTACCTGCAATTGTCTTTGTTGTAGTAGCACCACAAACTGAGCATGTTGCTGTTGCTGTACCGTCGGTATAAACCTTTGATGATGTGTAAGTAGCATCCTCGTTATATACATATTCGCCATAGCTGTGGTCAGCTACAGGAATTTCCTCTGTCTCTACCTTGGTCTCCTGGCAAAGTGAGCACTTGTACTCAACTTCCTTAAGACCGGTTGCCTGACAGGTTGCAGGAGTCTTTACATTCTCAACGCCGGTAGCAATCCAGTTATGATTGCACTCTTTGATCTCCTCAAACTTTTGGTAATGACATGATGAACATGTGTAAACCTTGTTGCTGCCGCTAACAACACCCTCATCAAATGTATGAGCAACAGGTGTAGCTACAGCAATGTACTCTGCATTGGCATCAGCAGTTGCAGACGGAACATGGTTCCATGCTACTGAGTAGTGATAATCAGCGTCAGGTTCCTTTGCAGGAAGGTCAGGAATAGGTACTTCGCTGCCCTCTGCATATTCCTTTGAGGAAAGAACAGTGCCGTCGTGGCTCTTGAATGTGATGAGATACTTTTGAGTAACAGTGCCGTTATTCTCGTTCTCGCCATTCATAGTCATCAAAGCAGAGCCGGTTGCCTCAGTAGAAGCAGCGTATGTTGTGTACTCGCTAACAGCAGTACCGTCTGCATCGTTAGCGATGTAAAGACCGCCTGAGTACTCAGGAAGCTTTGTGTTGTCAGTATCGTAAACAGAGAACTGGATAGGATCTGCAGTTACGATTTTGAAAATAAATGTTGCAACAGGGACCTGGCCTGCATAAGTGTAACCAAATTCGCCTGTTGTCGGATCAGTAAAGTCTGCGCTGTCTGTACCTGCAGAAACATCTACAGCGTCAGAACCGTCAGTTGCGGCTGCCTGAGCCATAATATAATGATCCTCGGTGTTAATGTAGGAAATCTCGCCTACAAGGCCACCGTTAATGCCCGGATATACAGCGTTTGCACTGGCAAAAGCAAGTGGCTGGCCAGCCTCATAAACTGCAGTTGCACCTTCAGGAACCTCGCTGATTCCATAGAAGGATAATGTGCCGCCGTTATCGTAAATACCAGCAGGCTCGATGCTGTCACTATAAGAAACAGCCATTGAGAAAGCAGCCAACTGGCTAATATTGTCAACGCGTACTGTTGCAGTAAAGTAATCTCCTACGGTATATTCATAGTCATCATAGCCGAAGCCAACCATGTCAGCAGTTGGAGTTGCTTTTTCTCCGGAGAGAGTAAGAGTACCGTTGCTATAATCAAGTGCAGGGCCTTTTATTGCTGAGTATGCAGCAACATTAGAGGCATCAGATACAGATTGATCGTGCATTGAGTTCCAGTTTGAGCTATCAAAAATTGTACCATACTGCATTACAACATTAGGCTCATATTCGCCTGCTGCTGCAAATGCTGTGAACGGAAGAGACGCAATGACCATCAAAACTGATAAGATAACTGCAATTGATCTTTTAAATGACTTTTTCATTTAAAGTATTCCTCCACAATTATTTTAATGAAACGCTTGAGTAATTTACAGTTCTGTTCATATATTTTTGTCTAAACATTTGTCCGTCTGCTTCATTTACGACGCCATCTCTGTTAAAGTCGCTCTTGGTTGGATTTGTGGCATAATCGCGGCTGAAGACAAATGCGTCAACAGCATTGATTGTGTTGTCCTTGTTGTAATCACAAGGTACCATACCAACATTGGCAACTGTGAGCAGGTCGTAATCTGCATTGTCTGCAATTACCTCAAGTGTTGCTTTACGTTCCGCGGAATAATTACTGCTGATAGTCAGCTCATAATCACCCGGCTCCAGACCTATTAGGCTATATACGCCCGAATCGTCAGTGGTTGAAGAAACATTGGTTCCGTCAACTGCTACTCTGACGCCCGGCATACCAAAATCGGTAGCTGTACCCATTGTGTCATCGGCAACGGTAATCTTGCCGGTAACGGTAAATACAGTAGGTGCGATATAGGGTGACAAATCGGCTGTACTATCGTATGTGGTACCTGCCGCATACTCAATAGAGGTATCCAGCACGTAGCAATCGTAGTAGCCGTCACCGTAATCTGCCTCAATAAAGGTATGATTTGGGTCTGTAGAGAGTTGCACCATATCTGCGAAATCTCCGGACTTGTTAACAGTGACAGAATATGTCAACATAACTACGCCCGTAGGCATTGTCGCTGTGGTGGTTGTGTTATTAGAAACTAAAAACGCAGCAAATTTTCCATTAGACACTTTCTGACCTCCAAGTTCAAATCTGTCGTTGTATGACTCCGGCTCAAACTTGGATATTTTGGATTCATCGTAAACACCCGAAATCTGAAAAATTGATACGCTGGCCATTTGGCTGAGCATAAAATTAACAGTGTAATCACCGGGGTACAGACGGTCTCCGCAGGCTTCCTCGCCGTTGGAATTGACAAATGTACAGGAGATTACCGGGGATTCGGTACCCAATGTGCCTGTTTTTGCGGTTGCATTAATTGGTAATGCAAGTAAAGAGATTATCAGTATTAAACAAACGAATGGGGTAGTTAAGAAGCTTTTTTTTGTCAGTTTCATAATGAAACCCCCAAAGTTCTTTTTTGTTTTATGATACCCTACGGAGGATTGCTCCCCCGTAGTGCATCATCGGACAACTAATTAGTAAATTAATTAGCGGAAAATTTGTTTAATCTATTTGTTATTAGTCAAGTGCAAGGTTGCTGTACTGAGCAAATACCTTAGCACCTGCGTTAATGATTGCGCCATCTACGCTATCGCCGGTACCATCGCCATTGATATCGTTTTCTGAAGCCTTAGAGAACATGAATGCGTCAACAGAGTTAACAACGCCGTCAGCATTGTAATCACCAACGATAAGACCGATTTCAACATTTGCTATATCATTCTCACCGGTGAGAGTAACTGTTCTGTCCACAGCATTGTTTGCAGAGATATGAAGCTCTGTTGTGCCGACAGGAAGAACTGCTGTGAATTCACCTCTTGTGCCGGATACAGCGTATGTCTTGTTACCAATCTTGATCTTAGCGCCTGCAATGCCGTAAATTGAAGCGGCACCGTCAACAGATGTTGTAGCAGAAATCTTACCTGTTACGGTAATTTCTGTTCTTGCAGATGGAGACTCAAGACTCATCTCGGCAATTGCAAGATTCTTCTTGTAAGTATAGATGTCTGAAAGCTTAGCTGTCTTTTCCTCAACGGTTGTGATAGCAGCAGCAAGAGCAGCTACATAGTTGTTCCAAGATTTGTCTGAGAACATCTTTTCGTTTTCTACTGTTGGGTTAATCAGCTTGCCGGTAGCATCGTATGCACCGTACTTAGCCTCTACACCTGAGGTGTAGTAAACCTCGCCGTCAACTACAGTGAACTTGTCTGCAGTGTAGCCGGAAGCACAAAGGATTTCTGCCTCAAGCTTGTCGCTGATGAATCCGCGAGACTGAACTCTTGCGTCAAATCTGTCGTAAATACGCTTAGCCTCATTAATAGCAACGGATGGGCTGGATGTTGAATATTCTGTATGATCAACAACCTTATTCTGCTCGTCAACAATGTTGCCTTCTGCGTCAACATAGTTGCCCTGATCGTCAACAAGATAGATGTCCTTAGCAGTAATGAGAGACTCAGCCTCCTTAGCTACCTTAACCTTCTTCTCGTATGTATCAACGATATAGTCAACATTAATCATGTTCTTACGAGCTTCCATTACGCCATGACCGATAAGGTTTGCAAGAGAAGTATCAACGTGCTTCTTTGCATTCATTGAACGGTAGTCGAGCATATCCATGTACTTCTGGTATGTGCCACGGTAATCTGTTGTGCCGTCGTATGGCTTAATTCTCTCAACCATCTGAGGAATCATGTAAGTCCAATCGTTCTGGCCAACCTGCTCGCCTTCAGCGTTGTAGAAGTTGTAAGCAACCTGCTCATAAAGCGGGCTCTCAGCAAGGTCATCAGCCTTAGCCTGAACATCTGTTGTGCTGAGATATGGACACTCAACATCACCATCGTCAATGATAATCCATTCGGTCTCATAGGATGGTGCGTTAACTACATAGTACTTGCCTGTAGCCTGGTTGTACTGAACTGCTGTACCAACAGCATCCTTGCCGTTTGGTGCAGAAGTAAGCTCAACATTGCTGTAGATAGGAATTGTGCAATCCTCGTCAGCATAGTAGTAGCCATTCTTTACGAATGCCTTAATGCTCTCAGGCAGAGTCTTTGTGCTTGCAAGAGGCTCGTAAGCAACGCTGCCTGTGGTGCTTGTTGTTGTTCCAGTGTTAGCAACAGTCTCTGTTATTGAGGACAGCTTTGATGCGCTTGTCTCTGTGATTACAGAACCAAGTGCAACTACTGTGTTAGAGAATGCCTGGTTCAACTGATTCTGTACAGGTGAGTAAGCAGTAGAACCTTCACCAACCATATCATCGAAGTCGCTCTTGTCGTAAGGTGACATCTCTGACATTGTGCTATCGTACTTGTTCTGAAGTGCTGTAGCACCGGAATTGTTGTAGATATTGATATGAGTTTTACCGGTCATACCAACATTGCCGTTGGTAATTGTAGCAAGGTTCATATCAAACTCTTGTGGAGCAAACTTCTTGTTGTCAAGAACCTGAATCCACTTAATATACTGTGAAGCATTTGAAAGTGTAGCGCCACCCATAAGTGAAAGGCCACGAAGCTGTGTACCGGGAGTTACCTCAGTACCAATGATTGAAGTATCAACCAGAATAGCCTCGATTGAGTTACCGTTCTTGATGATACCTTTGATTACTTCATTCTCAATAGCCTCATCGGTTGTGTAAGCGATATGGGTGCGTGTCTCGTACTTAGGTACGGATGTAATGTTGCCGTCTGCGTCAACGGTTGCCTTCTCTCTGATGAGAGCATCAATACCTGCTGCATCAAATCCCTCGTAGGAATCGCCACGATTCCACTCGGCGTCTGATGCCCACTTGAAGTCCTGATATGCAGTGTTGATAAGGTTTCCGTTATTATCAAATGTTGCATAAGCAAGATTTGTTGCAGAAGCGCCTGCTGTCTGCTTAGCGCCGGTCTCGTACTTGCCGTCAGCGTCAACGCCTGTAACTGCAAGATACTCGGTACCCTGTACAGGATAGCTGAACATAGAGTCATAAGAACCGCCGCCTGTAACCATAAGACCGTAGTCGTTGATTACTGATGCGTTGTTATCAGGAATCAGGAAGTTCTTGTAGTACTCTGCACGAGTTTGGCCTGCACTACCGCCAACAGGAGAGGATACGATGTAACCGCTTCTGCTGGATGAACCCTTAATGCCTGATGCGTCAACTGTGTTGAACAGAGCGTCAGCCCAGCCCTTATCAGGTGACAGGTACATATAAGATGTTGTATTAAGGTTCTGATACAGATAACCGCTGTCTGGAGCTACTGTAACTTCTCTTGCAGACTCAAAGATATCGTATGTTACTGTGATAGAGAGGTTCTGTGTCTCTTCAGGATATGTACCGGAAACCGCAATGTTCAATGCTTCGCCCGGAGCTACAACCTTACCTACAGCAGAATCTCTGTCAACAATGATGTTGGATGGGTTCTGGTTGCCCATCTTAACAGCGATACCTCTGATTACAGCATAGTAACGAGGATCCTGACCAACGCCACCGTTTGCAGTTCTGTAGAATCTGTTAAGACCGGTAGAGTTGTTTACAAACTTAAGTGAGTTACCGGACATAGAAGCACCCGGAGTAACACCTGTAGCTGCAGTAATACCAACCTTTACAGTTGCAGGCTTAAACTGGTGCTCACCCAACTGAGGAACAAATGACGGGATAAAGTTATTTACAGCCTTAACTGCAAACATACCGCCCTGCCAGCAAGCAGCAGCACCGGTTTGCTTTGTCTTGCTGCTTCTGAAGTTACTGTTGGTATCGCTGTAAGCGAAGAACTCGTAAATGTTCTCAATAACAAGACCGAGAATACCGTTAGCCTTGTTTGTTGTGTAGCTGTATTTACCAAGAATAGATACATCAACAAGGGAGTTAAACGGTGATGCTGACTGTGCAGCGCTCATCTTGTGGAGTGGGTTAGCAGCCTTGTATTCTGCAGAAGAATCGTAGCTGTCTGTGTAAGGCATAACCTGCTTGTAGGTCTGGCCTGAATATCTTGCGCCAAGAAGGTTGTTAAGTAATGATGCAAGAACATCATCATAAACAAGAGTAACAACGCCCTTGTTTCTGATAGGCTCAGCAGTGAAGATAGTCAACAGCTGCTTGATGATGTTTGTAACACCGCTGTTTGGTCCGATATCAAGGATACCTTTAATAACCTTATTATATAGCAGCTCGTAAGAATTGAACTTTGCTGCATGTGCAACATCGCCGTACTGCAGTGTACCAAGTACAGGCAGAAGGTTGTTTGCAATAGCATCAATGTTCTGCCACAGTGTATTGCTGTTAGTAACAAGGCAATTGCCGTTCTGGTCCATTGCGCCCAGAAGAGCACCTACGCCCTTACCGGTAATGCCCTTAGAGGTATTGAATCCGTTGTCTGAGTAGCTATCCATAGAAGCATAGTAGCATACAACAGAGTTGAGAAGGTCAAATACTGTTGTCTTGTCTTCAACAACATCGGTTTTATATACGTTCCATACTGTGCCGTCAGTCTTTCGTGTAGGAACGATTGACTGAAGAATGTAGCCCAGTGCGTCACGAGCCATTGGCATAATAGCATCATCAAAGATTGTGTACTTGCCGTCTGAGTTGATGTCAACTGAACCGGCAACATACTTGCCGCTGGAGTTGAGACTAACCAGCTGTGAGTAATCCTTTTCAGGAAGAACAAAAGACAGGTACTCCTCAAGTGCTACATAAGCAACACCCTCTGCGTCCTGACAAGCATCCCACTTTTCAGCATGAATCTGCTTAACATCAGGGATGTTCTGAAGACAAGAAATAAGGAATGGTACCATAGCTTCCTCAAAGTTAGCCTCGCTAAGGTTGTTGGAAGCAGTCTTGTTTGAAATGTTGTTGTTTACATAGAAAGCGTTGAGAATATTCTCGTCAGTTGAGTTTGCTACATACTCGAATATCTTTACGGTGTTGCTGATAAGTGTTGTAGCCATAGTGTCAATGTTAGTTGTAACATTGCTATTCTCAAACTTGGAAACGCCTGCTGTAGCCATTGTAGGACGAGTAAGACTCTGTACGCCACTGGCTGTTTGGAGACCGATGTTGTCACTCTCCGGGAAGAGGTCCTTAACAGCTGCAACGAGTACATCGTTAAGAAGTGCAGGAAGGTCTGCGTAATTTGAATAGCCGCTGCCAAAGAATTTCTCAAGATTGTCAAATCCGGTCTGCATCAAGTACAGGTTGATAGGACCTGTCTGCATGTTGAAGTACTTGTCAGCAAGAGGACTGTAACGCAGCTTCACGAAAAGCTTTGTTGAGTCAATGTCCTTCCATGTGTTGGTAGCATTCTCAACCACAGTTCTGTCGAATGTCAGGTTGTCCTGTACATCGGCAAGAAGGTCATCTGCATCTACTGCACCATAGTATTCGTACTCGGAATTTGCCCAAGCTTTGACATTAGCCTCGGTGTAGTTGCTCTCCCATGACTTGGAGTCGTCCCACTTACCGTTGCCGCGCATCCAATAATAGAAGTCGTTATCATAGTTTGAAGCGTAATTCTTGTTGTCCCAACGATCGAAGTTTACGCGAACAAGGCCAAGAGTATCCTTAAGGGCTGTCTTCCAAGCCATGTTAAGTACCTCGTAGCCGAACTCAAGAAGCTTTGTGTTCTTGTTGATAGTAATCTTCTGGTCGCCGTAGCAGAACAGATATACATTACCGTCGGTTGTGTACTTAAGGTTGGAGTCGTAGCCAAGAGCCTCGGCAGCCTGCTTCATTGTAAGACCCTCGTCCATCTTGTTGAGAATCTTCTGGTATCTGTCGTGTGAGCTCTCGGTTTGTTCTGAGGATGTGCCTGTTGTACCGTATGTAATCTCTGCATTGATCTGCT
The DNA here is from genome assembly GCA_029225565.1 of Eubacteriales bacterium. Taxonomy (GTDB): domain Bacteria; phylum Bacillota; class Clostridia; order Oscillospirales; family Acutalibacteraceae; genus Eubacterium_R. Next base: position 18,467 of record JAQXWS010000010.1, read on the forward strand.
GGAGCAGATTCTTTGAGAGCTTATCCATCAACTGGTCGTCAAGTACCCAATTGCCGTTGCCTTTCTGAATATCAGCCTGGTAAGCAGCAATTTCTGTATCGGTGTACCAACCACTCTTTGTGAGGATAAGGTTAGAAATGATGTTGTAAACAAGGTTGCTCTGGTAACCGTTCCAAAGACCGAGAGGTGTCTGAAGAAGGCTGTAGATGTCAACAAAGCTGCCTACGATACCAAGGTCAAGTTTACCCTTAATGAAGTTACCGATAACGTTCGCACCACTGTCATCGTTTGTGTTTGTGTAAAGAAGTTTTGCGAGTGCAAGAATAATATCCTTTGCGTCATTTGTTGCACGATAGCTTTTGCCGCACTTGGATACTACATCAGCTGATGCCTTTGATGGTGCATTAAGCTGACCAACCTGGCTGATGTCAATGTTCTTAACATCACCGCCTACAAGACCCTTATAGTCATTAACAAGGGCGTTAGCGCTGTTGAGAAGATCAAGGATACCATCAATACTGTCAAGATAGCCGTTAAGGTTAATCTTAGCTACGGTAATATCATAGTAGATTGTAAGGTGGTCGCCCTTCAGCATGTCGCTGTTTGCGCCAAGAGAAAGGATAAGATCATCAATGTGCATATCTGCCCAGTCAAGGAGTGCTTCGGCTGTCTGGTTGTCGGTAGTCTCTGCCCAGGTCATAAAGTTAGCAGCAAGGTTGTCGTCATAGTAACCGTCACTTGACTTTGCGAATGCTGTAACAACGCTGGTGAAACAAGATACTGCCATAATCACAGCCAAAAACAGTGCAACCAGCTTGTGTGCAAAAGTTTTAGATCTAGATTTCACTTTTAAATTTTCCTCCATAAAAAATTTACGATTAGGTCCATACTATTTTTCACTCATTTGTCACAATCTCTGACCGGTTGCAAATACTTCGCAACAGACTGAAGAGCAATACACTCAAAACAAGTATTAATAAAATATAGCATATACCACGCATATATATTAAAACACTTTGCAAGTCAAAAGTCAAGATATATTATTAAATATTTGTTAACATTTATCAATGCAAATTTGCGTCAACGGCAAAAAATATTGCTGTTTTTGCCAAAAAAGCCTTGATTTTTTTGTCAAAATAGTGTAGTATTTGGGTGTAATGTTAACAATTTGTTCAAATTTATTTTACATTTTGGCAAAATATTTTATTACATTTTTCGCATTTTGTATGTAAATCATTTTTGCTTTACAATCAACTTGTGAATGTAAAGTATTACACCTTTCCGGTGACAAAAAACAATCAAATATTTTATACTTTTGAGGCGCTTTTTTCTCAAAAATCATTACGAAATTACGCCTAAATACAGACGTTTTGGTGACTAAAGGCGAACGGATTATGTATAGGTTATGTATAAGTAATTAATAAAATTATATTTTTTTGTTAAAAAAGTATTGACAAATTATAATATATTTGTTATAAATAATGTGACTTTGTTCGTGCGTAGGGTATCTTGCGCCCAAAAATGCAAATTTTCCTGTTTGGGCACGACGCTACACTACGTTTTGCAGCTTGGCTGTGAGCAATGATTGGGAGTGGGGATACCCTGCCCTCTTTTCGGCGTTTGCAACCAAGTTAATCATAAAAAGAAGGAGAGATGATTATGAGAACGAGCAAAAAATTACTTAGCCTGTTTTTGGCTATAGTAATGGTCGTTACCTCGTGCTCTGTGGGCTTTACCGCGTTTGGTGCAGAAAACACGGATGCCAACAACAGCTACTGGAACGACAAGGCTGATGCCGATTCGGCATTTCAGTCCATCAACGAGCTCATCAACTACTTTATCCCAACAGTGTTGGCTATCGAAGTTGATGAGGCAACCCACGCCACTCTTGGCCAAAGCTTGGGAATAAGCGCAGACAAATACGATCAGGCTACATTACAGCAGATCGTTACTGCCCTTTCGCCAAAGCTTGTTGTGCCGCTGAGTAACCTGAAAAAGCAGCTTGCCGGCGGTTCCAGCGCAAGCAAGGAAGATGTCATCAAGAAGTATCTTGGCGTAGATCAATACGACAAAATCTATGATGTACATTTTTCCTATCTTGAAGACCCGGACGCTAAGGAAAAAGACTATTCCGGTATGTCATTCTTTGACCTGTATCAATTCTGCAGTGACAATACCTCATCTTCCGACCCGTCACTAAAGGCTTACGCAACCACAACCAAGGAGGCGCTGGAAATTCTGCTTGCTGCATACAAGTCCGTATCCGACAAGATGGACGCAGCAACAAAGATTTACAGTACTATACCAAAGGGATGTGCACAGCCTACTGCCGAGGCAACTGCCGAGTCGTTATTCAACGGTACTGCTCTTAAGGACCTCAAATCCACATCCGGTTCTTACGACGCATACGCTGTGGGCGTAGAGGTTGCACACAACTACTACAAGTCTTTGGGTATGGACAGCATCGCAGACAAGATTACCAATCCCGGCGCTGCTTTCTATTACTACTACTCCACACAGGGTAGCGTCCTCAAGAAAGCACTTGTAGGCCTGAAGTTGGCAGTTGATGCCGGCGAAACAGTAACAACAAAGCCTATCAAGAATTACTACACCGGTGACGCATTTGAGGCAAAAAGCATTACTACTGCAAATTACGAGAGTGTACTCGCCGACTTCTTTGAGAAGTACAAGACAGAAAGCGGTCAGTATTCCACACCGGCAAAAACCGTTACCGAAGACGAATACTTCTTTGAGCTTGTAGAATACAAAAAGGTAGTTAACGACAAAACCTACGCTAAGCTCACTGCAAGAGAAAAGACAGCTTTAAAGAAAGAGTTAAATAATTTCAAGACTAACGGTACTTGGAAAAACAAAATAACAGATAAGGTATATACCTATAACGAAGCCGAGTTCAATGCAGGCTTTGCGGCATACGCAGCAAACTTTGCCATGGCAGAGGTTCCGGGCGCAGGTATATACGGCGACATGATTACCCAGTGTGTTCAGGACTTGAACACAGAGTACACACCCAGCAACAACATCAGCAAGGAGTACTACTCATCCAGCTTTGTTGCAACAACAAACAAGATTGCTGCCGACTATATCAATGCCGGACTGATTGAGGGTGTAAAAAGCCTTGACGATGTAAAAATCACAAAGGCGCAGATGCAAAAGGCTGCCGAGATGGCAATTGAGAACAATTGCCAGTATGGCAAGGACTTCTACAACAAGGTAGTTGACACTGATAATTCTCCGTTCAGCGCACCTGTAAAGTATCTGTTCAACTACTTCCTTACAGCAGCATCGCTCACTACAGCAGAGCCGATGATTGATAAGTTTGTACAGACACTCACAGATAATATCATCAATATTGACTCAACAACATCCACTCCTGTAAAGGACGAGCTTGGTGCCGACGCTTCCGTTGCCGCTATAGCAGAAAAGACAGCGGAAAAGGCAATGGAATTCAAATTCGGCGACCTGCTTTCCGACTCACAGAAGGAAAGGGTTGAGGACGAATTTGCCGACTTCTTTATCCACCAGGGCAGCGACAGAACAATCATCGGTTACTACAACAACCATGTTGGTTCATTCCTGCTGAGAACACAGTTCTCACAATACAAGGGTGCCAGCGGTGCAGCTACTCTTAACACCGACCCGACAACTCTTGTTAACGCAATCACACTGTACACCAGCTACATCAAGCCGGCTATCCAGAAGGCTGAAAAGAGCCAATACAAGTACAGTGACTACCAGATTCCGGACAAGGCTGCAGTTGCTGCTGTTAACTACAACCTCAACAAGATAGTACAGGCCGTTCTTTCCCCTGGTACCACTATCGGCTCCATGGTTGTACCGCTTATCAACAGCTTCACCGTTACAGAAATCGATGCAGACAGTCTGTTGAATCTTCTCACCGACCTGTGGTCAAATCTTGCAAGCAATCCGGTAGATACTATAGTTAACCTGGTACCTGTACTGGTTATCCTTATCGACGAGGTTGTTGAGCCGCTGATTTTCAACGGTACCGGCGACGCATACAATGCTACGAACGGTCTTTACGGACCACTTTCAGCAATTATGCCGGCAATTCAAAATGTATCATTGGAGGGCGGCAATACCGCAATCGGTATTACAACACTTGCATTCGACCTTAACAAGCTGCTACCTGCTTTGCTCAACGGTCTTCTTGGAAACACTGCCGAGGCTAAGGCTCTGGTAGGTACATACGCAGACCTTGTTACCGACGAAAACTATCCTATCCCGGCCGACCTTGACATCGACTACAATACCATCAAGTACACAGGTATCTATGTAGCCGACAAGGCTCTGAACGGAGCGAAGATCAGCGACATCGCAGGTCTTATCACCGCAGAGGACGAGAGAATCGGCAAGGGCGTATCAGAAACTGTAGAAGAGCTTGCAACATTTATGCTTGAGTCGATTAACGACTATTTAGCTGCTCACAGCACAGACGCAAGATACATCAAGGACGGTCGTGTGGGCAACAGAGGTCTCAACAACATCTTTGTTGCACTTCCCCAGTTACTTGATATTCTCGGCAAGAAGTTCATACAGAAATACGATATTGATTCCGACTGGTCTTACTGCTACGACGGCAAGATTTACGAAGACACCGTTAAGGGAGAGGTTGCGGGCTCATCAGAGCTTCAAGATGTTCCCCAGCTTAAGAACAAGTCACTTGAGGACTTCAAGCTTCTCTTTAAGGAGAATGACCCCAAGCTTGTACTCGGCAAGTTTGTAGAAATCCTTGTCGGTGACCAAATCAATGCTCTCATCGATATTCTTAACGATGTATTCTCTTCCGACAGCAACAAGATTACATCCAACATCGTACTTGTTCAGCAATTGCTTGACGCACTTGGCGGACTTGGCGAAAAGAGCATCATCACCGATGTTCTGGACGGACTGTTCCAGCTCAAGAGATTCAAGAACAACGGCGACGTTAACGAAAAATCATTCTCACTTGTTGAGAGAGATACTACAAAGTTTGTCGGATTCAGCAACGAGGCGTGCCTGTTCATGCTGTCCAACATCATTTACACAGCAGCAGACGGCCAAAAGAAGGGTCTTGTACCGCTTATTAGCACTCTTATCAACGGCAAGGCTCCCGAGGGTTCTGCAACTACAAATGCAAAGCTTGGCTCAAAGCTGGGCGCAGGACTCAACTCACCTCTTCTGGCTGCTTCCAAGAAGACAAACTACAAAGAGCTTCTTTCAAAGAAGAATCAGAAGAATGCAGAAAGAATCCTGGAAAAGGTTGATGACATTCTTGCTACCATCCTTGACAATGCATCACTCAACGGCTTTACACTCAACAGCAACGACGGCATTCTGTCAGGCGTTGTATCCACAGTGTCAAACTACATTGGTGATGACAATACCAACAAGCTTATTGCTCTGCTTGACGATTACCTAAAGTGTATCGTAGGCACAAACTCATCTTCCAAGACCGGTAAGGTGAACGCTAAAGCTGTATATACATCTGCTAATCTCTCCAATCTTGTTATCGAGACATACACACTGATTGAGAACGTTGTGGATTATGTATTCTACGACAGCGGCCTAATCGCAGATATGAAGTACAAGGATCCTAACGGCCTCCTTGCAGACGCTATCTACGGTATTGTTTCTCCGGATGCTGTTGCAATCAGAATGAGCGACGAATACTCATCTGTAGCCAACAAGCTAAAGAAAGAAGAGAACCTTAACTGGAACGACCTTAAGGGCAATAATGTTGACCTGGGCTACGGCTTCAGGAAGGGCAATAAGGAAGCGTTCTATGATGCTCTCGGCGAATCCTTTAACGGTATTGCTGCTATCATCGGCGTTGTACTCACAGCATCATACACAGACTCTGCAAAGAGTGGCAACTATTACAGCAAGGTTATCTATCCTGTAATCAACAGCCTGGCAAAGGCTACCGGTGCTACAGGTGTTATGAGCCCAACCGCTTTCAACAACGCATCCAATTCACAAAAGTTGATCAGAGGTCTCCTGACTCCTGTATCAAATATCATTTCACAGATTTACGATGCACCTGCATCATTTGTACTCAATGTTGTCAGAGGTCTTGCAGGCGTACTTGATGACGCAAGCCTCAAGTCAATCGTAGGCGGACTGACTGCTCCTGTTAACAACCTGCTGGGCGGTGTTGGCAACCTGGTATCTTACCTGTCACCATCACTTGCTGCAGTTATCGGCGACATCGGCGAGCTCAAAATCGAGCTTCCGTACAGCAAGGACATTCTCGTCAGCGCAATCAACAAGCTTTTGGGCGGCGCATTCACACTGCCACCAATTGACTGGAAGAGATTGGCTAAAACAACTACTCCTGCTCAGGCAATGCTTCTCATCTACGGCTATGCAGTGGATACCATCCTCGGTTCCGACCTGCTTACAGGCCTTGTTGAGAACGCATCACCCGAAATTGCAAAGATGATTAAGAACCTGTCTTCCACAGAGATTCTTAACCTCATCAACGACATTCTTGCAGTATTCCTGAGTTCAACTGAGGTTTACTGGACATTCAGCTCATACAAGACAGATATGTTCAGCAAGAACTTCAAGTATCCTACAGACATCACCGCATCTCAGGCAGACGATGCAGTAGGCCAGCTTGACGAGCTTGTAAACAATATCTTCCCACTTCTCAAGTCATTGGGCGTAGCTGATATTGAAGGTCTGTCGGCACTTGTTAACGACAACCTTTACACAAACGATATTCTCACAACTCTTGCAAAGACCGTTTACGGCGCACTTGAGTCAAACGAGACTATCGCTACAGTGCTCACCTCTGTGGGTCTTGACCTGTCACCGGCAGGATTTGCAAAAATCCTTACCGACAAGAGCTACGGCAAGACTTACACATCTGCTGCCAACACACTTGCTAAGGCAAAGAGCTGGAGCAAAGTTAAGACACTAAACTGGGGCTTCACAAACGGCTCCTCAAAGGCACAGACCGGTTTCATCAACGGTTTGGCTGCAATTCTTCGTCCTATCAACGGCGTACTTGCAATCTTCCTTGCAGAGGGAGGCAGCTTTGTTAACGAAATCACACCTGCACAAAAAGCTGAACTCGTTGACATGATCAAGGGCATCAACCTTGACGAAACAAAGACTCCTATCGCTGAGGATAGCGACTTCGGTTGTGTACTGAAGATTACTATCAAGAAAGGTATTCTCAAGCTGGTAATCGACAGCAACAACTCAAAAGATGACAGCACAGTCAAGGTTGACCTTGCTGCTATAGTAAGCGACGTCATTGATTCTCTCCTTGATGGTAAAGTTTCCGGAAATATCGGAACCAACGGCTACGAAAGTGCTATAGTTCCTATCCTGGAAGCATTTATGTGCAAGAATGTAAAGACTTATGCACAGTATATCAGCGACTACAACAAGGCAAAGGATAATCTGATTATCAATATCCTGACTCCACTGTTCGGCTTTGTAAACGATGTAGTTGATGCTCCATTCGACACCATTACCAAGGTACTGCCAAATGTAGCATACTTTATCGACAGCAACGGCCTGATGCAGGCAATCTCCAATCTGCTTGCAATCGTAACAGCTAAGGACGGTATCCTTGGTGTACTCGACAAGCACGGTATCAACGTTGATAAGCTGATTAAAGCAATTGCCGGCAAGAGCCTTGGCGACATCGTAACCGATGCACTTGGCATTGACGCAAAGCTGAATATTCAGCTCACCAACCTGTCAACCTGCAACATCCAGGTAATCGTTCTTCCACTTGTAAGAACATTGCTTAAGAATGCAGGCATCGACATTACAATCCCTGATTTTGACCTTGCAACAATCGCTTCTCACGGCACCCTGGAAACAGTTAAGAGCGCCGCAAAGAACGACAAGGGCAAGTACACAACCAAGAGAGTTGTGGCTAAGCAGGGCGAGGTTCTTGTTGCAGTTCTCCGCTATGTGGCAGATGTACTCATCAAGAACGCAACATTCCTGAAGAATACATTGTGTGGCATAGATGCGATCAAGAAGAACGCAACTATCAAGAATGTACTCACCTCTGTATTCAACCAAATCAAGACAGCATCCAAGGATGACATCGTGAGAGCTGTGTTCTACTTCCTCAACCAAGAGGCAGCTAACATCTACTACAGCTACACAGACTACAAGTCAAAGTCATACTCATTCAGCTACAATGATATTGATGCTGCATTCTGTGCACAGTTTGCCGGCCAGCTTGACGGCGATATCGAAAAAATCTTTGGTCTGCTTAAGTCCCTCGGCGTTGCCGACATTGAGAGCCTGCAGTCACTGGTTGACGATAATCTCTACAAGGACAGCATTATTTCCGCACTTGCTACCGGTCTCTACGGTGCAATCGACGGCGTAAAGGTTGGCAGCTCAACATTGTCAGCACTTTTGGCACAAACAGATATTGACTGCACAACCACAGGCTTTGCTGCTCTCCTGACCAACAAGGCATACGGCAAGCAGTACAAGGCAGCTGCAAAGGTAATCGGCGCAGCAAAGAACTGGAAGAATGTTAACGCTTCCAAGCTTAAGTGGGGCGTAAAGGACAAGGCAACATTCCTGAACGCACTTGTTGCAGTACTTCGTCCTCTGTACGGCGTACTGGATACACTCCTCACAAACGGTTCACTGGGTATATTCAACCTGGTAACCCTCCCCGGTTCAAACGGCTACGAGTCATCAATCGCTCCTCTGCTTGAAGCACTCAGCGTAACCGGTCTCAAGACCGACGCTCAGCTGAAGGCAGATGCTGCAAAGGCATACGACAATCTGCTTCTCGACATCATTACCCCGCTGGTAAACAAGGTTGAGGAAATCATTGGCAAGCCAATTGAGACTCTTGCTGATATGCTTCCGACATTCGCTCTGTTTATGGCAAATGACGGACATATCCAGTGCATCAACAATCTGCTTGCTCCTATCTCGGGACTTCTCAATGCAATCAAGCCAATCGTTGATGTAAACGATGTACTTGATGCGCTTGGACTTGATGTTAATGCACTGCTTAAGAAGGCAGGCCTCAATGTTAAGATTAAGATTGATGTATATAACCTGCCTAAGACCCTGAAGCCTGTGCTCGGCTCAACATCACTTGTTTCGTTCCTTAACAATGTTCTCGGTCTCATCAAGGTTGGCGGCAAGCCCCTTGCAATCAAGCTTCCTGAGATTGACTGGTACAAGCTGGCTAGCCACGGTACCACCAAGACCGTAAAGAGCGTTGCAATGAACACACAGGGCAAGTACACAAGACAGATAGTTGAAGGCCGTCAGGGCGAAACTCTTCTTGCAGTACTTCGTTACATCGAAAGTGTAATTATCAAGAACGCTAAGGCTCTCCAGAATCTGCTTTGCAGCATTGATGCTATAAAGAAGAACGCAACAATCGTTAAGATTCTTAAGTCAGTATTCACCAACATCAGCAAAGCAAAGATGGATGAAATCATCAAGGCTCTCTTCTACTTCTTTATGGGTAGACAGACAGACTCATTCTTCGACTACAGCAACTTCATCTACAAGACAGATTACGAGTTCTCCTACGGAGATATGGATGTTGACTTCTGTAAGCAGCTTGCTCCTATGCTCGACGGTCTTATCGGTGGATTGCTTGCTGACAAGGGTGGTCTCCTGGGTCTTATCACCGATATGATTTACAAGGACGAGATTATCGGCAAGCTTGCTACCGGCCTCTACGGTGCAATCGAGGGTGTCAAGATTGACGGTATCGGCTCACTCAACAACATCCTGAAGCTTATCGGTATTGACTTCTCTACATCAAATGTGGCTGACCTCCTTGAGGACGAAAGCTACGGCAGAACTTATCCGGATGTAGCAAGGAAGATCAGAAGCGCCGGCTCATGGAAGAATGTTAAGGCAGAAAGCCTGAGCTGGGGTGTTAAGGACAGAGATTCATTCCTAAATGCTCTTGTATCAGTTCTTCGTCCAATCTACGGCGTACTCGATGTACTGCTTAACGACGGTAACCTGAGCCTGTACGACATCGTATATGTTCCCGGTTCCGACGGATACACATCAACAATCGTACCTCTTCTGGAGGCATTCGGTGTTTACAACATAAAGACTCAGTACCAGTACAGAGAGGATATGGCTAATGCATACGACGCAATTCTGCTGGATATCATTAACCCGCTGTTCGACAAGGTAGAGGATATTCTCAACGCACCTATCGAGATGCTGGCAGATATTCTTCCGAACCTGTCACTGTTCTTTGCAAACGACGGCTTGCTGCAGATTATTGAGAATCTGTTGACACCTGTATCTGCTTTGCTTGAGGCAGTAAGACCTATCGTTGATGTTAACGATTTGCTCGGTGCTCTGGGTGTTAACCTCAACTCTCTGCTTGGCAAGGTTGGTCTCAAGGTTAATGTAAACCTTGATGTATATGACCTGACAAGCACACTCAAGCCGCTTATCGGTGCAGAGAATGTTGTGGCTCTGCTCAACGGAGTACTCTCCATCATTAAGATTAAGGGTGCTGCACTTGGCATTGAGCTTCCTGAAATTGACTGGTTCCGTCTGGCAAGCCACGGTGAGGTAATCACCAACGAGGCTTCACAGGCTGCTACAATCGGTGGTAGAATCCATGTTGTAGCTGACCAGGATGAGACATTGATTGCTGTACTCAGATACCTTATTGACACAATCAATTACAAGGGTAACTACGATGCAATCGTAGGTCTTATCGGCGGTCTCCTGGGTGACGGCGTAAGCGACACCGTATCAGGAGTTATCGACCAAGTACTTGGTATGTTGAAGGGCGACAGCGACGAGGTAATCCAAAGTCTTGTTGAACTGCTTCAACAACTTGCAGGTTAATTACCAACCACAAATTATTAAGGACATCCCTTCGGGGGTGTCCTTTTTTGCAGAATTATGTATGTAATTAATATAATAATATAATACTTGTAATAAAAGAGAAAATTTAGTATAATATATCCAGTTATATCTTTATACTCGGTGGTGAAAAAATGCTCGGGAAATATGTTAGAGTCAAGGTTACCCAACCAATTGGCTCAACTGATGATGCGGGCTTCACTTATCCACTAAACTTTGGCACTGTATATTCTAACGAAAAGCAAACTGCTTTTATCATGGGTATTCATCATCCTGTGCGCAATTTTGACGGTAGGGTTATTGCCGTGCTCAGCGACAGGAAAAGGAAAAGTTATATTTGGATTGTGGCTCCAAAAAGCACCCGCTTTATCATCAATGACATCAAGGAATACATTAATTTGGAAAGGGACTTCCCCACTTATCGTATTGAGTGCCTGTACGAAAGCAGCTGCGGCGCTGTTGTGTATCGGGACATTAGGGGTGAAGTTAGATTCCTGCTGATAAAAAACAAGCGCTCTGCTCATTGGGGATTCCCAAAGGGTCATATAGAGCCCGGAGAGACCTGTGAGGACACGGCATACCGCGAGGTGCTGGAGGAAACAGGCCTGCACATCAAGATTATCGACGGATACAGCAGCGTATCCAGGTACAAAATTCGCGACAGGATAGAAAAAATGGTTACCATCTTTGTGGGCACAACAAAGGATACCTCTACCGTAATCCAGCAGGAGGAGATTGAGGACTACATCTGGCTCACCTATGACAGAGCCATGAGCCTCCTGAAGTTCGAGAATGACAAAAACATTCTGGAGAGCGCATATTCGTACCTAAATGACAATAACTATATATAATAGTAATAATATATATCATTATATAATATAGGAGAATCAGTTATGCAAGAAGTATGTCGTACTATGCAGGAGTTCCTGACTGCCCACGGTATCCCCGACTGGCTGGTAGTATTCATAATATCCCTGTGCCCTGTATTGGAATGCAGACTGGGTATGTTCACTGCAATATCATTGCTGCACATGAGCACCGTCAAGGGCTTTCTAATCAGCTTTGCAGGCAATATTTTGCCCATACCCTTCATTCTGCTGCTAATCAATCAGATATTTGAGCTGTTAAAAAAGATTCCCGGAATCAACAAGCCTATATTCTGGCTGGAGGACAAAACCCTAAAAAAGAGGGATAAGATAGACAAATACGGAATTTGGGGACTGCTGCTGTTCGTTGCCATCCCTCTACCGGGAACCGGAGGATGGACCGGCGCACTGCTGGCATCTCTGCTGCATCTGGACAGAAAAAAGAGCTTTGGCGTAATATGTGTTGGTGTGTTCATTGCAGGACTTATCATCACTGTGCTTAGCCTGGCATTCAATGTGGCTGTATTTTGACTATGAACAGACCAAAAAAGTATTTGCTAACGCTACTGAGGGCGTATCTTGACGGCGCAGCTGTGGAGTTGGCTGAGGATGAGGACTATGACGGACTGATGACGCTGGCAAAATGCCACAATCTGTGTCCCACCGTGTTTTGCGTAATCAAAAACGCCGTCAATCCCGGCGTAGTACCAACGGAAATATACAAGAAACTGGAGAACAGCTTTTTCGACAGCATTTTTGTCTGCACAAAGCAGACTGCCGTGTACGAAAAAATCTGCTCCATACTGTCAAGGGGCTCAATACAATATCTTCCATTCAAAGGGATTGTACTGAGAGAATATTATCCCGTGCCCGAGGCCAGGCTTATGGGAGACATAGACATACTGATTAGTCCCCGGGATAAATCCAAGGCTCAAAAGCTGCTGATTGACAACGGACTTGTACTGGATATGCCGGGAGGCGATGTACAGGAATATATATGCGACGGCGTAAGAATCGAGCTGCATACAAAAATTGTCAGCGACACCATAGGCAGCCACGATTTGGGGGCGCTGTTCTGCGACGCAGCCCAGCATGCAGAATACGACTGCAACGGCAGAGGCAAGCCGGAGGATAATTATCACTTTGCTTACCTAATAGGGCATATTGCCCACCACTTTTGGTTTTACGGTGCAGGTGCAAAAATGATTCTTGACCTTGCAGTTATGCTCAAGAAATGTGATATTGATTGCCAATGGGTAATCGACTTTTTGGACAGGCAGGGACTGGGCGAATTTGCAAAGGTGATACTGACGGTGTGTTACCAATGGTTCGGCATAGGTACCGATTACAAAAAGGACACCCTGCAAACCCAAGAGTTTCTGCTGGCATACGGTGCCTTCGGCAATATGAACCGCAACAAGGCTGCTGTGGTACAACGCAAGGAGCTGGAGCAAGGTTCAGGCAACCCTGACAGCAGGCTGAAGCTGCTGCTGCCACCGTACGAAAAAATGAGGCGCCTGCCGTACATAGGCTTTATTGACGGCAGACCGTATCTGTTGCCTGTAGCATGGGCGTACCGACTGATATATAACCTGAAAAACAGAAGGAAATTCGTAATTGACACCGTATCGAATATGGGTACGGAAATAACAAATATAGAAGCAAAAAAAGAATTGGATTATTTTAAAAAAATCGGGTTGTTATAAACCCGAAGATAAGAAAAGAGGCTGTTAAATATGGCATTTTTGATTGTAATTATTGCAATACTGGTGATAGCGCTGATTGTATTTGTCACATGGTTTGCGGCTATGGTTGCAGAGGGCAAATGCCCCCTTTGCGCACTAAAAAAACTTGCGCCCACAAAGCTCACCATTGATATTGACAATGTGCCGGATTACGACAACGGCGCTGCAAGAACTCCCCTTATGGGATGGTCCAGCTGGAACACCATGCGCAACCACATCGACGAGGACACTATTGTTGAGGTGGCAAGAGCTATGTGCTCCACCGGACTGGCAGACGCCGGATACAAGTACATCAATCTGGACGACTGCTGGCAAAGCTCACAGCGTGATGCGGACGGCAAGCTGCAGGGCGATTTGGAAACTTTTCCGTCAGGCATCAAGGCACTGTGCGACAGAGTGAACGCAATGGGTCTCAAACTGGGCATATATGCCTCCAACGGCACCCTCACCTGCGAGGATTTGCCTGCGAGCCTGGGCACGGAGGAGCTGGATGCCAGGACCTTTGCATCCTGGGGAATCGAATACTTTAAGTACGACTTTTGTCACAACGAGGCTATCAGCGGTACAACACCGGCAATCGAGTATGTGGACATCAGTCCCATAGGTCAGCGTGCCATCATAAGGCTATCCCCCGACAATGCAAAATACACCGGAAAAGCCAAAACCGTAAAAATTAAAGACCTTCCTACCGGCAAGGCAATGGGTATGCTCAATCACAATGCAGGTACTGCGTACTTTGATGTAAATATCCCCACAAGCGGAAAATACGCACTTACAGTCCATTTTAACAAGACAATGGCATTCAAGCGCAGATACCTCCAAATCGTAATCAACGGCAAGGTTAACGAAGTATTTTTCCCGGCCGGAAAGGGATTTACACCTGACGGCAGAGCGCAAATTACCGTTGATATGCAGTCAGGTGCTAACCACATTGTGCTGTGCAACCCTGTTGTAACCCGTGCGGACTCGTCCTATATTCAGTACAAGCGTATGGGCGACGCGCTTATCAGCGCATCAAGGGATTGGGCAAAATTCAATCATACAGAAGAAAAGCCAATCACCTACTCCCTGTGCGAATGGGGTACCGCAAAGCCATGGAACTGGGGCGCAAAGGTGGGCAATATGTGGCGCACAACCCACGATATTATGGCAAATTGGACAAGCATAACCGCTATATACAAATTCAATTTGCGACTGTACAAGCACACGAGACCCGGCCATGTAAATGACCCCGATATGCTGGAGGTCGGCAACGGAAAGCTGACACCTGAGGAGAACAAATCCCACTTTACACTATGGTGTATGATGGCGGCTCCGCTGGTACTGGGCAACGATGTTCGCCTGCTGACCGAGGACACAAAAAAGAATAAGGTGCTCCTTTCAATCCTTACTAACGAGGATATGATTGACATAGACCAGGACCCTCTGGTTGCCCCTGCTAAGAAAATCGGCAAGGAAGGCAGCATTGATATTTTGGCTCGTCCTCTTGCCAATGGAGATGTGGCAATCTGCTTCTTTAACAAAAGCAAAAAGAAGGTTACTATCGAGTACGACATAGACACCCTGAAGGATGTAAAGTACCTTGGCGTGAGCCGTACTAACAACGCAGAGATATACGACCTGTGGAGCGCACAAACCTACCACAACGATGTAATCAAAGCCAATATCCAGCCTCACGGCGTAAAGGCATACAGAATCTCATTTTAACATAACAACACCCCTCAACCGCAAAAGTCGAGGGGTGTTCTTTATTTCTTATTTTACTATTGCTTGGCCTAAAAATACTGCGCCTATGGACAGCAGTACGCTGAGCAATATGTACAAAACCGCCGCCCACAGCCTGCCGTCGTGTACAAGGCCGAAACTCTCCAACGCAAAGGTAGAAAATGTAGTAAATCCGCCGCAAATACCTACCTTCAAAAACAGAATAATATTTGCGTCTGCGTTTGAGTATTTGCCGGCAAGAGCAACTGTTATACCGATTACCAGCGAGCCTACAATGTTGATTATCAATGTCTTGTAGGGAAAAATTACGGAATCGTTGATATTTATTAATCCCACAAGATACCTGAGAACCGAGCCTATTGCGCCGCCCAGGGCAACCCAAAAACAAGTAATCATAATCAATCCCCTATATATGTAAATCGCTGATAGGTGACGCCCTCACGGGTGACGGTGTCTTGCCACATTTCTGCCGGGCGTACCCATAGTCCGCCATCACCGTATAATGCGCGGTACACCACCATTTCCTGCATACTTTCGCTATGCCTGGCAACACCGATTACCTCATACTCATTGCCCTTAAAGTGCCTGTATTTTCCTAACTTAATCTCCATTACTCTTCCTCCCGGGCTCAAAGCTCAGTACCAAAATAGATACCAGTATCATCACTATGCCCAATATTTTGGCAGGGTTGGTGGTCTCGTTAAATCCGATGATACCTACCAGACAACCCACCAACGGCTCAACAGCCACCAATACACCTGCAACGGATGTATCCAAGTGGTCAAGACCGATTGTATAAAACAAATACGGCAAAATGCCACAAACTACACCAGACACAATAATTACTCCCAGCGCCTTAGTATCAGAGGCAAAAATGTGAGCATACTGGGACGGCTTGATAATAAACATAAAGCCGACGGAAGCAAACAAAAAGGTGTAAAAATTAATTGTCAGGGGCTTGTAATGGGCAAGAGCATACCTGCCGAATATGGAATACAGTGCATAAAAGAATCCTGCGCCGATACCTATCATCAATGACCCAATGCTCATTGTACTGCCCGAACCCACAAATCCGGATATAAGACCGCAGCCTGCAACAGTAAGAATGATGGCTAATATCTTTTTTGTGCCGATTTTTTCCTTAAACAGCAGTGCCGAAAACAGCATTACAAACACCGGCGAGGTGTACAGCAGGGCAACGGCAACAGATGCCTCAACATTGATAATTGTGGTAAAATAGCAAAAACAAAACAGGGTCAGGCTGATAATACCCGTACCTATGAACATCCATATATGCCTGAGCCTGATTTTGAACAGTTCCCTGTCATATATCAACAAAAAGATACCCAACAGCACGGAGCAAACAACTGTGCGGGCAAAACAAATCTCCACCCCGGTATAACCCATACCGGTGAGGGCGTTGACAAAAATGCTGATAATACCCCACAGCACACCTGCCAGCACAACAAACATAGTGGCGCGTCGTTTTTGCATTTCCTCACTCCTTGCCAAATCTAAAAATATTATAACAACAAGCCTGTATGTAATCAATAATAATTTTCGGCAAGAAAATCAACAGCCGTCTGCTACAAAAACTATTGGCTGCCAATGATAATTGACCCATCACTATATATTCTTTGGCATACAGTCACAATTATACGATAGCAAATGATTATATCCGTAAAAGCCTGCAAAAAAGAGGCGCGCAATGCACACCTCTACGAATACTTACCAATATCCTAATACTCTCTGCATCAAAAGGCTGACTGCCGCAATGCTGACCCAACAGGTAAAGCCCAAGGCAATGGGCTTGCCGCCCTTCTTGACCAAAGTGACGATATTCGTGTTAAGGCCGATAGCGCACATAGCCATAGCGATAAAGAACTTTGCCAGCCACTTGGCTCCCTTTACAAAATAATCGGCATAAAACGCTGTAAAGCTGCTCTCCGGCAGATATGCCACAAGGGTGGTAATCAGGGACGCCGCCACAAAGTATATAATAAACCAGGGGAATATCTTTTTTATAGAAACCTTGGTACCCTCTGCACCGGACTTTTTTGCCCTGCGAGTTCTGAAAAGAGCAATAACCACCGTTATAGGGATAATAGCGAGGGTACGAGTAAGCTTGACGGTGGTTGCCTGCGCCAGAACAATACCGTTGGTATTCATCATACTGTCCCAGGCAGATGCGGCAGCAGTAACTGAGGATGTATCATTTACCGCCGTTCCGGCAAATAACGCAAATCCGTCGTTGGACAAATGCATAGCATTGCCCAGAGTCGGGAATATCAGCGCCGCAATTACATTGAACAAAAATATTACCGATATTGACTGGGCTATCTCCTCGTCATCGGCGTCAATGACCGGCGCCGTGGCCGCAATGGCAGAGCCTCCGCAAACGGACGAGCCCACGCCAACCAAGGTAGCCACATTTTTGTTGACCCTCATAATGCGGCACATAAGGAACGCCACCAGCAGCGACACACCGATAGTTGCAATAATTACAGGCAGGCTTTTGCCACCCACGGACACAACCGTCTTTATGTTAAGTGTAAAGCCAAGTATAATTACTGCCCATTGCAAAATCTTTTTTGAAGTAAAAGTGATGCCCTGCTTAATGCTGTCGCCGGTAGCGAACTTTGGTGCAACTGCTGTGACAATCATACCCAGCACAATGGCAAATACCGGCGCACCTATAACCTCAAATGAAAACGAGCCGATATTAATAGTGGCCAAAAATGTGGATATACCCGCAATCAGTATGCAGGGCAGAATACCCAATGCTTTGTTTTTAAAAAAATCTGTCATATCTCTCTGTTCTTTTTGTTAAATCTGCGCCAATGCCTGTTCAATATCTGCGATAATATCCTCGGCAGCCTCAATACCGCACGAAAAACGGATAAGGTCGGGGCTAACGCCGCACTCCTCCAGTTGGCGGTCTGTCAGCTGACGGTGAGTGGTGGATGCCGGATGCAGACAGCAGGTGCGGGCATCGGCTACATGAGTTACAATTGCCGCCAGACGCAGGGAATCCATAAACTTGGTAGCGGCTTCTCTGCCGCCCTTAATACCAAAGGAAACAACTCCGCAGGTGCCGTTGGGCATATATTTCTTTGCCAAATCGTACTGCTTGTCACCGGGAAGCATAGCACAGTTTACCCAAGTGATTTTTTCGTGATTTCGGAGATACTTGGCAACGGCAAGCGCATTCTCACAATGACGGGCCATACGCAGATGCAAGGTCTCCAATCCCACATTAAGCAAAAATGCGTCGTTGGGCGACTGGACCGACCCCAGGTCACGCATAAGCTGAACAGTTGCCTTTGTGATATATGCACCCTTGCCGAATGCCTGGGTATATACAAGTCCGTGATAACTGTCATCAGGAGTGGTAAGACCCGGGAACTTGTCGTTGCGGGTCCAGTCAAAATTGCCGCTGTCAACTATGGCACCGCCGATGGTAGAGGCGTGACCCTCCATATACTTGGTAGTGGAATGGGTTACTATATCAACGCCCCAATCGAACACACGGCAGTTGATGGGAGTAGCAAAGGTATTGTCCACAATAAGAGGAATACCGTTATCATGGGCTACCTTGGCAAACAGCTCAATATCCAATACATCCAGGCTGGGGTTAGAAATAGTCTCGCCGAAAATTGCCTTTGTATTGGGCTGAACAGCGTTTTGAAGCTCCTCCTCGGTTGCCTGGGGAGATACAAAGGTAAAATCAATACCCAGCTTGCGCATAGTCACATTAAAAAGATTGAATGTGCCTCCGTAAATTGCAGATGATGACACAATATGGTCCCCTGCCTGGGCAATATTAAATATGGCATAAAAATTTGCTGCCTGACCGGAGCCTGTGAGCATACCTGCCACCCCACCCTCAAGGGCAGCAATCTTGGAAGCCGCATTATCGCAGGTAGGATTTTGCAAGCGAGAATAAAAGTATCCGCTGGCCTTAAGGTCAAATAGGTCGCCCATAGCCTCGGAGGACTCGTACTTGTAGGTAGTGCTTTGGATAACGGGCATTACCCTGGGCTCACCGTTCTTTGGCTTATATGTGCCCTGGACACAGATAGTATCTAATTTCATATATATCAACTCCTTAAATATACTTTTTACATTATATCATCAATAATTGGGAATTTCAATTTTTTTGTAATATTTATTGATATACCGTAATTCCGGTGGTATAATAAGCCAATAATTGGAGGAATGATTATGATAAACAAATCGTCAAAGCTCGACAATGTACTGTACGATGTGCGTGGCCCGGTAGTTGACGAGGCCGCAAGGATGGAGGCCAGAGGACTCAACATCCTAAAGCTGAATATCGGCAACCCTGCGCCCTTCGGATTTTGTACTCCCGACGAGGTAATTATGGATATGCAGCACCAGCTCAAGGAATGCCAGGGATATTCGGACTCAAAGGGATTATTTGCTGCTCGCAAGGCGATTATGCAATACTCTCAGCTAAAAAATATTCCCAATGTTACCATAGACGACATTTACACCGGCAACGGTGTCAGCGAATTAATCAATTTGTGTATGCAAGCTCTGTTGGATGCGGGTGACGAAATTCTTATTCCGGCTCCGGATTATCCGCTGTGGACCGCCACTGCAACTCTGTCCGGCGGCAAGGCAGTGCACTATATCTGTGACGAACAGGCTGACTGGTATCCCGATATTGATGATATAAAAAGCAAAATTACCTCCAAAACAAAGGCAATCGTAATCATCAACCCCAACAACCCCACCGGCGCTCTGTACCCAAGGGAGGTGCTGGAGCAAATAGTTGATATTGCCAGAGAGAATAACCTGATTATTTTTTCTGACGAAATATATGACAGACTGGTAATGGACGGTCAGGAGCATATATCCATTGCGTCGCTGGCTCCGGACCTGTTCTGCGTAACCTTTAGCGGATTATCCAAATCACATATGATTGCAGGCTTCCGTATCGGATGGATGATACTCAGCGGCAATAAGGGAATTGCCAGGGACTATATTGACGGCATAAATATGCTGTCCAATATGCGCCTGTGCTCCAATGTGCCGGCACAGTCCGTGGTGCAGACTGCCTTGGGCGGCACCCAAAGTGTAGAAAAATATGTTAAGCCGGGCGGCAGAATATACCAGCAACGAGAATATATCTACAACGCCCTCAATGATATTCCCGGCATTTCGGTAGTGAAGCCAAAGGCTGCATTTTACGCATTCCCCAAGATTGATACAAAGATGTATAACATCAAGGACGACGAGCAGTTTGCTTTGGATTTTCTCAGACAAAAGCAGGTACTGCTGGTACACGGAGGAGGATTCAACTGGGGAGAACCCGACCATTTCAGAATAGTATATTTGCCTCGACTCAGCGTACTCAAGGACTCCATGGAGGCCCTTGCAGATTTCCTGAAAGGGTACAGACAATAAATCAAAACACCTTGTAGAACTATCCACAAGGCGTCAGACTGTCGATAAAGCGGGTTGAACCACGCAAAATAATGTATAATATATAACCATTTCCGCCTCTCTTGAGTAAAGAAAGGCGGGTGCGATTTATCGCACTCGTAGAGATTGTAAAAGCGGCTTAGACATCTAATGATGAATCTAAGCCGCTTTTATAATCTCTATGAGTGCGATAAATCGCACCAACCTTTCTTTACTCAAGAGAGGCAGAAATCGATTACATATTATATTATTTGGCGTGGTTCAACCCACTTTATCGACAGTCTGACACCTTGTGGGTAATTCCACAAGGTGTTGTTTATTATTGTCTGTATCCTTTCAGGAAATCTGCAAGGGCCTCCATGGAGTCCTTGAGTACGCTGAGTCGAGGCAAATATACTATTCTGAAAT
>JAQXWS010000011.1 GCA_029225565.1 Eubacteriales bacterium
AAGATTATTGCAAACGGTACAAAATACTATATTGAATTTGCAAATATGCCGACAACCGAGGATGCGCTCAATCTCTTTATTGATACCGAGGGTGTTATCGTTGCACCGTCAAAGGCAGTAAACGCAGGCGGCGTATGCGTATCCGGTCTGGAAATGAGCCAAAACAGCCAACGACTTTCCTGGACAGCCGAAGAGGTTGACAAAAAGCTACATACCGCTATGGTCAATATATACAACAACTCCGTAGCCGCAGCCGAAAAATACGGACTGGGTTATAACCTGGTTGCCGGCGCAAATATTGCCGGATTTGAAAAGGTTGCACAAGCAATGATGGAGCAAGGTATTTACTAAACGAATACACAAGAATGAGGGAGGCACTATATCGGTGCCTCCCTATTTTATATAAAAAACAGTTTCCCGGACGGGAAACTGTTTTTTACAATTAAGATGCAAGAGCTCCTACTATCATCATATAGTCGCCAATCTGTACACCGAATTCGGGACCGCCCTCCATCATCAGATTTTGGTTAGCAGTCATCTCGAACATATCGCCGGTGCCCATAAGAATAGCCAATGCCGACATAGGACAATCGAACTTCATATTGAAGAACGGTTTTGCTCTCTTGTACTCGCCCCTACCGGCTCTGGATTTGCCGGCCTTGACACGAATGTATGCAGTACATTCGGGATGGCCAACAACCTCCCACTGATAGCAGCGGTCCGGGGACTTAAGCGCCCACTCGTGAATATCGGGATGCCCCAGCTTGTTAAGTTGGGAAATACCGGATGACAGCAGGTAAAAATACAATTTGCAAAGCAGCACCTGGTCAGCCTCGGTCTTGACATCCTTGGGGTCCTTGATGCCCAGTAACGCAGACATCTTAAGCAATACCTGCATAAATTTCAAGAACTTGCCGAAGCTCTTGATTTTCATTTTAGGGAGCTTGGTCATATCGCCTTTCATAAAAGCATTCATCTTTTCCATAGAAGAAAAAGCAAGCTCGCCATCAATTTTTTCCTGGCCAAGATATTCGCCCAGCTTAACGGACCATTCGCCGTTCTCTACAATAAAGTGAACAGCCTCCTTGTCCTCCACATTAACCATAGCGGATACCTGGTATATAGCGTTGACGCCCTCAAACTTCTTTTTCAGCTCAGGGACATCGGTAGCAATGGTCTTCATAAGCGGCAGTGCACCGGCCATAAAGACCTTGTTAGTGTAGCGAACCTCATCGCTTGGCATAATAATACACTCCTTTCAAGTAGTTGATGTGATCAAGACAAATCAGAACTCATCGTCCCAAGCATCATCTGCTTCGAAATCAGCGTGCATCATCTCTTGGATAGTTTCTGCGATACCGTTGGCATCAATCTTTGCCAGAGCGAGAAGATCCTCCTGAAGGCCGATTGTTGAAAAAGCATTCTGGTGGCCAAGCATTTTGAATGCACAAGCCTTGCCACTCTTTGCAACAACCTCGGCAACAGCAGAGCCCAGACCGCCCATAACCTCGTGGTCCTCTGCAGTGATGATACGGCGAGTGTCCATAATTGCGCTCATAACAGCCTCTTCGTCGATAGGCTTGATTGTGTGCATATTGATAACTCTGACGCTAAGGCCTCCGTCGGCAGCAGCCATACGGGCAGCCTGCATAGCCTCAAATACACAAGAGCCGCAAGCGATAACGGTAATATCTGTACCCTCGTTCATAACAGTTGCTTTGTTCCACTCAAACTTGCAGTCATCAACATTTTTGTAGATAACCTGGTCGAAGCCACGGTTGATACGAATATAAACCGGACCTTCAATATCGTAAGCAGCCTTAACTGCATGGTAGGTCTCTGCACCGTCGCAAGGACAGATAACTGTCATATTCGGCAATGTTCTCATACAAGCCATATCAATAAGTGAATGGTGAGTAGAGCCTGCCTGACCGAATGATGTACCTGCGTGGGTAGCAATCATCTTTACCGGTACATTCTGGTAGCAGATGTCAGTATGAATCTGGTCCAGAGAACGAGCAGCGGTAAAGATAGCAAATGTTGAAGCAAACGGAATAAGACCATTCTTTGCCATACCGGCAGCAACACCGAATAGGTTTTGCTCTGCAATACCTACATTAAAAAATCTGTCAGGGAATTGCTGACCGAACATACCAATCTTTGTGGACTTGGCAAGGTCGGCAGTAAGAGCAACAACATCCTTGTGCTCCTCACCCAACTCACAAAGCGCAATACCATAGCACTCTGCAGTTGACAGCTTTGTGGTATCTGTCATTGTATAATTCATTCCACCCATAGTCTTACGCCTCCTTTTCTACGCGCTCAAGGCGTGTTTCGAGATATTTGTCGAGAGAAGCAAAAGCCTGCTCCTTGTGCTCATCATCCAGTGAGCCGTAGTGCCACAGGTAGTTGTCCTGCATAAAGTCAACGCCTGCGCCCTTAAAGGTGTCCATAACGATGGCAGTCGGCTTGTCGCCGCCGTCCTGATGATTCTTGATGGCGGACTCGATAGCGTCATTAAGCTCCTTCATATTATGGCCGTCAACGCGGATTACATTAAAGCCGAATGCCTCAAACTTTTTGTCAAGAGGCTCAACCTTCATCTCGTCGTCAACTCTGCCGTCAATCATACACTTGTTGTTGTCGGCAAGTACCACAACATTGGACAGCTTGAACTGAGCCGCACTCATAGCAGCCTCCCAGTTTGAGCCCTCATTTAGCTCGCCGTCACCGGTGAGAACATAGTTCATATAGTCAATGCCCTTAACTCTGCCTGCCAGAGCAAAGCCCACTGCAAGAGAGAGACCGTGACCCAGAGAGCCTGTTGAACAGTCAACACCCTTTACCTTATTGCAGTCAAGGTGCATACCGATTTTTGCGCCTGTGAGGTTAAAGATTTTTAGCTCGTCCTCAGGCATAAAGCCCAGGTCAACAAGAATCGGCGCGTAGCCTACTGCACAGTGACCCTTGGACAAAATGAATCTGTCTCTGTCCTCCATCTCCGGATTGTTAACATCAAATTTCATAAATCTGTGATAAAGAATGGTCATGGCATCCATTGCTGACAATGAGCCGCCTACATGACCCGAACCGCCCCAAATAGCAGTCTGCAAACAATATCTTCTGAGATAGTCCGCTTTCTTTTCGAGGCGAATCCATTCATCCTTATCAAATGCTTTGAATTCTGCTGGCATAAATTTACCCCTTTCATTTATATATGCGGGTGAACGGTCGGTACACCCGCTGATTTATTACTTCAAGTCAAGCTCAGGATGGTTAGCGGCAACTACGCCGAATGCATCCTCTGCAATATCAATTGCAAGCTTAATATCGTCATCTGTAACAGATGCGTTCATAAAGTGGTTGTGGTGAGAAGCCAGGAACAATCCGCGGCTAACGCACTCTGCAATCCACTCCTGATGAAGCATAAGGCTGTCATCATTGGCAATACGGAGATAGAACAGCGCCGGCTCGCCCGATACAACAAGATTGAAGCCGTGCTCCTTGCCTGCTGCTTTCAGGCCGTCGGTGAGCATAATGCCCTTTTCTCTGAACATGGTCGGCGTGTCAAGTCTCTTCATCTTGGGGATACAAGCAAGGCAGGCAGCAAACGGCTCTGCACTCATCCAATAAGAGCCTGTATATACAACTGACGAAGCAGTATTCTTCATGTGCTCCTGACCGCAAACAGCTGACATATTGTATCCGTTAGCCAAAGCCTTGCAGAAGCAGATAAGGTCTGCCTTGAAACCGTAGTAATGGTCTGAGCCTGCCAGGTCAAGACGGAAGCCGGTACGAACATCATCAATGATGATGAGTACATCGTGGTCATCGCACCACTTGCGTACCTTAGCCCACTCCTCTTTTGAGGCACATTTGTTGTCAAAGAAATTGCCGTGGTCGTAAGGCTGTGCAATAAGCGCGGCAATGTCGCCGTTGTTGGCATCATAAGCAGCCTGCATAGCATCAAGGTCGAACCAAGGAACGACAATATTGTTCTTTACATCGTCCTCAAGAATGCCGGGATAATCTGCCTTTTGTGCCCACTGGAAGTCACCGTGGTAATAACCCTTGAAGAAAAGAATCTTGGATTTGCCGGTATGCGCTCTGGCACACATAACAGAAAATGTAGTTGCGTCCGAGCCGTTCTTCATAAAGAATGCCCAGTCAGCAGTAGCCACAGTATCCTTTAGCAGTTCTGCACACTCTACCATCTTGTAGGATGGAGATGTGGTACAGTTGCCCACCTTGAGCTGTGCAATAGCAGCAGCGTCAACATCATCATCGCAGTAGCCGAGTACATTAGGGCCGTAAGCGCACATAAAGTCAAGATACTTGTTGCCATCTACATCCCAAAAATATGTACCCTTTGCGTGGTCAAGCATAAGTGGCCACTTAGTAATAGGTAAGAACAGACCCTCGGACGGGCCAAGGTGTCCGTAAACACCGGAGGGAATGGCGTTAAGTGCTCTGCCAAACCACTCCTGTGATTTTTCGTGTGTGTATTCCGGATATTTGCTCATAAATCATAGACCTCCTTAACCTAAGTACACAGCAACTCTGTCGAGGATACGGTTAACATTGTCCAGCATGTTAATCATACCTCTCATATAGATGTTGCCGGCGCAAAGCTCTGCCATTGTGGATGCCGTGCCGTTGAACAGGCTGTTGGCAAGCTCTATTGTCTTAAATTCCATAATTGCTCTTGGGGTCTGCGGTTTTTCCTTAATGAGCTCAATCTTATGGTCTCTAACTCTAAGTGTAACATACATTACATCGGTAATGCCCATCTGAATGTCACCGTCAACAATGTAGGATGCTGATTGCTTACTGATGGTATCGTTGTTTGCCAATGCACAAATAGCGCCGCCGATAGTGTACATTGTCAGCATGGTGGATTTGTTGAAAAATTCCTTGTCCTTAAGGTCTTCCTCATTAGGCATAAGATACTTAGTGAGAATGTCGGTAAGCTTTGTGAACGGGCCAAGCAAGAATGAGAGCACCTGAGCAATATTCTTTGCCGGGATACCGGGCTTGTTGTCGTCGATAAGGGCATTAAATTTTTCCGGACTTGCAAACTTCATTTTGCAGGTACATTCGGTATCACCCTCAACCATCTTGCAGCCCTCTGACGAAAACTTGTAGGTCACGCATGGACCGTCAGCAACCTCAAAACATAGTGCAACCGGCTTTTTCAGTCCTTGGCATACTGCCTTTGCCTCTTCGTCCATATCACAAAGGTTTTCCAATGTGGCAAGGACGCCGTAGGCGTTAACAAATGCCATAGCTTTTGCTTCTTTCAAAGTTATTCCTCCTTTAGCATTATATCTGTAGATAGATATAAACGCACAATTATACGCATAAATTATACCATACCTACCCCATTATAGCAATATATAATACATTACAAAAATATAACAATATAATTGTACAATAATACAAAAATGCCTCCCAAACGGGAGGCAAATACACAAAATCACTCCAAATCAAGAAATTCTTCGCTGATTACCTGCTGGCACAGCTCTCTAAAATACTTTGGGGTAGCGCCGCTGGAGTACATCACATGACTCTTTGCAATATCGTCGCTGTAATCCGACAATTTGTACAAAGAGAACTTAAGGCCGTCGCCGCTGTATTTGTAAAAATCGCATACAGGAGCAAGCTTTGCGTTAGTAATCTTTATTTTGCCGTCGATACGCTCAACCGTAATCTCTGCCATACCGCCGCAAAGCTGGTTGAGATTGGTCTGGCGTGACAGGAAGTTACCGATGGAATAGTACACCAGCATCTTCTTGCCGGTTTTTTCGTTCTTAACCCATTCTACCGGCTGGAGCACATGGGGATGAGTGCCGATAACAATATCAACCCCCAGGTCGGAAAACAGCTTTACAAATTCCTGCTGAACGCTGTTGACATCGTGGCTGTTCTCCTCGCCCCAGTGCGGGAAAATGATGATAACATCAGCCTTTTCCTTTGCTTTCTTTACATCGGCTGTCACCTTTTCCTTGGTGAGCAGGGACACGCAGTATGACCTATCGGTGGGAACGGGAATACCGTTGGTCTCGAAGGTATAATTGAGCATAGCAAAGGTAATGTCATTTTTTGTCATATATGTGATGGAGTTATAATCCTCCTCCGAGGTATAACTGCCGACATGAGTTACCTCCGGATGATTCGCAAAGAACTCGCACTCCTTTTCTATACCGCTGAATCCAATGTCCAAGGTATGGTTTGTGGCGCAGGTAAAAAGGTCAAATCCTGCATTGATAGCAGCCTCGCCTATCTCCCAGGGAGTATTGAAGCAGGGATAGCCGGAATATTCAAAGCTGTCGCCGCCCAGCATTGTCTCCTGATTGATAACGGCAATGTCAGCTTCCTTGATATAAGGAGAAATATCCTCATAAATATAGTTAAAGTCGTATGAGCCGTCGCTTTTTTTGCCGGAATTGACTATCGGCATATGAATAAGATTGTCGCCTACAGCCACAATGTTAACCTTTGCATTTGTAGACTGGGTGGTTTGGGGAGAGGTGGTCTGCTCCGCCTTTGGTTGAGAAACGGTGGTGGATACGGTAGTGGTAACATGATTGCTAATCCTACCGCCGGCAAACAAAGCCAGCACAACCACAACAGCTGCAACGGCAGGTACAAGTATTGACAGTAAATTCTTTTTATCTTTTTTTGCCATAACGCCAACTCCAAATAATAATTTGTTATAATTATACCAATATATCGAGTCAAAATCAACACTAATTAAATAATAGTCAAATAATGGAGATTATATTGACAAATCCGGGTAATATAATGTATATTAAATCTATAAAATTAAGGAGCGAAAAATATGGAATTTATTGAATCATTTTTTGCAACATCTCCGGCTTGGCTTAATCTGGTGCTGTTTATAGTAGGACTGGCACTGATTATCAAAGGCGGAGACTGGTTTGTCGACAGCGCAAGCTGGATTGCTGAGGTACTGGGTGTACCAAAGTTTGTAATAGGTGCAACCATTGTATCAATTGCCACTACCCTACCCGAAATGATAGTCAGCGTGGCGGCTACGGTACAGGGCAATGTAGAGATGGCTGCCGGTAACGCAATCGGCTCGGTAACAGCCAACACAGCAATGATAATGGGTCTGTTCATAGTGTGTATGCCATTTGCCGTAAAGCGAAAGGAATTTGCGCCAAAGGGCTGTCTTATGTTCGCAGCTGCGGCTATGCTTATTGTAGGCTGTATTTTTACAGAAAGATTCCAGGCAGAATTTGTTAAGGGCGAGGTTAACGAGTACTTTTCGCTATCAACGGTAGGCCTTATTATTCTGTTTGTAATATTTATTGCATTCTTTATCGAGAACTTTATTTCTATGAAAAATGCGGATACACAGATTGAGCCCAGTCCTGACAGCATCGGCATCCAGGAGGAGGACAACATTGTTCCGTCAAAGGCAAGTGCCACCACCGGCGAGTGGATAAAAAATGTGGTAATGTTTGTTGTGGGTGCCGCGTGTACGGTTGTGGGTGCAGAGCTGCTGGTTAACGCAGGTACTGTACTGGCCGAGGACATCGGTATTCCACAGAGACTAATCAGCGTAATCGCTATTGCAATCGGCACTTCGTTGCCGGAGCTTGTTACCACAATCACCGCTCTGCGCAAAAAAGAGGGCGCACTGTCCGTAGGTAATATTTTGGGCGCAAACATTATTGACCTGACACTCATTCTGCCTATCTGTTCGTTCATATCTTTAGGCAAGACCGGTGACGCGCTGGCAGTAGCCGTAAGCAGTGTACAGATTGATATGGTTGTATGCCTGGGCGCTATCGCCATTGCAGTAATTCCTACAATTATCAGCAAAAAATTCCATCGTTGGCAGGGCGTGCTGACGCTGGGCGGATACGCAGCATACGTAATAGCAACAGTAGTAATGAAATAAGAAAGGAATTTATTATGAAAAAAGTATTATCATTAGCAATGTCACTGGTTATGCTGGTGACAACAATGTCCGTGGGTATGGTAAATGCTTACGCCAACACAAAATACTCAGCTACGGAAATTACCGAAGCGGCTCCGGTCAACTTTACTGTAAAAAGTGACGACACATATTACCTAAAATACACTCCGACCAAGGACGGCGCTATGGAATTTGTGCTGGACACCGACGCAAAATACGGGCTGTGGGATTATGTGGACATCACAATCACAGATATGGCGGATAACGACTACAACTGGAATATGATCGACTGCGATTCCAAGGTGCCTGCCGTAGGATACGACAAATTTGTTGCCGGCAAAAAGTACATCATCGAGGTTGAGGCATACTTTGAGGACTCCACATCTTTTTCCGGTACGCTCAGCGTAAAGCCCCACACCTCCCACGCATACGAGAGAGGTACCGAACCGGGCGTATATATGGACGCCAGAGAGTTTGAATTAGGTATAATGAAAGGTGACGGATATGTTGCCGACTGTTGCACCGTATGTTCTTACGAAAAGAAAATCAGCAGCATTGCCGCACCCAGCAAGTTTGTAATCAGCAAAAGCAAGTATGTGTATGACGGCAAGAGCAAAAAGCCTACAGTTGCCGTATATAACACAAAGGGCACAAGAATCGACGGCTCAAGAATTGATTACGAATACGAAAACAACACAAAGGTTGGAACCGCAACAGTCCTTGTAGAAAACGCCGATGATTGCGAAAAATACCTGATTTACAAACCAATGAAATTTACCATTGTACCAAGGAGCACAAGTATTCGAGGTATATCGGGAACTAAAAAAGGATTCCTTGTAAAGTACTACAGACGCTCCACACAAACAACCGGTTATCAGGTGCAATGCTCTACCGGCAAATCATTCAGTACAAAAAAGACTGTTACAATAAAGGGCACTAAGAATATCAGCTACAAGATGACAAATCTTAAGGCTAAGAAAAAGTACTATGTACGAGTACGCACCTACAAGGTGGTTAACGACAAGAAGTATTACAGCGCTTGGAGCAAGGTGAAAACCGTTACCACAAAGGCATAAAGCCATTGCGCATTCGCGTATCAGGCTATAAAAATCCCTCCTAAGGAAAAAACCGTAGGAGGGATTTTTGTGTACAAAATTTGCGGCACACAGCTATGTATGATAATAACGCATTACAATCTCAATTCGTCCTGTTTGCGTTGTTTGTTATTGTATATTGCAATGGGAATTGCACAACCGACACCACCGCCAAGGACTATTCCGCCCAGGAGGAATGCCCACCATAACGGATATTTTGGCTGCTCCTCTTCTTCAGTTTCCGGCTCAACAGGCTTTTCAACTATGGTGGTTGAAACCTTTTGCTCTTTCTTGTAGATCTTACCAAATTCGTCCTCGTATGTGATAGTGACTATTCCTTCGGTATCGGCAAGCTCCTTGCCCACCCTTAAATTAGCTGATGCTGAGGCTTGCTCGCCTGCTGCAATTTCGCCAACAAAGGTTGTTCCACCGCTTTCAAGACCTTTAATATCAAAGTCGATTTTGCAATTACGGATATTGCTCTTGCCTGTATTCATAATTGCGATTTCCATTGTGGTTGTATCGTTGGGATAAACCTTAACAGGTAGCTGAACACCGCTGTAATCAAGACCAACCGTTTGCTTTACATTAACACGGATAACATCACTGCCCGAATATGAGCCGTAGTATTTATCCTCATACTCGCTTGATACTGTAATCTCGTGTTCGCCGATCCCGGCTGTTGACGATGCGGTCAGCTCAAGCTCCCAAGTGTAAGCCCCACCTGCATAAATAATGTCAACGAATTTATTACCTGTGCCAACAGGCTTGATATCGCCACTTTCCTCTGAAATTGAAAGCTTGATATTTTTGATATATTTTGTCTTGCTGTAATTTCTCAGAGTAATAGTAACCTTTGACTTTTCGTTAGGCTTAAGACTACCACTGTCTACCTTAAAATCGGTTACCATTAATCTTGGAGTTGAAGCATCCTGTGTGGTTTCCTTTTCCTCTCCACTTGCATAGGCAGTTAGAGCGAAACCGAAACACATAACCAAAGCCAGAATAATTGTGATTAATTTTTTCATATTGCGCCTTTCTATTACAGACGAGCAATGCTCGCCCCTACATTGTGGGAGGAGCAAGCCCCTCCCCTACAAAATCGGTTTTATAATTCTCTGATATTTTCAACGATGCTGTTTTTCATTTCTTTTCTTATTTTAATCCATAGATTTGCAGAGCAAATTGCGAATAGAAGAACACAGAATACAATAGTCAGCCACGGATTGATTTTTAAAGAAAAATCACCTTTACAAACAACTACCTCGTCTATATATTCAAACAACAGATAGATTCCATACAATCCAAATCCGACGCCATATCCGATTCCGAATATTGAAAGCAATTGCTTGATATACGATATAACAAGCTCTCTTTCACTTGCGCCTACTGCCCTAAGAGTGCCCATTTCCTTTTTATTTTCAACAATGTTTGCAGTAATCGTATTGTTGATAATTCCAACGCAAATTGCGAATGAAAGAATTGTTACCGAAATCACAACTAAATACCATATTCTTTGTTGTTGCTCCTTTTCATTTCTCAATTTATACGAGGAGGTGACATCGGCGTATTCGTTTTTAGATGAAAGCTTTTCAAGCTCAAAGCTCATATATTCTTCAATTTGAGGTGTGATTTCTGTATTGCAATTTATCTCAATTTTATCGTATGTTTGATTTTTTGAAAAGTTTTCAATACCTTTAATTGTTGTAATTATTGCAAAATCCTCGTATGCGTTACTGAACCTTGTCGGTGAAACAACAGCACCGATTTTCGGTGATTTTTTAGTTGTTTTCATTTGCTTCATATCAAGCTCATCCGAAAACTGACGGCTTCCCTCATAATCCAAAACGCAAAGCGGTAATTCTTCACCTGCTTTGAAATCGGATTCAGCCTGCAAAACAATATTATCCTTATTTGCCTTGCGTATATTATCGTCACAATATAGATTACTGCTCCAGCCATTTGTTGGACTATCACCTTTAATATTAAGCTCAAAAGCTACCTTTTTTGGTGCAAGCAAAATAACCTCTTCTCCCGAATTAAGCCTACTGATATTAACGCTTCCGTCATAAGCTTCAATGCTGTTTATAACGCTTTCATCAAAGGCATAAACAGTAACAGTTACATAATCCTGTGTAAATCCGAATTTCTGCTTGTTTGAATAATATTCAGCCGACATATCACCAAGACATTTTTCTGCAAAATTATCAACATCAAAATCCCTTATGCCGCTATATTCAAATGAACCGCCGTATTCCTCCTGAACACCCTTAATACATTTATAATAATCATCATAACCGTCAACAAGAATATTTGCATTGCACTGCTTATAGGCATTGGTACTGCCAACATATTGAATAGCATCAATGCTCTGCCTTTCGGTATTGGTAAAGCCGTTTTCCGTTTCTCGAATATTATATACAGAATATCCGTAGCCGTCACCCATAACCGAAATTCCATAATCGTATCCATATCCCAAAAATTCATCATCAAGTATTCCGGAAGCGACACCCATACCAAAGCAGGACAGAGCAATCGTTAAGGATAGAATAATGCAAACAACAGTATTGCTCGACTTATAGAACATACGGTAACGCTTTGCAAGAAGGCTCGGCATATCATAGCTCTTTTGCGATTTAATACGCTTTGTTTTCATCTTTCGATTATTGTTGATGTTTCTGATTGCCTGCATCGGTGTAGTTTTTGAAGCATTCAAAAGAGGAATGAACGCCGACAGCATAACAACAATGAGATTAACTGCAACGCAGGCTATCAAGGATTGATAATTCTTTGAAACAACAAATTCATCACCGAACATACCCGACATTAGATTGACCAAGCCGTATGAAACGGCAATACTAATCGGAATTGAAACAAGCGAAATTATCAACGCTTCTCTGCCAAATATATTAATAATTTGCCTTTTTGTTGCACCGATTGCTCGAAGCATACCGATTTGCTTTTTGCGCTGCTTGAGCGTTGAATTAAAGGCATTGATTATTGACAGGCAGGAGGCAATCATCAAAACAACGCTGAGAAGAGTTATAAAATTCAAATTGCTTGAAATATTTGTTCCGTTTCCAAGTGCCAAATCATACCATACGCCGACGGTTAGATTTGTTACAGAATAATTATGCTCTCTGTAATAATTTTCTTCATCTTCAAAAAACTTTTGCCAAGCCTTATCGCTTGAACCGATATTCGGACGATTACGATAGCAGATTAGCTGTTCCTTTCCTCCCATATCAACGCTTGTATTTTGAGCTACAAAGATTGCCGGAACGATTGGATTTAGCTCGTTTTTATCGAAATAAGGAAGCATATTCTGCTTCTTATCGACAAGAACTCCAACAAGCTTATATTCCTTAACTACCGCTTTTTCCAAGTATTTATCTTCATCCTGAATTTTAAAATTGAGCGTTAAAGTATCTCCGATTTGTGCATTATCATATCCCAGATTTATCAAAGCACTTTTTTCAACAGCTACTTCATTTTCGTTTTTCGGATATTCACCCTCCAAAAACCTTATGTACGCCATAGCCTTGCAATCGTCATCAAGCCATGCAACCTGTGAGCCTTTGTTTAACTTATCCGAATAGGCATAACCGATATTATGGGCAAGTCCGTATTCCGAATAAAACCCCTCGTTCTTCATATCTTCATAGTCATTTTCATCAGCACCGACAATATAATCAATTCTGTATTGATTGCCAAGCTCAATTTTGCTTTGCTCGATTGCACTATCTCTCATTGAATATACAAAGAATATTGAGCTTGACGAAAACACCATTGCAAGAATGATGCCGATAATCATTATCGTATATTGCTTACGGCGTTGCTTAAGGTTGCCGAGTGCAAGGGTGTTAATGGTTAATTTTTTCTTCATTGTTGCACCTCTGTACTCTTTGTATCCTTAACAATCTTTCCGTCTTCAATGGTCAAAATTCTATCTGCCTGCTCGGCTACGCCAAGATCGTGAGTAACGAGAATAAGAGTTACGCCAAGCTCGTTTGCGGCGTACTTTAAGAGAGAAAGCACCTCTCGTCCACTTTTACCGTCAAGGTTTCCTGTTGGCTCATCTGCAAACAGGATTGACGGTTTATTGGCAAGCGCTCTTGCGATAGCAATTCTCTGTTGCTGACCGCCCGAAAGTGCAGATGGCAAATGCTCAAGTCTATCCTCAATGCCAAGCATTTTGATAATCCTCTCAATATATTCCTCGTCAACCTTTTTCTTGTCAAGCATAATGGGAAGAAGGATGTTTTCGTATCCTGTTAGCTCGTTAACAAGGTTATATGCTTGGAACACAAAGCCAAAGCGTCTGCGTCTTAAGATAGATAACTGATTGTCGTTATAATCGCTTAATTTCTTTTCTCCATAGGTTACATAACCACTTGTTGGGTTTTCGAGTGAACTCAAAACATGGAGAAAAGTTGATTTGCCGGAGCCGGACGGGCCGGTAATAGCACAGAATTCGCCCTGCTCAAATGATACCGTAACATCATCAACAGCCTTGACAATGTTATCGCCACTGATGTATTCCTTTGTTAAATTTGTGCATTCTATAATATTCATAGTGAACACTCCTTTTCTTTTGTCAGCTTAATAGTATCAAACCAACCTTGCAATAATCTTACTTTAATCTTAAGATTTCGTAATGTTTTGAAAATATGTTTGTTTACAAAGAAAATTGTTTGTTGACAAAATTACGAATTGACAGTATAATATAAATGAACAAGGAGCTATCCGACAGACGGTTAGCCCAATGATTAGTTAAAAAATAACCGTTTCAATTGGCGTTGGGCGGTTATTTTTTTATGCTTAATATGTAGCCTGTAGCTGCAATTAGAATTATTACAATAA
This sequence comes from Eubacteriales bacterium, assembly GCA_029225565.1. Classification (GTDB taxonomy): domain Bacteria; phylum Bacillota; class Clostridia; order Oscillospirales; family Acutalibacteraceae; genus Eubacterium_R. The sequence continues at coordinate 13,906 of JAQXWS010000011.1, forward strand.
ATGTTAAATAATCCATAGCATCACCCCCTAACATACAAATTAGAGGGTATTGCCCTCTTTATGTTAGAGGACTAACCGCCTACCGTTTATAGATAGCTCCAAGGGAACATATTTGTTCCATTTATGATTATACTATATTTCTGTTATTCAGTAAAGATTTTGTTAAATAGTAATATATCCATCAATATGAGGAAGGCAGATGATTATGTTCAGGCCTTCCTTTGTGTTTTCTGCTGTAATTGTGCCATGGTGCTTATCGATAATAGCTTTTGTTATTGCAAGACCGATTCCGGCGCTGTTTGGATTTGCGTTATCCGTTCTGTGAAAACGGCTGAACAGCTTTGGAAGATCGTCTTTCGACACTCCGCCGCCGTTATCCTTAATAGAAATATTTGTTGATTTTTCGCTATCCTCAATCGTTATTTCAATTTTACCGTTATCATTGGTATGCTCGCTTGCATTCTTTACAATATTCGCGATAGCCTCGTACATCCAAGCCTTATCCATACGAACATTACTATCACCGACAACTGTATATGTTTTAGCTGGGAACATAGGCTGAAACTCTGCAACGATTTCCTTTGACAAATCAGCAAAGCTTTCAAGTTTGAAATCCATAGTATAACTGTCACCCTTAATTTTTTCAAGTCGCAACAGCTTGTATATTAGGTTCTCCATTTTTTCAATCAGGATTAGCTCTTTTTCTGTATGCTCGCTTGGATTTGTTTCGTTATCCATTTCAACATAGAGTCTCATACCGGCAAGGGGCGTTTTGAGCTGGTGAGAAACATCTGATACAAATTCAATATTCTGCTTTGATTTTTTTGCAGTATTGCTTTGCTCTAAATGATATAGTTCCTCCAAATCATTAACAGCATTTTGTAATCTTGCAAAATGATTATCACTTGTACTGAACTGCGTTGGGGTGTCGTTATCTATAAAATCCTCGATGCTATCGGTCAGCCTGTCAACAGCATTATGTATTTTTCTGTTATTGACAAATAGAATGATTAGGGCAACGACCAAGATTGCAATTATGATATATAGTATCATTGCCTACCCTCCCATCTGTAGCCAACACCGCGAATAGTTTTGATATGCTCTGCACCGATTTTTTCACGAAGTCGGCTGATATGAACTGACAATGTGTTGTCATCTATAAAATCTCCTGCGTCATCCCAAATATTTTGAAGGAGCGAATTGCGAGGAACGATAATTCCGTTGTTGCGGATAAGTGTTGATAGAATTTGAAATTCTGTTTTGGTAACGAATATGATTTCACCGTTTTTCTTAACCGTCATATTAGTTGTATCAATAACAAGGTCGTAGCTTTGAATAATGCTGTTAGTTACATTCCTACGAAGCAAAGCGCGGACTCTCGACATAAGCTCTAACAGCTTAAACGGTTTTGTAACATAATCATCAGCGCCGGCGTCAAGACCGCGAACAATCTGGATTTCGTCATCGCAGGCGGTGAGAAACAAAATGGGAATTGTGTTTCCGTTTGCTCTAAGCTCGGTGCAAAAATCAAAGCCGTTGCCGTCCGGAAGCATAACATCCAGGATAACAAGATTAAAGCCATCGGTTATATTGCTCCTTGCATCGGCAATAGTTGATACAGCAGTAACACTGTAACCCTCTTTACTAAGCATCTCACACAAGCCGTCGCGCAAGAATACATCATCTTCAACTAACAAAATATTTACGCTCATATTATCACCACAAATATTTTAGCATAAATGCAACATGCTATCAATAAATCAACCAAAACCTTACAAAATCTTAAGAATCACACTAAAAGCTCAATTGACAAATTCTTTTTGGATTTATCCATACGAATAATGCAATAAAAAAAGGAGTGTCACTGGACACTCCTCAATAATTTAGGTTATTCCTTGTCTTCGTCTTCGTCGTACTCAACCTCGAACTCAAGGTGTTCGCCACAATTAGGGCACTCAAAATCGCCCTGCATAATTGTGTCCTCGTCAACGGCAATAACCTCGCCGCAAGAAGGACATTCTACCTCAAAGTCCTCCTCGTCGCCGCAGCAATCGCAATCGCAATCACAATCGTCGTAAACATACTCCTCAAGGTCAGCAAGGTCCTCGTCAACAGAATCAATCTGCTCGCCAAGAAGCTCAAGACCCTCGGTCATATCCTCAATGTCCTCGGTAAGGTTGGAAAGCACATCAACAATAGCGTTGAATACCTTGCCTTCCTTGCTGTTTGCGTCAATATCAAGGCCGTCAATAAGGCCCTTAAGATAGCCCAAGCTCTCCGATGTTTCCATAATAAATACCTCTCTTAGTTATGCTCTTTCCATATACTCGCAAGTACGAGTGTCAATACGAATCATATCGCCCTCGTTAATAAACAAAGGAACGCGAATCTCTGCACCGGTCTCTACAGTTGCCGGCTTGAGTGTGTTGGTGGCAGTGTTGCCCTTGAGACCCGGCTCTGTGTGAGTAACCTCAAGAGTAACGAAGGTAGGAGGCTCCACGCCAAATACCTTGCCCTTGTAGGACAGAATCTTGCATTCCTCATTTTCCTTAACGAACTTGAAGCTGTCAGGAAGGTCAGCCTCTGCAACCGGCTCCATCTCGAAGGTCTCGTTGTCCATAAAATAATACATACCGTCATCGTTGTAGGAATACTGCATATTTCTTCTCTCGATATAAGCAGTTGGGTACTTTGATGATGGGTTGTAGCTCTTTTCTACTACTGAGCCGGTGATTACATTCTTAGTCTTAGTTCTAACGAATGCTGCTCCCTTACCCGGCTTTACATGCTGAAACTCAATAACCTGAAGTACGTTGCCGTCCTCCTCAAAGGTTACGCCGTTTCTGAAATCGCCTGCTGAAATCATATTTATACCTCCATGTATAATATTTATTATTACCAATATATTTTACAGTATTTCTAACAATAAATCAATACCCATTTTGTAACTATCTTTGCCAAAGCCGGAAATTTGCTTTACGCAAACATCGGTGATTACACTTGTTTTGCGAAAATCCTCCCTGGCGTGTATATCGCTCATGTGTACCTCAACAAAAGGCGTATAGTCCTGCACAGCCTCGATAGCGTCACGAATGGCATAAGAATAGTGCGTATATGCGCCGGCATTGATTACAACACCGTCATAATCGTTACGGCTGGCGTGAATAGCGTCAATAATATCGCCCTCGTGATTGGACTGATAAAAAAACATTTCTGCTCCTCTGCTCTCACCGTAGGCCTTGAGAGCGCAGTTAATATCCTCCAGCGTCTCGGCACCGTACACATCCTTTTTTCTGATTCCGGTCATATTCAAATTAGGACCGTTAAGCACTAATATTTTCATATAATCACCACTGATATATTATCATATAACATTACACAATGCAACAAAAAACAAAGTAAAAGCAGGTCGTACGACCTGCTTTGTATTACTTATACTTTCTTTTACGAGCTGCCTCGCTCTTCTTCTTACGAGCAACAGATGGCTTCTCGTAATGCTCTCTCTTTCTTACTTCCTGGATGATACCATCGCGAGAAGTCTGGCGCTTGAATCTGCGGAGTGCGCTATCAAGAGATTCGTTTTCCTTAACTTTTACTTGGCTCATTATATTCCCTCCCTCCGACTCTTGTCAGGGGTATTTGTTATATCAATACCAAATTTTTATAACGCAGTAATTATATAAGATAAAATCATAATTGTCAAGTAATTTTGTCGAATATTGCAAAAAAATGTGACAATTACTTTTTGTACACTATTGATACGGTTACGGAGCTGCTGCCAAAGCATTTGCTGTCGCCAACATTTACATAGCTGCGCACGCGGTAATAATAGCGCTTTCCGGCAGTTACGCCGGTATTGATATATGATGTCGAGGAGCCCGAAGTAACAGTTGCAACAGCAGTATATCCGCTTGACTTCTTGGTGGAGCGATATATACGATAGCCGCTTACGCCGGTCTGCTTTGTCCAGCTAATCTTAACGCCGCTGCTTTTGTTAGCAAGGCTTACGCCCTTAACCTTGGGAGGCTGAACACGAACGGTCTTTTGTACCGACGGCTCGCTGGCGCCGATGCGGTTGCGTGCATATACTTGGAACACATAGGTCTTGCCGGTGGTGAGACCGCTGATATTAATATGCGTATCCTCCGTAGGCTGGGTAGCGTGCCAATTCCTACCGCTAATCTTGTAATATACGATATAAGAGGTGGCCTTGTTTACCTCATTCCAGGTGAGGGATACTGAGGTTGGCGTTCTGCGATTGACAACAAAATTGCCGGGTCTGTCCAGACTTAGCATAATACCCTGGGAGGGACTGTTGGACAAGCTGCTGGTATAAGTTGTGCCCTTCTTGACTACATAGCGCTTCGTCTTGTAGTAATAGGTGGTGTTAAGTTGAATACTTGTGTCCAAAAAGCTGTTTACGCCGCAAGAATCAACCACTCCCACACGAGTGTAGCCGCTGTCCTTGTTGGTGGAGCGATAAATGTAATAACCCGTTACATCGTCAACTGTAGCATACTTTACCAAAATACCCGATGAGGTCTGGGATACTTCTATGTCCGAACTGCTGGCAGGCATTTGCCTAAAGGAGCGCTCGGAATAATAGCTCTTGCCGAACTTGTTGCGTTCCAGCAAGCGACAAGTATATGTTTCGCCGAGCTTTAGCTTAGTTAGAACAATTTTTGTCTCCTTTGTGGCACCGGACTTGACAACATTGCCCTTTGAGTCCTTGATGGTATATACAAACTCATCCTGGGCGCCGTCGCCCACAAACCTAAAGCGCATGGAGGTTGTGGACTCTCTGTAAAATTTAGTCTGGGGCTTACCTAATCTGTATTTTGCCTCAAGAGGCTTTGAGGTGGAATAATGCATTTTGCCATCCACCATAACATATCTCCTGAACTTATAATAATACTTTTTTCCATATTCAACAGTAGTGTCAATACAGCCTGTGGATGATTTTGTAGTAACGGTTTTTAGCTTTTTGAATGTGCCGGTGCTACTGTTAGAGCGATACACAATTACTCCGTCAAGGTCGCTGTACGGTACCCAATCAAGGCGCAATCCCGTCTTTGCCGGGCTGTATGTCAGCTTTGCTACCTGTGGAGGAAGCGCTGTTTTTTCCAACACATTACTGTAATCCCGCCATATTCCATCGACTCTGGCACATACTCTGAAGCAATACTTTGTTCCCGGAGTAAGACCGGAAATAGTGTATTGAGTATCCTTTGCCTCAGATGTTGCAGTTGTATATGACTTACCGTCGGCAGGCTTGTACTGAACTCTGTAGCGAGTAGCGCTCATAATTTTGTCCCAGCTGAGCCTGATGGTAGCAGAATTAACGCGTTTGCCGGTAACGGTGGGCTTGGTTACATTTGTCGGAATGTACTTATCATCATAATTAACATATCTGTTGATAGTAATGCCGACGCCGTTGTCCTTCATTTTGTTATAGAACAAGCGATTATTGGAATACATACTGCCGTTGGATTTGTACTCATTTTGGGTAGGATTATTTTTCCAGCTGCTCCAGTACAGGGAATCGACATGGCAATCGGTGCTGTCATAATCAACAGTTTGGTAATTGGCATGATACAGACGGAGTCTGGTATCGTTTATGCTATATACCATAAAGGTGTGGGTACTGGTGTTAGCGGTGGAGCCGGTCAAGGTACCGTAGTGTATTACATCACCGGGCAACGCATACTTTACAAAAAAGTCCTTAATATCTTCTATCGTTGAGGAGGTAGGCGTCTTTACCTTGGTTGTATATGTGGCTACTGTCTTGTAGTTGCCGGAATTGTGGTGGCTCTTATAGTTACCGTACAATCCCTCTCCGTCATATTTCGCTCCATACAGTTTTTCGCATACCTTGCTGACAAACAGGTAACAGTTACCGGTAACGATAGCTGTTTTGCCGGGAATGAAGCCGGTAATAGTCTGAATTTGGTCAAGTTTTTCCTGGGCATACATCCTGGTTGCAGAATATGCCACAACACCGGTGGAGCCGACAGTGGACAGCAACATAACCGTTGCCATAAGTAATGACAGCACTTTTTTCATACCTTGCACCTCCAAATACGCCGATAATTATACCATATTCGACAAATTTAGTCAAATAAGAAGAGCACCCCCGTACGGAGTGCTCCTAAATATAATATATAAATTAGTTAGCAACAATATTTACCAGCTTGCCGGGAACATAGATTTCCTTGCGTATTGTCTTGCCTGCAATCAGCTCTGCAATCTTTTCGTCTGCCTTGGCGGCGGCAATCACCTCGTCCCGGGGCATATCAACGCTGATGGTCATACGGGAACGAACCTTGCCCATAACCTGAAGAACAATCTCAACAGTATTTTCTACAGTCTTTGCCTCGTCGTATGTTGGCCATTGAGCCTCGTTAACCATACCGCCGAAGTTCATAACATCCCACATTTCCTCTGTTACATGAGGAGCGAAGGGATTGAGGAGTATTGTGAGAGTTCTGAGCTCCGCTTTGTTGCAGCCCTTCTGGGTAAACTCATTTACGAGAGTCATCATGGATGCAATGGCTGTATTAGCCTTTAGGTTGTCAATATCTGCAGAAACCTTTTTGATAGTCTTGTGAATCAGTGCCTCGTGCTGTGATGAATATTTGTCACCGTCAACAACCTTTTCCTGCAGATTCCAGAACTTTTCAATAAATCTTTTGCAACCCTTGATGGAGTCGCTGTTCCAGGGAGCAGCCTTTTCAAAATCGCCGATAAACATCTCATAAAGGCGCATTGTGTCCGCACCGTACTGGTCAACAATCTCGTCAGGGTTAACAACATTGCCGCGGGACTTACTCATTTTTTCGCCGTTCTCGCCGAGAATCATACCGTGAGAGGTACGCTTTTGGTACGGCTCGGGAGTAGGAACAACGCCGATGTCATACAGGAACTTGTGCCAAAATCTGGAATACAGCAGATGCAGAGTAGTATGCTCCATACCGCCGTTGTACCAATCAACCGGTGACCAGTAGTTGACAGCTTCCTTGGATACAAGTGCGTTGTCGTTGTGCGGGTCCATATAACGCAGGAAGTACCAGGATGAACCTGCCCACTGGGGCATTGTGTCGGTCTCTCTCTTGGCAGGACCGCCGCAGCAAGGACAAGTGGTGTTGACCCAATCCGTCATCTTTGCCAGCGGTGATTCGCCTGTATCTGTTGGCTCGTAGGACTCAACATTGGGCAATGTCAGGGGTAATTCACTTTCGGGCAGAGGAACAAAGCCGCACTTATCGCACTTTACAATAGGAATAGGCTCGCCCCAATATCTCTGGCGTGAGAACACCCAGTCACGAAGCTTGAAATTAACCTTTTGGTGGCCCTTGCCCTCTTTGGTGAGCCAATCGGTGATAGCGACCTTAGCCTCCTCAACGGACATACCGGTAAGGAATGACGAATTAGTCAGAACACCGGTAGCACAATCGGTAAACGGCTCGTTCTCTACGCCTACCTGCGACCCTGCTACAACCTCGATAATGGGCAGGTCAAATTTCTTTGCGAACTCCCAGTCACGGGTATCGTGAGCAGGTACAGCCATAATGGCGCCGGTTCCGTATGATGTAAGTACATAATCAGAAATAAAGATAGGAATTTCGGTATCGTTTACAGGATTGATACCCATAACTCCCTCCAGCTTTACGCCGGTTTTTTCCTTGTTCAATTCGGTACGCTCAAAATCGCTTTTGTGTGCGGCCTCGTCCTGATATGCGCGGACCTGGTCAAGATTGGTAATCCTGTCTGCCCATTTTTCGATAAGCTCATGCTCCGGTGAGATAACCATATATGTTGCGCCGAACAGAGTGTCAGGTCTGGTTGTATATACAGTCAGAGTGTCGCCCAAGGTAGTACCGAAGTCAACCTCCGCACCGGTGGAACGACCTATCCAGTTGCGCTGCTGAACCTTTACTCTGTCGATAAAATCGACCATGTCAAGGTCCTTAACAAGTCTGTCGGCATATTCTGTAATCTTTAGCATCCACTGGCTCTGATTCTTACGGATAACCTCGCTGCCGCATCTCTCGCAAACGCCGTTAACAACCTCCTCATTGGCAAGCACGCACTTGCAGGAGGTGCACCAGTTAACAGCCATTTCCTTTTTGTAAGCAAGGCCCTTTTTGAACAACTGAAGAAAAATCCACTGTGTCCACTTGTAATACGATGGGTCGGTGGTGTTAATTTCTCTGCTCCAGTCAAAGGAAAAGCCCAATGCCTGCAGCTGTGCCTTGAAGTGGGCAATATTATTTTTTGTTACTTCTGCCGGATGTATATGATTCTTGATAGCAAAGTTTTCGGTAGGGAGACCGAATGCGTCCCAGCCCATTGGGTACAGTACATTGTAGCCCTCCAGCCTCTTCTTTCGTGCCACAATATCAAGGGCTGTGTAAGAACGGGGGTGACCCACATGAAGTCCCTGGCCTGACGGATACGGGAACTCAACCAAGCAATAGAATTTGGGTTGGTCGCTGTTTTCTTTAGCGGCAAAGGTGTTTTGGGAATACCAGATGTTTTGCCACTTAGATTCTATTTGTTTATAATTATAATCCATAATATATCCTCCAAAAAGCGAATTACTAAATTAGTATTTTATTCCTTTATTATAAGGTTGTCAATATCCACCTTTTCGCCGTCCTCCCACAGACGCTCAATCTGGTAAAATCCCCTCTGTGACTGATGCAGAATATGGACAACAACTCCTATATAATCAAGACATATCCAGTCGCTTCGCTCGCCCTCAACATGGTGTGGCTCGTAGCCTGCCTGTGACAGCTTGTACTCCACCTCGTCGGCAATAGCCTTAAGCTGAGTATTGGAGCTTGCTGTGGCTATAACAAAGTAATCGGTAAGGACTGTAATATCTGCAACCTTAATTACCTGAATGTCCTCCCCTCTTTTGCTATCTATTGCCTTAACAGCGATGTCAACTATTTCTCTGTAATTTTGCATATTATTTCACATTGCCTTTCTGTTTCATATTCTTTATACCCAGCACCCAGTTGTAGCAATGGAGGGTGTCAGGATGAATTTGCTTGCTTTGTTGCGCCAATTTTGTAATAGTATATGTCAACGAATACAGCATACCGTCAAAAAAGTCGGTGTCCGTCTTTTTTCGCATAATATCAACATCGGGATAATCCCTGTCCGCCGATGTAAAGTCAGCCAGGTATATCAACATCTCAAAGGGGGTCATATCCGCCCTGCCCGTGGTGTGGTATCTGATACCTCCCACAATATCCTCGTCATCAATACCCAATATATCACGCACATATACGGCGCCACTCATCTGGTGGTACACATTTGGGCTTGCAAGCTCCACAGCAGTCATGGTAAAGCCTGTTGACTCTATAATTTTTTGTTGAGAATCAAGGCTTTCCTCCTTCATAATATCATGGAGAATACCTGCCACATAAGCCTTTTGGGAGTCAAGATTATTCCTTTTTGCAAGCTCTACGGCTCTATCGGCAACGCACATACTGTGGTTAAAACGATATGGGGATAATCTGCCTTTTATTAACTCAATATACTCATCTGTGTTATACATAGAGCCCATGCTCCTTTATATATTCATTTACCGAACGGGGCACTAAATTCTCTATACTCTCCCCTGCCGCAATTCTTTTTCTAATCTGGGTGGAGGATACCTGTAATACATCAAAATTGGACACAATACTGTTTTTCATATTAGGTTGTAACGCCCGATATTCTATCAGGTCGGCGTACTCGTTATCCTCACGGGCGGCAGTTACAACCGTTACCATATCCAATATATCGTCAGCCCTGTACCAATTTTGGAAATAAAAATACTGGTCGGAGCCGATAATCATAAATATTTTGTCGGTGGGATATACTTTCTTCAACTGACAGATAGTGTCGTAGGAATAGCTTTTGCCCTTGCGCTCCAGCTCAATGGTGCTGACCTGACAGCAATCAATATCAGCCGTTGCCAGCCGCAGCATAGCCACACGATGAGCACCGTCCACAAGGTCGTCGCCACTCTTGTGGGGTGGGACGGCAGTAGGAATCAGTATAAGTTTGTCCAAATCCAACGACCGGATATAATGCTTTGCCAATGCAATGTGTCCGTTGTGAACGGGATTGAAAGCTCCCCCGAAAATGCCGATATTCATACTACTTTGTCCTGCTCGGTTTCTTGTTTTTGTCCTTGTTAAGACGGTCATAGACAGCATAGGGATTCTTTGCTTCCTTTTCTCTCTGTCTTTGGCGCAGGCCCTTAATCTTTACTTTTTTCTTTGCCTTGGCCTTTGCCGAGCCTGAGCCGCGCTTTTTCTTTTTTTCTGCAATGCGCTCCTCATCAGCCTCTCTGTAAAGCACAATTACGCCGCCGATAACCTGAATAACCTCGGCATCCAATTTTGGCGCAAGCTGATTTGCAAACTCCTTTGGTGACATAGGTGCCGTCTCCAAATGAACGCGGATTTTGATGAGCTCGCGGGTATCGAGCGTGTCATCAATCTGGGAAATAAGGTTATCTGTAATACCCTCCTTGCCAATCTGGATAATCGGCTCAAGTGGGTTAGCCTTTGCTCTAAGGGCTGCTCTTTCTTTTGATGTCATATATTCTTCTCCAATTCCTTAACCAATGCTCTCAATGCGTTTCCGCGATGAGAAATCTTGTCTTTTTCGGCGCCCTCATACTTACCGAAGGACTTCCCGTTTATGATAAATAACGGGTCATAGCCAAACCCGGCATTGCCGTCACGCTGAAAGCCGATATTACCGTGGCACTCGCCTCTGACAACAATTTTTCTGCCGTCGGGAAATATGCAACAAATTGCACAAACATAGTATGCGGTGCGTTGCTCCATTGGAACGCCCTCTAACTTTTTAAGCAAAAGATTGTTGTTTTGCTCATCGTCTGCGTTTTGCTCATTGTCCACATTGACACCGTTATGCTCCTCAATATTGGCAAATCTGGCAGAATAGATACCCGGCATACCATCCAGATAATCCACGCACAATCCGCTGTCATCGGCTATGGCAGGCATATTCATAATATCACAAGCCGACCTTGCCTTAATCTCGGCATTCGCCTCAAAGGTGTCGCCGTCCTCAACCACATCAGGGAGAGAAACACCCAGCATTTTTGCAGTAACCACATTGATACCCAGAGGGGACAGAATACGCTGCATTTCTGCCAATTTTTTCATATTATTTGTTGCTAAAATAAAATCCATCAGTCCTGTACCTCGTCGGTATCCTTTTTATATTCTCCGATAAAATCAACTATGTCATCAAGGTCGCTGCCGCTGGGCTTCATATCAAACAAAGCGGCGGCGAATGCCTCGGCGTCAAAGGGCTGCAAATCGTCAATCTGCTCACCCACGCCAACAAATTTTACCGGAACATCAAGCTCGTTGTTGATGGCAAGAACTACGCCGCCACGGGCTGTTCCGTCCAGCTTTGTGAGGATAATACCGGTGATACCGGCAGCCTCCTTAAAGTCCTTTGCCTGGTTAACTGCGTTCTGGCCGGTGGTGGCATCCAGTACCAGCAGCGTTTCCCTGCTGGCATCAGGCAGTTCGCGGTCTATTACACGGCTGATTTTGTTAAGCTCGTCCATAAGATTCTTTTTGTTATGCAGTCTTCCGGCTGTGTCGATGATAATAACATCGGTGCCCCTTGCCTTGGCGGCCTGGATTGTGTCATACACAACTGCCGCAGGGTCCGCCCCCTCGGCGTGCTTGATTATAGGCACATCGGCTCTGTCAGCCCAAATTGTCAACTGCTCGGAGGCTGCGGCACGGAAGGTATCCGCTGCTCCCAAAATGACGGAGCGCCCCATTGACTTAAGGCGTAATGCAAGCTTGCCGATTGTGGTGGTCTTGCCCACTCCGTTAACGCCGATAACCAGAATGATTGACGGTTTTGTACGCAGGCGCAAATAACTACCGCCCCATACAACGCCGGCAACAATATCCTTCATTGTCTCCCGAACCTGTGATACCGAGGTAATCTTGTCATTTTCTATCTTTGCTTTCAGGTCTGAGATAACTCTCTGGGCAGTCGGCATACCGACATCACCCATAATGAGAACCTCCTCCAGTTCATCAAAAAGCTCGTCTGTAATCTCGTCATAAGACTCGATAACCTCGTCAACCTGGGCAGTCAATCCCTCGTCCCTGGTCTTTTTCAGTCCTTTTCTTAACTTATCAAACAATCCCATAAATTAGTCCTCTAATCCCATTTTTGCCGCCAGCTCGGCAGATTGTAGCTCAAGCAGCTTTGATACGCCCTTTTCCTGCATAGTTACGCCGTAAAGGACATCTGCCTCCTCCATAGTACCACGACGGTGGGTGATGGAGATAAACTGTGTTTTGTCCGTCATTTTTCGCATATATTTTGCAAATCGCTCAACATTTACATCGTCGAGAGCAGCCTCAACCTCATCATAAATACAGAACGGAGACGGAGTTACCTTGAGTACGCTGAACAGCAACGCCATTGCCGCCAACGACTTTTCGCCACCTGAGAATAGGTTGATATTCTGTACCGATTTGCCCGGTGGCTGAATCTTGATTTCAATAGCCGACTCCAGACAGTTGTCCGGCTCCTCCAATATCAGCTCGCCCTTGCCTCCTCCAAAGAAGTCGCAAAAGCTAATCTTGAACTGCTCATTGATTTTGTTGAACTGCTCCATAAATTTTTCGCTCATGCTGGAGGTCAGGTCCTCAATAATCTTTGTGAGCTCTGACTTTGATTTTTCTATATCTCCGATTTGTTCCTTTAAGAACTCGTATCTCTCGGACACCTCGGCATATTCCTCAATAGCACCAACATTGACGGAGCCAAGCGCCTTTATGGCAACCTTAATTTCGTGGAGTCTCTTCTTTGCGGCAGTCATATCCTCAATGACAATACCCAGCGCCTCTGCCTCCGGCTTAGTAAGTTCATATTGCTCAAACAGCATATCGCCCAGCTCGTCGTACTCCCGCTTCATATTGTTTTTGCGTTCCTCAAGCCTAACCAGCTCGGCGCTCATTTTTTCTTTATCTCCCAGCTTTTCCTTTTCTTCGTTACGAAGCTGAACAGAACGCTTTTCTAATTGATTGCGCTCCTCAATTTTGCCCTGAATATCGCCCTGGGATTCGTGTGCCTTGGCACGCAGAGCATCGGCCTGTGCCTGAATGTCGGCGATAGTAAGCTTTAAATTTTCGCTGCGCTTATTTATCTCGGCAATATCGTCGTTGATGGCCTTGGTACGCTGGGACTGAGTTGACCTGCGAAGATTCAGTTCCTCGATATTAAGCTTGGCGGCCTCTGTGTCCTTTGCCAGCGTCACCAGTTCAAGATTAATTTCTTCGGTACGCTGACGGACGCTCTCTCGCTTGACTGTAATTTCCTCTGCGCCTGCACTAATCTCGTTGAGCTCCGCCTCTGTTTCTGTTATACTGCTCTGCACCTCTGCCATAAGGACGGCAGCGTCATCATTTGCTTTTTGGAACAGCATAATCCTACCGTCGGCATTTTCTTTTTCGCTAATAAGGGCATTGCGTTGGTCTGTAAGTGACTTCAGCTTGTCGCTAATCAGCTTATCGTCCCCTTGGGCACGAATCAGCTCCTCGCTCGCCTGACGATAGTCAGCGTCAGCGCCCTGCATATCGGCAGCAGCCCTTGATGCGGCCTCCAAAGCAGTCTTGTACTCAGACTTGGCAATCTCTATTTTTGCGGCAATGTCTGCGGCCTCTGCCTTTAGCTGCTCAATAACATTGGCTCTGGAGAGAATACCTGCGCCCTTTTGCTGGGAGCCGCCTGTCATAGAACCGCCGGGGTTAATAACCTGGCCGTCCAGGGTTACTATTTTATACTTATTCTTATATCTCTTTGCTATGCCGATGGCACAGTCAATATCCTCCACAATTATTACTCTGCCCAACAAATTGCTGATAATGTCTTTATACTGACTGTCGCACTCAACAAGATTGTCGGCAATGTCAACAAAGCCGAAGTTGTCGTCAAGGTCCTTTTCTTCCAAATATCTCGGCTTTACGGCAGAGATAGGCTGGAAGGTGGCACGGCCAATCCTGTTCTGCTTTAGGTAATTGATGGCACGCTTGGCGTCGCTCTCGTTAGTAACAACGATATTCTGCATAGCGGCGCCCAATGCCACCTCAATAGCTACGGAATACTCGTTATCCACGGCAATAAGCTGGGACAATGTGCCGTGAATACCCGACAGCGCCTTGCTTTCTGCCTGCTTCATAACAGCCTTTACCGCGCCGGAAAAGCCCTCCATATTTTTCTCCAAATCGGATAGCATACGAGCCTTTCCCTCTTTTTCGTCCAGTTGGCGCTGTAGCTTGTCCAACTGCTCCTTTTTGTCCTCGGCAGCCTTTGTCTTTGACTCCAGCTTCATACGATAACCGTCAACCGAGTTTTCAAAATCCGCAATGCGCTCCTCAATAAACTTCAGGTTCTCGTCACTTTCTGCCTTTTGGGAGCGAGCATACTCAATCTCCCTGTCGCAGGTGGCAATATTTTCGTCAATAGTGCCCTTGCGTGACTGTATCTCCTCTATTGAGGACAATGCCTGGGAGCACTTTACCTTACAATCGGACAGCTGCAAAGTCAACGATGTGAGAGCCTGATTGAGTTCTACGCTGCGATTGGAAATCTCGATATTCTCGTTTTGGAGCATAGTCAGCTCGCCTGCAACGGACTCCAGCTGCGCCTTCTTTTGGGCTATACGCTCCTGATTTTCGGCAACGAAAGCCTCTTTGTCGGCAATTTGGCGCTCAATGGACAAGCCTGCATCATCAGCTTGGCTAATATCCTGCAAAAGTCGCTGAATAGTCTCGTCATTGTGAGCGAGAGTGGCATTGAGCACATTAATCTCGCCATCCTTGCGCAGAGCCTCCTCCTCGTAACCTGAAGCCCCTGCTCTGCTCTGCTCAATCTCCATATTGATTTGGCCAATCATTTGGGCAATGTGCCTGCTCTCATCCTCAATCTTTGCCAAATCCTTTTCGCATACAGAATAGGAGGCGTTGGCGGCATCAATCTTATGTTCCTGCTCACGAAGCTCTACGGTGAATTTGTTGATTTTGTTAACCCATACGCCAATTTCGAGTGACTTTTTTTCTTCACTGTATGTAAGGAATTTTTTTGCCTTCTCGCTTTGAGTTTTCAGTGGGCCGACGCGACTTTCCAGCTCGCCGAGAATGTCCAAAAGACGCACAAGATTTTCCTGTGCCTGCTCCAGTCTGCGCTCGGCGTCGCGCCTTTTGTGACGGAAGCGAGAAATACCCGCAGCCTCCTCAAAAAGCTCTCGTCTGTCCTCATTCTTTGCAGAAATGATGGAGTCAATCCTACCCTGTCCTACGATAGAATAGCCGTCGGCGCCAAGGCCGGTGTCCATAAACAGCTCATGAATATCACGGCGGCGCACGGTCTCGCCGTCAATACGGTACTCGCTCTCGCCGGAGCGATAGTAACGACGGGTTACGGTAACAATATCTCCGTGATTCTTCAGGGTGCCGTCAGAGTTATCCAATGTGAGCACAACTTGTGCAAAGCCAAGGGGCTTACGACTGGAGGTACCTCCGAAGATTACATCCTCCATTTTTGAGCCGCGCAGGGATTTGGTACTGGTTTCGCCAAGAACCCAGCGAACAGCGTCGCTGATATTACTCTTTCCGGAGCCGTTAGGCCCTACTACGGCAGTAATGCCCCTGCCGAAATTAAGTTCTGTTTTATCAGGGAACGACTTGAATCCCTGCATCTCCAGTGTTCTAAGAACCATAAATTACACCTATTATCTCTCAATTATTTTTATTTCACCAACATCAATGCTGTCATTTACGGTAACCTTGATGTTGTATCCGTTTTCCATCCAAAAATACACATTACGCTTTTGCTGTCCTTTGAGCTGGGACAGACTCCTTGAGTTGACCATAACTTCATAGTCACCGGGCGGTAATGCCAAAATTTTGTTGAGCATAAATCGGGATTTTACAATCTCGCCAAAGGCCTCATGGTATGCTCCGCCCACCATATTTTTCTGTATATCCTGGGAAGAATGAAGTCCCAACCTAATGACCTTTATGCCGGCGGAGTCGAACATAGGCAGCAGCTTCGTACACAAATCGGCTGCATCGTCAACTGTCTGCGGCTTGTATATCTCGTCCTCAACCAACTGTGCAAGATGGGTACCTTTAAGTACAACGGTGGGATAAATGCGCACGGTATCCGGCTGAAGGTCAATGATTTTTTTTGCAGTAGATATTGCGCCCTCGTTGGTATCTGTATAAAGCCCCGTCATCATCTGCAAGCCTAAACTAAAGCCATAGGATTTTATTAGCCTTGAGGCGTCAATCACCTGCTGAGATGTGTGCCCTCTGCGATTGGCCACAAGTACAGCGTCGTCCATACTCTGGGCTCCCAGTTCTATAGAAGTGACTCCGTATTCCTTGAGTACGGTCAGCACATCATCATCTATGCAATCCGGTCGGGTACTAATCCTGATGCCCTGTACTCTGCCCTCCCTGACATAGGGCAAGGCAGCCGCCAGCAGAGACACCATATATTCCCTGTCAATAGCAGTAAATGAACCGCCAAAAAACGCAATCTCATATTCATAGTCCTTGTGGCGCATTGCAGTCTCCACAGCAGAGACAACATCATCAGGTGTTGGCTGATGGGTAGCGCCGGAAATGGTATGCTGATTGCAAAAAGAGCACTGCCTCGGACAACCGCTGTGGGGTACAAAAATGCTGATATTACCCTTTTTCATATGCCCAATAGCGAAAGAGCCTCCCTCGCTGCCTCCTGCTCTGCCTGCTTTTTGCTTCTGCCTGTACCGCGACCGATAACATTGCTGTTAAGATGCACCTCAACATCAAACCTCTTGTCGTGGTCAGGCCCATGCTCTCCAACGAGAACATAATTAAGGGTCTCGTCGGGATTCTGCTGAATTACCTCCTGCAGGGTGGTCTTGTAATCCTTGAAAGAAATGCTGTGTCCGTCCACCTCACGGGCAAGAAACCGCAAAACAAAGTTCTTTGCATTTTCCATACCGCCGTCAAGGTAAATGGCAGCGATAATCGCCTCAAACGCGTTCTCAAGTATTGAGTCGCGGTCGGCTCCGCCGGAGGCCTTTTCGCCCTTGCCGAGGCGAAGATAATCGCCGATACACAGCTCCCTGGCAAATCCTGACAAGGACTGGGTGCATACCAATGACGAACGCAATTTTGACAGCTTGCCCTCCGGCATTTTCGGAAACTTGGTGTACAGATACTCTGCGGATACAATACTCAACACCGCATCGCCCAAAAATTCCATACGCTCGTTGCTTATTACATTGCCTCGCTCATTGGCATAGCTGCTGTGAGTCAACGCCTCGGTAAGCAAAGCACTATTGTTAAATTTGTAGTCAATTTTTGTTTCCAGTGATTCCATTATTACTCTGCTTCTCTCAAAGAAATTTCTATTTTGTCAATCAATCCTGTACGAATGAACATAACAGCCTGCTTGATAGCATTCTTAAAGGTGCGTGCATCTGCCGAGCCATGGGACTTGATAACAGGCTTTTGGACTCCCAGCATAACAGCGCCGCCGTATTCCTTGTAATCAAACTTCTTTTTCATATCGTCAATGCCGGACTTTACACCTAAGTACGAAAGCTTTGACAATGTGTTCTTGTAAAACGCTGCCTTGAATCCGTTCATCAGCACCTTGGCAACGCCCTCATAGGTCTTTAGCACCAGGTTGCCTGTAAATCCGTCGGCAACAACAACATCGGCATCACCAAACGGTATTTGCCTACCCTCGATATTTCCCACAAAATTGAAAGGCGCATTTTTCATCAAATTGTATGCCTCTTGTACCGTCTGAGTACCCTTTGTCTCCTCGGTGCCGTTGTTTGCTAAAGCCACTCTTGGGGCGTCGATACCGTAGATATTCTGCATATACAACGCACCCAATTGGCCGAATTGGTACAAATACTCCGGCTTGCATTGGGAGTTAGCGCCGCAATCCAGCAGCAAAAAAGGATTGTTTTCGCCGGGCATCATAGAGGCGATTGCCGGTCGCTTGACTCCTTTAATCCTCTTGGTAATCAAGGTTGCGCCCACAGTAATGGCACCGGTGTTGCCGGCGCTTACAAAGGCGTCGCCCCTTCCCTCGTTAAGCAGAGCAAAGCCTACGGACATAGAGGAATCCTTTTTTTCTTTCAGTACAGCGCGTGCGTCATCACACATAGTGATAACATCGGGGGCATGAACAATCTCCGTTCTCTTTAGCTGTATATCATTTTCCTCAACGCAGGAGTTGATTTTTGCTTCGTCACCGACCAGCAGTATGTCAATATCATATTCGTCAACGGCCAGCATAGCGCCCTTGATAATCTCTAAGGGAGCGTTGTCACCGCCGAATGCATCAACAATAATTCTCATTATATCACCATATTATCAAGTATGGACAATGACCTTTTTGCCAGAGCCATATATCTTTCTCTCTTGTCACGAATCTTGGGCTCAATGGGAGGCAAAATACCGAAATTAGCACCCATCGGCTGAAAATTGCCAACACTATCGTCACAGATATAGTGAGCCAGAGCGCCAATCATCGTGTGCTCGTCCGGTACGACGGTGTCCCTACCCAAACTGCGTAGAACAGCATTTTTGCCTGCCATAATGCCTGAGGCAGCGGACTCCATATATCCCTCAACGCCGGTAATCTGACCGGCAAAAAATATATTAGGATTACTCCTCATTGAAAAGTCGCCGTTAAGTACCATAGGAGAATTCAAAAACGAATTACGGTGCATAACCCCGTAGCGTACAAACTCTGCGTTCTCCAATCCGGGAATCATCGAGAACACTCTTTTTTGTTCTCCGAATTTCAAATTAGTTTGAAATCCAACCAAATTGAACATGGTGCCGCGGCTGTTCTCCCGTCTGAGCTGAACGCACGCCCATGGTCTGTGACCGGTGTTTGGGTCAATCAATCCTACCGGCTTCATGGGACCGAATCGTGGGGCGTCGATACCTCTCTTAGCTAATTTTTCGATGGGCATACATCCCTCGTACACATCAAAGTCGTGGACTACTGCTCCCTGTGCGTTGATAAGCTCGTTGATAAAATCCTCGTACTCTGCCTTACTGAAAGGACAGTTTATGTAATCATCGTCGCCGCCGCGGTCATACCGTGACGCGCCGAATGCACGGCTCATATCCACGCTGTCCGCAGTAACAATGGGCGCCGCAGCATCGTAGAATGACAGATAATCCCCGCAAAGCGACCTAATCTCATCACTCAGTTTACCGTCGGTTAACGGTCCTGTTGCAATAATCAATATCTCGTTATCATCAGGCGCTATTGCGTCATAAACACGGTTTTCTATAGTGATGTTTGGATGATTTTTTACTTTTTCTGTTACGGCGGAAGAAAAAATATTTCTGTCCACTGCCAACGCTCCGCCTGCCGGTACGGCACAACCCCTGGCCACAGGCACGGTCAATGAACCCAGGCGCGCCATTTCCTCCTTTAGCAGGCCTGCTGCACTGTCAATGCGCGATGCCTTCAGGGAATTGGAACATACCAGTTCGGCAAAATTCTCGTTCTTATGGGCGGGAGAATACTGCTGCGGCTTCATTTCCACCAGGGTAACCTTATTACCCGACTGTGCAATCTGCCATGCCGCCTCACAGCCTGCCAATCCTGCACCGACTACTGTAAATGCCGCCATTACTTTTTGCGTGGGGCGGGCTTTGTAAAGCCGCAATTCTCGGTATCGGGACAATACAGCACATTGCCCTTGCGCTTAAACAATGACTTGCCGCATTTCGGACAAACCTCATCACTGGGGGCGTCCCATGTGGAAAACTTGCAATCGGGGTAATTGCTGCAGCCATAGAAAGGTGTGCCCCGCTTGGTTTTCTTTTCTATAACATCGCCGCCGCACTGGGGACACTTTGCGCTGGTCTTGAATACAAGGGGCTTTGTATTGCGGCACTCCGGAAATCCGGGACAGGCAAGGAATTTGCCGAATCGGCCCACCTTGACTACCATATTGCGACCGCACTTGTCGCATACCACATCGGTCTCCTCCTCAGTGAGCTTAATCTTGACGCCCTGCATCTCCTTCTTTGCTTTCTCCAACGGGTCAACAAAGTCGTTATAATACAGGCGAATCATATCAATATAATCCTTGTCGCCGGAATCAATCTTGTCCAGGTCGTCCTCCATTTTTGAGGTGTATTTTACATTAACGATATTAGGTATTTTTTCTGCCAACAGATTATTGACAGCCTCTCCCAGTTCGGTAGGAACAAACTGCTTGCCCTCACGGACAACATATTCCTTGGAGAGTATTGTTGTGGTAATGGTAACATAGGTTGACGGTCTGCCTACGCCGTTTTCCTCCAGAGCCTTGGTTAACGAAGCCTCGGTATATCTTGCCGGTGGCTGGGTAAAGTGCTGATTGCCGAGAATTGACTTCAACTTCAGCACATCACCCTCTGCCATTTTAGGCAATGGTGACTCGGTGCCCGACTTGGCGGTGTCGTCCGTCTTTTCTTCGTACAAAGCGGTAAAGCCGTCAAACTTAACAGTATAGCCTGTTGCGTTAAAAATATAGCCGTTTGCCTCAATCTCTATTTTCATTGTTTCCTGCATACAGGACTCCATAAGAGAGGCAATAAAGCGCTCCCAAACCAGCTTATAAATCTTGTACTGGTCGGTAGTAAGCGAATCCTTGACCTGCTGAGGCGTAACATTAGGCATGGACGGTCTGATTGCCTCGTGTCCGTCCTGTGCATTGCCACGGGATTTGTAATATCTCGGCTTGGAGGGAATATACTTTTCGCCGTAGGTATCGAGAATATACTGATTACCTGCTGCACGAGCCTCCTCGGATATGCGCAGGGAGTCGGTACGCATATAGGTAATAAGACCTACTGTGCCCATACCTTTTACATCAACGCCCTCGTACAGCTCCTGAGCCGCCTTCATAGTTCTCCTTGCCTGGAAGGACAGACGGCGGGAGGCCTCCTGCTGCAAAGTGGAGGTGATAAAGGGAGGGGTTGGATTCTTTTTTCTTGTGCCTTTTTTGACAGATTTAACAACATAATCTGCATTCTCAAGGTCAGAAAGAATCTTGTCGCTCTGCTCCTTGGTGGGAATCTTGTTTTTTTCGGTGCCTACCTTGTTGCCGTCCTTATCCTGAACCAAAGCAGCGTTGAATGTTTTGCGCTCGGGTGGGTTGGTAAACTTTGCGTCAATCGACCAGTATTCCTCCGGCTTGAAAGCACGAATCTCGTTTTCTCTGTCAACAACAAGCCTCAGAGCAACGGACTGTACTCTTCCGGCAGAAAGTCCACGCCTGATTTTTTGGCTTACGAAGGGTGAAAGCTTGTAGCCGATAAGACGATCCAGAATACGCCTTGCTTGCTGGGCGTTAACTAAATCAATATCAATTTGTCTCGGATGACTCATACCGTTTGCAACACCTGTTTTTGTAATTTCGTTAAAGGTGACACGGTTTTTCTCACTCATTTTCAGGCCCAGAATATTGGCAAGATGCCAGCTGATAGCCTCTCCCTCACGGTCGGGGTCGGTGGCAAGATAAACATAGTCGGCCTTGCCTGCCTTTTTTCTTAAATCCTCAACAAACTTTTCCTTGCCCTGGATAATCTCATACTTTGGGGCAAAGTTGTTGTCAATATCAACACTGAGCCGTGACGCAGGCAAATCCCTGACATGGCCCATTGATGCGATAACATCGTATCCCTTGCCAAGATAACCCTTGATATTTTTTGCCTTTGCGGGGGACTCAACAATAACTAACTTTGACATATACTACTTTCCTTTCGCTTATACAATTTGCCGGGCATGGCAACAATAAGATTTTTCATTTCCAGCAGGGTCATACTAATCAGCGCATTGGCTACCGTGACCCCTGCCTTGTTTGCAATAACATCAATATACATAGGCTCATCGCCCACAGCATCGAACACCGCTTTTTCGTTACCGCTAAGGGACAATTCCTGCTGTTGCTGCAGGTCGCGAGTGTGCCTGTCCTGAGTGATGGTATCGAAGGAGTACTGCTCCTGTTGGAGCTCAACCGCCTTGCCGCCGGTGGATACTATACTGTTTTTCAGCTGAGCTATAGTCCTGGCTCTGCTCATGTCCAAGGTGCTGTACCTGCCTGAATACAAGCCCAAAATCCTCTCCGGCGATGTGGCAATCATAGCGCCCTGGTCTATCAGGCGATTGCAACCGAGAAATCTGTCATCAAGAAGTGAAGACGGCAGTACGAATACATCTCTGCCCTGCTCAATGGCATAATTGGCGGTAATCATAGACCCACTGCGTTCGCCTGCCTCGCCAATCAGTACGGCGTCGCACAATCCGCTGATAATACGGTTACGCATAGGGAATGTGTGCTTGCCGGCCTGGGTATATGGCACAAACTCGGTAATCACAGCTCCGCTGCGGGCTATCTCGGTACGCAAGTCATCATTTTTGCTAAGATACCTGGTACCCAATCCGCAGCCTAATACAGCGATTGTGACACCCCCGGAATCAAGGGCTCCTCTATGGCCCGCGCTATCCACACCCAATGCACCGCCGCTGACGATAATCGCGCCGCACTCAGCCAAGCCCCGCGACAGCAATCTGGTGGCTGTCATTGCGTAAGGTGACGCGTGCCGGGTACCCACAATGCCAATAGCGGCATATCTGTCAATATCGGGGAATCTGCCGTCCGCATACAGCACAGCCGGAGGACAGTCAATATGCCGCAATCTGTGGGGATAACGACTGTCATCATAGGTGATAATCTGCCAGTTGTTCTGTCTGCAGGCATATACAACCTCGTCGGCATCATCGATGGTGACGGATTCCATACGCTCAATTTTCTTTTTATTCAGCAATTCGCACATAGCGCGCTCCTTGAGACTGCTGTTATACACAGCCTGTGCCGAGCCAAAGTAATTTATCAATTCCTTTACATCAAACTGATAGCCCAGGGCTAATTGCAACCATATCCAATACCTGGGGTCTCGGGTCATCTCATCATCTCCCACATAGTAATGGATGCCGCCACACCGGCATTAAGGCTCTCTGCCCTGCCTAACATAGGAATGGTAATCCTGCTGTCGCAAGAAACCATTACCTCGTTGCTGACGCCGTTGGCCTCATTGCCGATAACACATATAGTCTTATCACCAAAATCCACATCCGTAATCGGCTGAGCAGTCCTGTCGGGCACTGTGGCATACGCGCAGTACCCATCTGACTTGAGTTGTGTGATTGTATCTGCCAAATCATCGCAGATTAATATATTAATTCGCAGTGCCGAGCCCATTGAGGCACGCAATGCCTTGGGATTATATATGTCACAGCCCCCTGCCACAATAACACCGTCAATGCCCAGCGCCTCGGCTGTGCGAATAATGGCACCCACATTGGCAGGGTCCTGAACATTGTCCAGAGCCACCATACGATTGCCGTAGCCGGTATCGGTAACCGGAATATCACAAATAGCGAACACACCCTGGGTGGTGGCGGTGTCCCCCAATTTTTGGGCAATATCGGGAGTAATAAGATAGCTGTGCCCAGCCACCCCGGCAAGCTGAGCAGACTGATGGGGATACTTATCCATAGCTTGCTGAGTAATCAGCAGGATATCCACGCTGTAATCGGAGCATAAAACATCAAAGCACAACCTGGCACCCTCCAGAACAAACTGACAGTTATCTCGCCTGAACTTGGATGAGGTGAGGAGCTTTTTTGCATACTTGATGACAGTATTGTTTTTGCTGCTAATAGTGTCCATAAACTACCCCATTCTTTAATAATATTAATAATATACATTATATTGAATGGAATTTCAATACCCAAATTAAAAAAATAGCAGGCAGATAATTATTGACTGAAAAACAAAAGTAGGATATAATATATTGAGTTAATGACAAAGGAGACATACCATGCCTTTTTACGATATAGCCGGCCTTAAGGTCAGGATGAATAATTGCGGCGGCAGGTCCGAAAAACAGGCTATACCATATCTTGCCGAAAATCAGGACCCTAACCAGCAATTCGACATTGACATAAATGTTACTAAAGAAAGAGTGACAGCTGCTGTGGCAGAGCATCCGGAGTTGAATCAGGGTGACTGGGAATACATGCTCACCGGCAACGACTTTTATACCGAACTAATCAAGCACGACGGCATACTTCTGCACAGCTCATGTGTGGTTGTGGACGGTGTTGCATACGCTTTTTCCGCAGACAGCGGCACAGGCAAATCCACTCACACACAGCTATGGCTGAAGCACTTTGGTGACAGGGCGTATATACTCAACGACGACAAGCCTGCAATCCGTATTATTGACGGCAAGGTATATGCCTGCGGCACTCCATGGAGTGGAAAATACGACTGCTCCACCCCGGCTGTTGTACCTCTTGCCGGAATCTGCTTTTTGGAGCGAAGCGAAAACAACTGGATTAAGCCGGCAGAAACCAACAAAGCCATATTCAACATATTCAGCCAAACCATCAGGAAGCTTGGTGCTGCAGCTATGGATAGGCTGATGGACAATCTTAACGAATTGTTTGATAAGGTGCCCATTTACTCCCTGGGCTGTAACATAAGTGAAGAGGCAGTAATCACCTCATATAACGCTATGAAGAAGGAAATGAAGGATTTTGAATAACAAAGCTTTTAAATCGAGCATATCCACAATACTGATTGCCGTAATGATAATTGCGGCATTTTTTGGTTGCAGCAGAGGCGCTGAAATAACAGAAAGCGACGAGCCTGCAACCACAATAGAATCCACTGCCGCAGCTACTACCGAAGTGCCGGAGGTTACAACGGCATCCACCACTACCGAAACGACAACAACTACTACCGCCACAACTACCACAACAACTGCGCCATCGGTATCGGTTAGTATAGGCACCACAGGTAAAGCAAATGAAACTGCACCTGCCCTAACCACGAAAAAAACCACCACAAAAAAGAACAGTGATACCCAATCGAGTACCACTAAATCCGAGGAAAGTACGCTGCCTGCCAATGCCTGCACCATAACGGTGGAATGTACGGTGCTGCTGTCCAACATGGACCGGCTGAAAGCCGGACACAGCAAATATGTACCTAAGGATGGCTATATTATTAAAAAATACCCATACATCATTAAAGGTGAAGCCACAGTATATGACGCACTGAAAGAGGCATGCAGTACAAACAATGTTAAGCTGACTGCCAAAAGCACCGGCTACGGCACATATATTGCGGGTATCAACAATATTGACGAAAAGGATTGCGGCTCAACCAGCGGCTGGAAGTACAAGGTCAACGGTGCATTCCCCGGCGTGAGCGCAGACCGATGCGCAATATCCAAAGGCGACGAAATTGTGTTTACCTACGCAATAGAGCCATAGCCTACCTACAGGCGTCGAATATATCCTGCAGTACCTTCTTTTCTATTCTGGAAACATAAGAACGGCTGATATCAAGTCTCTCGGCAACCTCCCGTTGTGTGAGAGGCTTTTTGTTATTGAGTCCGTAACGCAGTACGATAATCTCCTGCTCCCTTTTGTCAGGCATTTGCTCGATATATTCCTTTACCTTTTGCCAACGCAACTTGGTTTCAAGATTATCGGCCAAATCCGTATCGTCACTTATTATGTCCTCAAAGGTTAAGGGATTGCCGTCCTTGTCGGTATCTATCGTATCCCCCAGCAGCATTTCGTTATCCTGTTTTTTCAGACTTCTGAAATACATAAGCATCTCATTCTCAATACAGCGAGCTGCATAGGTGGCTAATCTGGTTCCCTTTGTGTAATCAAAGGAGTCAATAGCCTTTATCAATCCGATAGTACCAATGGATATCAGGTCGTCGGTATCATTTGTTTTGCTATAATACTTTTTCACAATATGGGATACAAGTCTGAGATTGTGCTCAATCAAAACTGACCTGGCGTTGGGGTCGCCGTCAGCCATACGCTCCAGCTGTTCCCTTTCCTGCTTTCCGGTGAGGGGCCGAGGGAATCCGCTGCCATTTTGGATATGAAGAATAAGATAAACAAGATTTGCGCTAAGCAAAGATAATAATGCTGATAACATAAAAAACTCTCCCTTTCATATCAATTGTATGAAAGAGAGAGCAGCAATATTAATTGTTACGGCTGTTGATATTGTCAATCAGCCACTTTATCCAAGGCTCAAAGCCCTCGCCGGTTTTGGCGCTGACAAAAAACACCTGCGCCTCCGGATTCAGTCGATGAATACACTCCAAAACGGCGTCATCATCAAAATCAAAATACTCCGCTGTATCAATCTTGTTTATCAATACTACATGACAAACAGTGAACATAAGCGGGTACTTTAGCGGCTTATCGTCCCCCTCGGGGTAGGACAGAATAGCCACATTCGCGTTAGCGCCCGTATCGGTCTCGGCAGGACAAACCAAGTTGCCCACATTCTCCATAACCAGCAAATCCAAGTCGGCGGTATCGAACTCCTGCATTGCCTGAGCCGTCATCTCGGCATCCATAGCGCACTCTCCGCCGGTATGCACCTGAATGGAGCGAACACCGGCATTCTGCATAATCTCGGCATCGACAGTTGCCTCAATATCCGCCTCCATAACGCCGATTCTGTACCTACCGTCCAGCATCTTTATCGTCTGTAGCAATGTCGTGGTCTTGCCTGCTCCGGGAGAAGCCATAAGATTTATCATAAATGTTTTGTCCCTCTTAAGCTTTTCCCTGGTTTCGGCCGCTATTGCATCATTGACAGCATATACGCTTTGATTAACCTCAATTACCTTAAAATCCGGCATACTGCACCTCACAAAATTTCTACTGAATATAATATCAAACTTTTACACATTCTTCAATACCTTTATTGACACCGACAACAAAAAATAGTATCATACCAAAAAAGGAGGCGGTAATATGAAATACAGCTACACACCTCACGGCGTATGCCCTATGAAAATCAGCTTTGACATCGGCGCAGACGGCACAGTAACCGATATATCATTTATGGGTGGGTGCAACGGCAACCTAAAAGCAATCAGTAAGTTGGTAAACGGAATGACCGCTGACCAAATCAACGACAAGCTCAGCGGCAACACCTGCGGAATGAAAGGAACCTCCTGTGCTGACCAGCTGGCAAAGGCTGTTATGGAGGCAAAAGCAAATCTGTAATAAACAAAAGTATCCCGACCGTTATGATACGGTTGGGATATTTTTATTCATAAATCATTGCCTAAAAACGCTACGATATTAATAATATAAAAGAACTTGAGAACGGAAATCTTGTTAAAATAAAAAATAGAAGTAATCAAGTCGGTGAACTGGCAGCACTAATCGCTGACAGTTATGACAAGAATACTTCTAATGATAGTAGATCCAATTCTATTGAAAATGTCAATATATTGCCATATTTGTTGATAATGATTTAAATGCACATATTATATCGGATACCGTAGGGGAGGGGCTTGCTCCTCCCGTCTGATTTTCTATCCTCATCAGAATGTGTATATGATTAGGCATAATAACATAATTATTTATTTTTACATTTTCGTATCTAATTTCTAAATTATTAATTTGCTCTTTGATACATTCT
>JAQXWS010000012.1 GCA_029225565.1 Eubacteriales bacterium
ACCATTTCGCTCATATCATTGCCCTTATCAGAGCCGCCCATAAGTACAATAATCTTTGTACCAAAAGCCTTGAGTCCGCTGATTACCCGTGAAGGAGAGGTTGCAATGGAATCATTATAGTACCTAACACCCTCAAACTCCCTTACAAACTCAATTCTATGCTCAACTCCGCCAAAGGTTGTAGCAATTCTTTTGATATTGTCAACATCTACCATTCCCCATACGGCAGAAATAGCAGTACAATAATTCTCTATATTGTGAGCACCGGGAATTATAATGTCATCCTTATTAATAACAAAGGTCTTTTCGCCGTTATCAGCATAAAAAATATCGCCGCTTTCTGTATCCATATAGGCTCCTCTGTCAACAGGATGCTTGATACTGAACTGACTCAATTGTCCACGAACATCATATCTCATATCGTGATATACCGTGTTGCCGATAGAATAATCACAATCTGCATTAAGTACCGTACGCTGATTGCTGTTTTGGTATATCAAAATATTACGCTTGGCATCGACATATTCGTCAACGCTGATATGATGGTCCTGATGAGTACACTCAATATTGGTAACAACAGCTACATCGGGCTTGCTTATCATATTTCTCATAGTTAACAGCTGAAAAGAGCTGAGCTCAACCACTGCAATGTCGTTATCGGTAATAGTATCTAAAGTAGGCATTAGTGCTTTGCCGATATTGCCGCCCAGATAGACATTATATCCCTGTAATTCCAGCATTTTGGAAATCAATGTTGTAGTAGTCGTCTTTCCGTTGGAGCCTGTGACGGCAAATATCTTTGCAGGACAATACTCAAAGAATACCTCCATTTCGGTGGTTACCCTCTGTCCTCTGCCAATACACTCGCCAATCCAGGGATTCTGGAAAGGTAATATACCGTGAGAACGAAAAACTATATCCATATCCGGCAAAACATCAAGGTAACTGTCTCCCAAGGAAAACTTGACTCCCAATGACTCAAGCTCCCGACATTTGTCAGCACCGATATATTCCCGGTCCCTTTTGTCGCAGGCATAAACCTGTATTCCGTGCTTGGCTAAAAATTCGGCACAAGGCGTATTGGCAACACCCATGCCTACAAAAGCCACTTTTTTACCTTTTATTTCGTCAATAAATCTTTCTGCAGGCGTCATAATATCCCCCCTAATGTGAAAAGAAAGTTCCGTTTTTGTAGTCCCTTATGTTAAAAGATTTCATATGCTCCTCCAATTCCTGCTGGAACGGAAGCTGCTCCTTGCCTATATATTCTTCCTTAATAGGTACTTGGCAATTCATGGCATAATTTGCAATCAATTGTTGGCATTTGGTGGGCTTATTCCCCAGGAAATAGCATCTGCCGGTGCTAATCTCAACAATAGCATTTGCAAACTTAATTTGCTGCTTTTTGCCAAGAGGCGTAATCATCTTTGACAATGATACAGCGCCGTCATCAGCTTTGTCGCAAATGTAGAGCATAACGCAATCGGCCTTGCGCTTAAGCTTGGCGTTGGTAAGGTCATATATACCCGACTGAAGATAGGCAATAACATCATTTTTGTCAATATTATCTTCTGCTAAAATATAGAAAAATTCCTTGCCTTTTTGCGCAACAGCCGTAAATTCAAGCTCGTCTGCCTCCACCTTTTCGTCAACCTTATAGCCGTTGCTACGCAGATCATCAATTACTGCTTTTGTATATGATTCAACATTTTGTTCGGTGCGGGATGTGTAATAATAGCCGGTATCGGAAAGCTCATTCTCTACACCCTCAAGGAATTTGTCGCTCTTGCCGTATCTTGATGTATAGACAAACAGAACGGCTAAAGTACAAACAACCAGCACATCACATGACAAATTGCACATTTGATTTACATTAACGCCAAAGCTTTTGACAATATACGGTTCCACACCAATGTATATAAACATATATATTGCTGTAACCGCAATCATAATGTTCATAATTGTTTTTAGTTTCTTTTGCTTTTTTCTGAATTTTCTCATAATACAAAACCAACTAAAAACGGCTATAAAGCCGTTTCCGGTTTACAGTGTAAACTTGTGAAATACCTTTTTACCCTTTTTTATAATAACGCTGTCTGTTAATTGGGACTTTGTAACAGTCGCATAAACATCTGTTACCTTTTCGTCATTAACGCTTACGCCGCCCTGCTGGATTAAGCGTCTGCCCTCTCCGTTGGACTTTATCATACCGGCCTTAATCATCATAGCGAGAACGCTGATTTTGTCCTCCTGCAGGTCCGTGTTCTCAATAACAGTTGACGGCATATTGGAATCATCACTGCCACCTGCAAACAAAGCCTTTGCCGCGGTTTGCGCCTTAATGGCTTCCTCCTCGCCGTGTACCAATGTGGTGAGTGAAAATGCCAATGCTTCCTTCGCCTTGTTTATATCTGCGCCCTCAAGCTTTGCGTACTCATTAATCTCATCCATCGGAATAAATGTCAGCAGCTTCATACACTTGATAACATCACCGTCGTCAACATTACGCCAATACTGATAGAACTCGTAAGGTGTTGTTTTTTCGGCATCAAGCCAAACAGCGCCCTTTTGGGTCTTGCCCATCTTTTTGCCTTCGCTGTTGGTTAGGAGAGTAATGGTCATTGCATTTGCGTCCTTGCCCAGTTTTCTGCGAATAAGCTCCATACCGCCAATCATATTGCTCCACTGGTCATCTCCGCCGAACTGGAGATTACAGCCGTATTTTTGGTAAAGAGCATAAAAGTCGTAGGACTGCATAATCATATAATTAAACTCAAGGAAAGAAAGACCCTTTTCCATTCTCTGCTTATAGCACTCTGCGGCAAGCATACGATTAACCGAGAAGCAAGCACCAACCTCTCTCAAAACCTCAATATAGTTCAAATCAAGAAGCCAATCAGCATTGTTTACCATAATTGCCTTACCCTCGCCGAAGTCGATAAATCTCGACATCTGCTTTTTGAAGCACTCACAGTTATGCTCAATAGTTTCCTTTGTCATCATTTGGCGCATATCTGTTCTGCCTGACGGGTCGCCTATCATTGCAGTACCGCCGCCGATAAGTGCAATAGGTTTATTGCCTGCCTCCTGCAAGCGTTTCATAAGTGTAAGCGCCATAAAATGACCTACGTGAAGCGAGTCGGCAGTCGGGTCGAAGCCGATATAAAATACTGCTTTACCGTTATTGACCAAATCTCTGATTTTTTCCTCGTCTGTAACCTGGGCAATCAGCCCACGTTCAACTAATTCCTC
>JAQXWS010000013.1 GCA_029225565.1 Eubacteriales bacterium
CAGTTGCAAGTTGCTACGAATATATAAGTAAATAATTCTTGGACATATAATCACATCCTTTTAAGTGATTATAGTACAAGTTACAAACAAAATCAATGCGAAGCATTGTATATCATCAATTCCGCAAGGAATTGCATATCATCAAAACAAAGTTTTGTATATCATCAAGCCGACAGTTATGCACACTTCGTGTGATGATATACGCCTACGGCGATGATATACACGCTTACGCGTGATGATATACCAAGCCTGTCGGCTTGGATAAAAAAATTCCAAGTCCGAAGACTTGGAATTTTTTGGAGGCACCACCCAGATTTGAACTGGGGCATAGAGGTGTTGCAGACCTTTGCCTTACCACTTGGCTATGGTGCCAAATATGACAATAGCGGTATAAATACCGCCATTGATTTGTGGAGCGGATTACGAGACTCGAACTCGCTACCTTCACCTTGGCAAGGTGACGCTCTACCGGATGAGCTAAATCCGCATAATTGGTGCTTCCGGACGGAATCGAACCATCGACACGAGGATTTTCAGTCCTCTGCTCTACCAACTGAGCTACAGAAGCACAAATGGCGACCCGGAACGGGCTCGAACCGTCGACCTCCAGCGTGACAGGCTGGCGTTCTAACCAGCTGAACTACCGGGCCATTGTGCTCGTAGCAGAATATATCTGCTACGAAAGTGGTGGGAACAACAGGGCTCGAACCTGTGACCCCCTGCTTGTAAGGCAGGTGCTCTCCCAGCTGAGCTATACTCCCACATTTGTCGCACCAGCGACGGTCTATATAATACTATATTATTTTTAAAATGTCAACACTTTTTTCTAAAAATTATTGATTTTTGCAGGCCGAATCCAGCAGTGCTTTTATTTCGTTAGGAGAGAAGGAATATGTCTTGTCACAGAAGTGACATTCCACAGTTGTGTCCTCGCCGCTGTTAATCATCTCTTGCAATGACTGTACGCCTGTACTGATAAGTGCTGTTTCTACTCTCTTTTTTGAGCAATTACATTTGTAGCTACAGGTTCTCTCATCCAGTTTATCTATCTCTATACCATTCATTGCCGTCTTTGCTATATCGTCGGCTGTATAGCCGTCAGAAAGCATTTTTGTAACCGCAGGTATTGTGGCTACATTCTTTTCTATAATATCAATTACAGAGTCGTCACAGCCCGGCAACAGCTGTATGATGAATCCGCCGGCGCTGTTTACCGATAAGTCGGAATTAACCAGAACTCCCAAGGCGCATACGGACGGAGTTTGCTCCGATGTTGCAAAATAATTGGTAATATCCTCTGCAATTTCGCCACTGATAATGGGTACCTGACCGATATAAGGCTCACGCATACCGATGTCCTTGATTACATACAGTTGTCCGACGGTACCGACAGCACCTTTTACATCCAATTTGCCTGTGCTGTTAAGGGGAATTTCTACTATTTTGTTTTGGACATAGCCACGCACATTACCGTCACAGTCAGACACCGCAATCAAATCTCCGCAGGGACCGTCAGCACTTATTCTAACGGTAACGGAATCATCCTTGTTTTTTAGCATATATCCCATCATGGAGGTGGCGGTTAATAATCTACCAAGTGCGGCTGTAACCGTAGCAGAAGTTTTGTGCATTTGTTCCATCTCTGTCACTATATCTGTCGATTCACAGGCAATTATAAAAGCCGAGCCGTCCCTCGTAATATATCTTACTATCTTTCCCATAAATTATTCCTTCTTACAAATAAAAAATAATCTCTCGCTATCATCGGTCGGTGGACTTTTATGAAAATCCGTGTATATTTGCAAATCATTAAATCCTACAGTTTTAAGCATTTTTGTTAATTCATCAATGCTGTATGCAGTCTCGCAAAATTCCTCGCTGTACCGGTCATAGCTTTGTCCGTTATAGATGAAAAAATCAAGCAGTATTCTTACTTTGTTTTCTTCAAGTAATTCGTTATCCCAGGATAAGAAAAAATCCTTCTCGTCAAAAACGAAGGTATTGTTTGCCAACACATAGTTGTGCTTATATACCGTGTTTACATCGAATATAAAAAGACCGTTTTTCTTTAGACAATTATAGACAGAATAAAACACATTTTGTACATCATCAGCACAATTCAAATGATTAATTGAATCCAGAGTGGAAATGGCACCGTCAACCTGTTCTGCAAGGCTGAAATCCTGCATTTTTGCATTAATTAAGGAAAAATCACATCCGACACCAACAAGCTTTTGTGAAGCAATCTGCAGCATTTCGGCAGAAGAATCAATGCCGATAATCCTATATCCTTTTTCTGCAAGATGCATGGAAACGGAACATGTACCGCACCCCAAATCCAGGATGGTCCCCTGCTCTGTCCCGTTATCGCTAAAAAATCCGGAAATGAAATCACTTCCGGATTTGTAGGCAACATTGTCGGTAAGCCGGTCGTATAATTGTGCAAAGCAATGATTATAGCTGCTCATCGTACTTTTCCTGTATGCGTTCAAAAATCTTGTCGTAGCCGTCACAACCGTATTGTAACGAACGATTAACACGGCTGATGGTGGCTGTAGAGGCACCGGTCTCGCTGACTATATCTGTATATACGGATTTTTCTGACAGCATCTTGGCAACTACTATGCGTTGAGATAGAGTCTTTAGCTCCTGTACTGTGCACAAATCCTCAAAGAAATCGTAACACTCCTCCTTGGATTCAAGTGCCAGAATAGCGTCAAATAAGAAGTCGATATTCTTGTCTTTTAGTTTATTGTTCATCAAAATGAACCTCCGAAAATATGTTACTCTTATTTTAACACATTAAAACGCGAAAGTAAAGATAAATCCCCAAAAAAATTGGGGATTTACAATTTATTCATTGATTAATTTGTCATAAATATCAAAGCAGTCAAATGTAGCAAAATAATCCGTTGGGGTCTCTGCCCGTCTGATTAGCTTGTATGAGCCGTCTTCCTTAAGCAGAATTTCTGCACTCTTGAGCTTTCCGTTATAGTTATATCCCATCGAAAATCCATGGGCACCGGTGTCGTGAATAAACAGAATATCGCCCATATCAATATTAGGCAGCATTCTGTCTATAGCAAACTTGTCGCAATTCTCGCAAAGAGAGCCGGTAACATCATACTTTTTATTGCAGGGGTCATTCTCCTTGCCGAGAACGGTGATATGATGATATGCGCCGTAAATTGCAGGCCTCATAAGATTAACGGCGCAAGCGTCAACGCCGATATACTCTTTGTGGGTGTGCTTTTCGTTAATTGCCGTGGTAACAAGACCGCCGTAGGGTCCCATCATAAATCTGCCCATCTCGGTATAAATACTAACATCACCCATGCCTGCAGGTACCAATACCTCATCATATACCTTATGAACTGCGTCACCGATTACTGCAATATCGTTAGGCTCCTGATCCGGCAGATATGGAATACCGACTCCACCGGAGAGGTTAATAAATTTTATGTTTGCTCCTGTTTTATCTTTAAGGTCAACAGCTAACTCAAACAAAACCTTAGCCAGCATCGGATAGTATTCGTTTGTTACTGTGTTGGAAGCGAGAAAAGCGTGGATACCGAACTCTTCAACACCCTTTTCTTTCATTATTCTAAAGGCGTCATATATTTGTTCGGTGGTCATACCGTATTTCGCGTCGCCGGGATTGTCCATAATATCGTTGCTGATTTTGAACATACCACCGGGATTGTAACGGCAGGACATCTTCTTTGGTAGTTTGCCGCAGGCCTTTTCGACTGCTGCGATATGAGTAATATCATCCAGATTGATAATTCCACCAAGGTCATTGCAGAATCTGAACTCATCAACAGGCGTATCGTTTGATGAAAACATGATGTCGTCACCAACTGCGCCTATTGCTTTTGCCATCATTAGCTCGGTTTTTGAGGAACAGTCGCAGCCGCAGCCGTATTCCTGCAGAATATTAATAAGAAACGGATTTGGAGTAGCCTTTACGGCAAAGTATTCCTTGAATCCTTTGTTCCATGAAAATGCATCCTTAAGAGCCTGAACATTTGCTCTGATACCTTTTTCGTCATAAATGTGGAAAGGGGTTGGGTACTCCTTTGCGATTTCCTTTACCTTTTCCAGGGTAACAAATGGTGTTTTTGACATTTTTATTCTCCTCTGTATTGTATTGCATCATCAATACATTTTTTTATTCTGTCCAATCCCTCGCCCTTTACTGAGGAAAATGGAATTATCTCTACATCACCTGCGCATGCAAGCTCCCGTGAAGAATCGACCAATCGATTTTGGTATTCCTTTACCTTTAGCTTATCGCTCTTTGTCATAACGATAATAAACGGCAAATTCATTTGCTGCATAAACTCTATCATACCGTAATCATCGGCAGAAGGCTTGTGCCTCATATCCACCAGTTGGACGATTAGCTTGATATTCCTGTTTTGGCTGAAATAGCCCTCCATCAGCTCGCCAAAGCGGTCACGCTCTTGCTTTGATAACTTAGCATATCCGTAACCCGGCAGGTCAACAAACTTTACTCCGTCAACATCGTAAAAGTTGATGGTAATTGTCTTTCCCGGTACCGAGCTTACTCTGGCAAGTGATTTTCGGTTAAATAATTTGTTAAGCAAGGAGCTTTTGCCAACATTGGATCTGCCTGCAAATACAATCTCCGGTATATTGCCGGGCGGAAGCTGTGTTGACAGTCCGTACGCTCTCTCAAATTTTGCAGTATTGTAATTCATATAGTATCTACTGTGTAATCACCTGTGTTTCGTTTTTGCTATCTACAATTATTGGAGATTTATCTCCTGAACCGGGCATACTTAACAACGCAATAGGCATAACCTCATCAAAGGAAGATACAGTAACAAATGTTACCGACGCCTTTACCTCGTCGCTGATTTCCGCCAAGTCCTTTGTATTGTCTTTGGGAATAATAACAGTATCACAGCCTGCCTTATATGCCGCCATTGATTTTTCTTTCAGTCCACCAATGGGTAGCGCCTTTCCCTTTAGAGAAATCTCGCCGGTCATTGCAACATTTGACTTTATCGGAATACCGCATAACTCGCTAACCAATGCAGTTGTCAGTGCCAACCCAGCAGAAGGCCCGTCCTTAGGTATAGCGGCCTCCGGGGCGTGTATATGTATGTCTTTAGTCTTATAAAAATCTGAGGCAATTCCAAAATCGACTGCTCTATATCTCACATAGCTGACAGCGGTTTTTGCACTCTCCTTCATTACATCGCCCAGATTGCCTGTCAATTCTATCTTGCCGGTTCCTTCAACAGCAGACACCTCAATTGGCAGGATTGTACCGCCAACCTGAGTCCAAGCAAGACCGTTAACGGTGCCAATCTCATTGGTTGTAGCACAAAAGTCCTTGCCATACTTCTCTACCCCCAGATAATCACATAGATTATCAACGGTAACCTTAAAGGTTTTTGAGCCGGAATCAAGAGCAACAGCTGCTTTTCTGCATAAAGTTGATAATTGATTCTTGAGTCCTCTGACTCCTGCTTCCTTAGTGTAACGGTCAATTATATAATAGATTGCATCGTCACTTATCTTGAATTGACGCATATTAAGCTTATGCTTTTTTAGTTCTTCTTTTAGCAAATGTTTTTTCGCGATATTAAACTTTTCGTCAACTGTGTACGAATTGAGCTCAATAACCTCCATTCTGTCCAAAAGAGGTGCAGAAATAGTTGATACGTCATTTGCTGTGGTAATAAACATAACCTTGCTCAAATCCACGGGAAAGTCAATATAATGGTCTGTAAAACTGCTGTTTTGCTCGGGGTCAAGGGCCTCCAACAATGCTGAAGACGGGTCCCCTTTGTAATCATTGCCGACCTTATCAATCTCGTCAAGTAGAATTATTGGATTCATCACTCCTGACTTGATTATTGCGTCGATGATTTTGCCCGGCATTGCGCCGATATAGGTTTTGCGGTGACCTCTGATCTCGGCTTCGTCGTGGATACCGCCCAATGCAACGCGAACATATCGTCTGTTCATTGACTTTGCAAGGGATTTTACAATACTTGTTTTACCGACTCCCGGAGGACCGTACAAGCATAAAATCTGACCGGAATAATCGGGATTACGCTTATAAACAGCCAAGGATTCAACAATTCTCTCCTTAACCTTAGTTAAACCGTAGTGATCGGAATCAAGAATATTCATTGAGCGCTGAAGGTTTATGCTTTCTTTAGTATAATTTCCAAAGGGAATCTCCAGACATTTGTCTAAATAGTTGCGTACTACGGTACCCTCGTGGGAGCCCTGGGGCATTTTTATCAGCTTGTCACATTCTTTGTATAGCTTGTCCTTAACCTC
Organism: Eubacteriales bacterium; assembly: GCA_029225565.1. Lineage (GTDB taxonomy): Bacteria > Bacillota > Clostridia > Oscillospirales > Acutalibacteraceae > Eubacterium_R. The sequence continues at coordinate 6,325 of JAQXWS010000013.1, forward strand.
ATCGCTGCAGTCCAACTTGCCGATAATATCCTTGTATCTATAGGCTTCTTCAAGAGGATTTTCGCCCTCTCCGAGCTGGTCGGAGATAACCTTCATTTCTTCTCTTAAAAAGTATTCTTTTTGATTTTTGTCAATTTCTTCCTGAACTTGCTTTTGGATTTTTACTTCCATATCAAGGGTGATTGTTTCCCTGCGTAGCTGAGTAATAAGAACCTTTGCTCTGGAAATTATATCAAGCTGTTCCAATACCGCCTGCTTTTGGGGATAATCAAAAAATGTATTACTGCACACATAATCGCAAAGCTCCCCAAGCTCATCAATAGAAATAATCTTTGATACAACCTCGCCGGAAATCTTGCTGAGCATACTTGCGTAGGACTCAAACTCTTGCTTTACGGTGTGAATGTACGCAGATTCGCTGATAGAATCCCCTGTGCTGTAGGAATCAAGAGTGTCAACAACGCCGGCAATAAATGGCTTGTCCTGAATGATGCTTACCAGCGCTGCTCTTTTTTTGCCCTCAACAATTACTCTCATATTTGTCGAATTAGGGATTTTTATCATTTGCTTAATATGGCAAACCACACCAAAATCATACATATCCGAAAGCTCGGGACTATCTACGGAAGAATCTTTTTGGCTTACCAAAAAAATATTTTGGTTTTTAGACATTGCAAATTTGAGGGCAGCGATACTCTTTTTTCTGCCCACATCAAAATGCAATTTCATATCAGGAAACACAACCAATCCACGCAGTGGAATAATCGGCATTTCTATAAAATTGTTATTGATTTGCTGTATATCGTTACTCATATTTTAATTCCCCAAAATTATTGTATAATATTATATATTAAAATTAGAAAAAGTGCAACAGTAATTTACACAAAAAAAGCTCCCATTGATATGGGAGTGCTTTTTTAGGTATCGTATTCAATTTTCTTAACCTTGAATACTGCACGCAGAATAGGTGCCAGTAGCTTTGGACTTTTAATTAGTACGATTTTCACTGCAATCTCCCCCAATTATCTATTACAGCAAATAATGCCTAATATGATAACGGTAATAGCAAGTACTCTTGTTATCCATACCGTCGGCAGACAGCATGCGGCTACACAGCCTGCACCAAAAGCAATCCAAAGAAAATCTCGTTTGCACATACCCTTCATAGTAAACACCACCTTACTGCATTTACTACAGTGTATGTAATTGTTGCTTAATCGTTACTCTCAACCAGCAGTAAAACTCCGTCTTCTACACATATTGTACATTCTGTGCCGATAATCCGGTTGCTTTGGGCAAAATTGTCATAAGCCATCATATCCATACTATCAAGATTATAAAAGCTCTGGTCGTAATATGCTCCCTCAATGGTAACACCGTGGCAATCACAGAGATATGCAAATAATGAAAAGTATCGGTATTCTTTCTTAATTGTTCTTTTGCCTATAATCAGGGACAATCTGTTGTTATCGTCAATTAGTCTGCAACTGACATTGCGCTGCCTGCAATATTCGAGTATCAACAAATTGCTGTATGTATGGTCAAACCGATTTCCACCGATAGCAAAAAAAATATCAATAGTGTTATAACCTCTGTCAATGGCCTCAACAACACAGTTAAAGGTGTCGGAATATGCCTTTTCTACAGGAAAGGTCATTATCTCGCAATCAATATCCGGACGCCTTGCAGAATCAAAGTCTCCGATAATTAAATCCGGCTTTATATCAGCCTTTTGCAGCTTAATATATCCACAGTCCGCTGCAATAATAAACGAATTGGCGTCAATATTTTCTTTTAAAAAATTAATGTTGTCATTTGGAGCACCGGATACAATGGTGCAATGATTTCTTATTTTTCCCATTCCTTAAGGTCCTTAACATCATTGTACATGGATACATAACTATCATGCCTTGATTTGCTGATTAAACCGTTAGCTATTGCTTGAGTCACGGCGCAACCCTTGTCATTGATATGTCTGCAGTTGGTTGCAAATTTGCAGTTATCCAGATAGGGTACAAATTCTCTGAAGCAATAGGGCAATTCTTCTTTTGATATGCGTTCATATCTTTCCAATTCAACAGAGGAAAAACCGGGTGTGTCTGCAATGTATCCCCCATCGGTTTTGTAAAGCTCGCAGTGGCGAGTTGTGTGCTTGCCCCTGCCTAACTTTTTGCTTGTAGCACCTGTTTCCAAATGCAAATGCGGAAAGATAATGTTCAGCAGAGATGACTTGCCCACCCCTGTATTACCTGTAAAAGCAGAAATTTTACCTGCCAGTAACGGCTTTATCTCTTCGCTGCCCTCGCCCGTTGTGTTGTCGCATACTATGACCTTGAATCCTGCATTTTTGTATATATCAACATACTCTGAATACCCATCATCAAGATCGATTTTTGTTAATACCAATACAGGCTCAATTTCTTTGTACTCTGCTATTGAAATCATACGGTCAATAACAAGAGTATTGATTTTTGGGTCAACTATGGACGCCACGATGAATAATGTATCCAGGTTGGACAATGGCGGTCTGGTAAGCTGATTCTTACGAGTGTAAATTTCGTCAATGGTATTTTCTGCATTATCATTTACGGTAATAGATACATTATCCCCTACCATGGGTGTAATATTCTTTTTTCTAAAGCTGCCGCGAGCCTTACATTCATAAATGACATCATCGGCGTCCACATAGTAGAAGCCGCCGATGCCTTTAACGATTCTTCCGTTTTTTGTCAAATTTTTGCCCTCATTACTCTTCTATCGGTGCCTCGGGGTCATCATCAGGTTCTTCGGGTTCTTCAGTTACTCTCTCATCAAGGGAAAATCCCGAAAAATCTATAGTAAAGTTTTGGTTATTCTTTCCGTTTGTTGTTTTGGTGTCAGCAGCACCGGTAGTTAAGAGAGTAACATTAATCGACTGGGACGCTGTGGCAGTTGATGTTATTGTAATAGGTAATTTTTTGCCGTTGAGTGTAACCTTTTGGTTAAGATATGTCTCGCCGTCAACACTAACTTTGATTGTGTCGGTATCGTATGTACCATCCTCCTTGACACAAGTAGGTAGCAGGATGGATACTGAATACTTTACAGTTGGTTGAGTTGTAGTGGTAGTAACCCCTGAGCTAATTACTACCTTGATTGTTTCGGTAACCTGTACGGATGTTCCTGCTGAGGGTGACTGGGACAGCACCATTCCCTTTGCATAATCACTGTCTTGGGTAGAAAATGTTACATTGGTAAAGCCTGCCTTCTTGAGAAACGCAGCAGCGCTTTCTTGAGTCAAACCATATACATCGGGAACCTTCGCTGTCTCAATAACGGTAGTTGAGGGACCGCTGGAAATATATATGATTATCTCCTGGTCTGCAGAAACAACAGTATTAGCCTTTGGGTCGGTATATACAACCTTGCCCTCTTCAACATTTTCGCTGTTAACCTGTACAACCTTTACATTTTCCAATTTAGAAAGCGATAGCAACTGCTTTGCTTTTTCCTCGTCGTTATTGTAAACATTGGGTACCTTGATGTCCTGGTCACTTGCAGCGACAATCAGTTTTACTTCTGCACCTGCAAGTACTTTTTCTCCGGCGGCAGGTGTTTGTTTGATTACAATACCGGGTTCGTAATCCTTCGTCTTTTTGTATTCGGCTATAAAGTTGTAGTCATAAGCTTCGATTATTTCGTCATAAGAAGCGCCTACAAAGTTTTCCAGCTTATTTGTGGTGTTATCAAATCCGTTAGTAAACCACATAACAATAAGTACTACTGCGGCAATAAGCACAATTATACCTATTGTAATTGCCGTGATTACCTTGCGCTTATGCTCTTTTTCGTAAACAGGGTCTATGTCCTCGTTATCATCATCCTCCGGCTCAGGGGGAATAATTTCGTTTTTCTTTACCACAATAGTGGGGTTTGGGTCTTCCTTAATATTTGATACATAATTGAATGTAGTTCGTGGATTCTTTATTATTTCCTCAATATCCAACAGCATTTCCGTTGCTGTTTGGTATCTGTCAATCGGATCCTTTTGCATTGCGTGAATACATATTTGCTCAAGTCCAATCGGAATATCCGGATTAATATCCGTAAGCCTTTGAGCATCTGCCTGCAGCTGCATAAGAGCAACGGACACGGCGCTGTCAGCCTCGAAGGGTACGGTTCCCGAAAGCATCTCGTAAAGTACAACGCCAAGAGAATAAATATCTGCCTTTTCATCAGTAAATTCTCCCTTAGCCTGTTCGGGAGCTATATAATGAACGGAGCCAATTGCCTGCTCGGTAAGAGTTTTTGTGTCACTTCTGGAAAATCTTGCGATACCGAAATCGGTAACCTTAATGTTTCCGTTACGAAGCAAAATGATATTTTGGGGCTTAATATCCCTATGAACAATGCCTTTGTCATGAGCATGCTGAACAGCCCTAAGAATTTGAGTCATAAAGAATAAAGCGTCATTCCAGGTAATAGCGCCCTGTTTGTTAATATACTCCTTTAGGGTAATGCCATCAATATATTCCATAACAATATATTGAAGCTTTTCTCCGAAATTGACATCATATATCTGTACAATATTGGGATGGGACAGCAGAGCGATAGCCTTGCTTTCGTTTTTAAATCTACGCTTGAATTCGTCGTTGTTTAGAAATTCATCCTTCAATATTTTGATGGCTACAATTCTGTCGTCAACATTATCATAAGCCTTATATACAACAGACATACCGCCAACGCCGATAATCTCCTGTACCTCGTATCGGCCGTCAAGTCTTTTTCCTACATAATTATCCATATTTACACTCCATTATCCTTTAGTTTGCCATAGCAACTACGGTTATGTTGTCGCCGCCGCCATTGTGGTTAGCTCTTTTTACCAATCTGTCGGCAAAGGCATAGTACTGTCCGTCATTTATGTCCTCTGCCATCTCTTTGGTGGTAACATAATTGGACAAACCGTCTGTGCATAAAATCAAGGTGCTGTCCCCTGATAAATCAATCTCGGAAAAATCAACATCAACCTGCTTGTCAACGCCCACTGCACGGGTGATAACATTCTTTTTTGGATGATGCTCAGCCTCGACGGCAGTAATCTTGCCCTGATTCACCAAATCTTGCACAAGACTGTGGTCAACGGTTACTTGCTCGATGCTATCTTTTGTGGCTATGTATGCACGGCTGTCACCAACATGTGCAATGTATGCATTATTATCTCTGACAATAACAGCAACTACAGTGGTGCCCATTCCCTGAAGTTCCGGTCGAGAGTACGCCATATCGTAAACCTCAAGATTGGCTGCAGTAATTGCAGAGTCCAATAGGTTCTTGATAGAAGCATCCCTCATTTTGGAGTTGTAGGAGGATGTAATCTTGTCGCTGATTACCTTTACTGCAAGAGTTGATGCTATATTACCCCCGGCAGCACCGCCCATACCGTCGCAAACAACTGCCCAGGCAACTTCTCCCGGCAGTTCTCCAACAGCGTATGCGTCCTGGTTAGAGTCCCTAACCATTCCTTTGTCTGTTTTAGCAACAATTTTCATTACTGTCACCTTCGTTTCTCTTTCTTCTTAATTGGCCGCAGGATGCGTTAATATCCTTGCCAAGTGTTCGTCTTATTGTAGCATTAATTCCACGGGATTTCAAGATTTGCTGGAATTTGCGAATATCCTCATCATCTGACCTGACATTGCCTCTCTCTGCAACATCATTGACAGGAATGAGATTTACATGAAACAAATATCCCTTTAGCTTTGCCGCCAGTTCAAGGGCGCATTGCCTGTTATCGTTTACGCCTTTAATTAATGTGTATTCAAAGCTGACCCTGCGGGAAGTTCTGTTGGCATATTCCTTGCATGCACTGATTAGCGTATCAACGCCCCATTTATTATTGACGGGCATCATATCAGACCTGATATCATCGTTTGGAGCGTGGAGTGATACCGTTAATGTAACCGGCAGCCCCTCATCCATTAAATCATATATACGAGGGACAACGCCGCATGTGGAAATTGTGACATCACGCAGGGATATATACAATCCGTCCTTATCATTGACTAAGGACAAAAATTTTATAACATTATCGTAATTGTCCAGCGGCTCGCCGATGCCCATCATAACTATGTGGGATATTCTGATACCAAGGTCCTTTTGGGCGGCATGAATTTGGGACTCAATTTCGGCAGGCAGTAGATTTCGTTTGAATCCTGCCAAAGTAGATGCACAAAAATTGCATCCCATCTTGCACCCAACCTGTGAGGAAACACAAATCGTGTAGCCGTACTTGTACTTCATGACTACGCTCTCAACATACTCCCCGTCATAGAGACGGAAAAGATACTTGACAGTATCATCAAGTTGGGATTCATATTTTTCTTCTATTATGCAATGAGGTATATAGTATTCCTTCTCAAGCTGTGCGCGAAATTCCTTTGAGATATTGCTCATTTCGTCAAAGGAAAATACCCCGTTGCAATGCAGCCATTTGTATATCTGATGACTACGGAACTTTTGTACATCGAATTGCGCCAATTCGGCAGTCAATTCTTGGAGATTTAGTGATTTAATGTCAGTCATTTCTTTTTATTACAGCCCAAAAAAAGCCGTCACCGCCATCAATGGATGGGAATATAGTTTTTTGTTCAATTAATTGAAAATCGTTATGCGCCTCAAGAAAAGCAGAAACAACACTTTCGTTTTCTCTTTTGTTTAATGTGCAGGTAGAATAGACCAGAGTGCCCCCTTGCTTTAGATACCTTGCGGATGTTGTAAGGATGAGCAATTGGATTGCCGGCAGTTCCTTTATTGAATCAAGGTTTTTGTACCTGATTTCCGGCTTTCGTCGGATAATACCGAAACCACTGCACGGCACATCGCATAGAATTCTATCAGCCGTTGGCATATTGGGATTATAAACGGTTGCGTCATTAACCATGGATTCAATAATATTCATTTGCAGTCTGTTTGCCGCCTTGGTAACTAAATCCACCCTATGTTGATGCAGGTCGCAAGCAATCACTTTGCCTTGATTATTCATACAATTAGTTATAGTAAAGGATTTTCCGCCTGGAGCAGCACAAACATCAATTACTGTTTCTCCCGGTTGCGGGCACAGTTTTTTTGCACATCGGTAGGAGCTATAGTCCTCTATGTAAAACAATCCGTCGTCAAAGGGTTTGCAATTATGCAAATCGAATGACGAAGTAATCTTAACAACATCATTGTATATTTCGTTTTCTATATTACACGACAGTAGTTCATAGGATAACTCTTCTTCATCAACAAAGCACTTGTTAGGTATTGCGAACACAGGCGGTTTATCATTAATGCACCTTAGTATATTTTCGGTATTTTTTTCGCCATAGGCCTTTTGCCACATTTTTATCAAATGAATGGGACAAGAATACTTGATTGATAAATCATTAATGTTGTCAATATCAATCCTGTTATCATTAATTCTGTGCAGTACTGCGTTGATAAGCTTACTATAATAGGACACTCCCACATTCTTTGCAAGCTCTACTGTTTCGTTAATTGCGGCAGAGTCGGGAATTTTGTCCATAAAATACAGCTGATAAGTACCCATAAGCAACAACAGCTTTACTTTTGGCTTTGTTTTCCCTTCGAGAAATTGAGTGACAATATATTCAAGGGTAATTTTTCGTTCAATAGTGCCGTAAACTATAGCGGAAATAAAGGCCTTGTCCTTTGTTTCAACCTGACGCAATGCTTTGTCAAGGGTGATGTTGGAGTAAGCATTGTTTCGGTGGATATCATACAGCACCTCAAAGGCAACTAATCTTGGATTTTTCATCTTCTTCTGCCACCGGAGATTACTATCAATAATCTGAATATTGTTGCCAATGCCGATGCAAGGGCGGCAACATAAGTAAGCGCAGCAGCGGACAGTACCTTTTTTGCTCCCCTGCATTCCTCATCAATAAGAAAGCCGTTGCTCTCAATAGTCTGTAACGCTCTTTTGCTGGCATTAAACTCCACCGGAAGCGTAATAAACTGAAACAAAGCAACAAAAGCGTAAAGAATTACACCTATATATGCAAGTGGCTGTGAATTAATAAAAAAGCCAAGAAGACACAGTGGTATGCCAAGTGAGGAGCCTATTCTGGTTGCGGGAATTACGGCGTTACGCAATTTTAGTGCTGTGTATCCCTCGTAATGCTGACAAGCGTGCCCTGCTTCATGGCAGGCAACTCCTATTGCGGCAATACTGCGAGAATCAAAAACATCCTGGGACAAACAAATTTCCTTGTTCTTTGGATCATAGTAATCTGTCAAGGTTCCGTTTATCCGCTTAATTTTTACATCGGTAATACCGTTGAGCTGGAGTAATCTCCAAGCTGCATCCGCGCCGGTCATACCGCTTCTGCTGGCAATGGATGAATATTTTCTGAATGATGACTTGACCATTCCCTGACAGATGAGCGCAAATATGAAGACCGGAATCATAATGAATCCTGTCATATAATACATAAAATAACTACCCATATCATTCTCCCAAAATTGTACCAATTTCTATATTGTTGCCGAGCAGATAAGAACGCGCGTCCATTTTCTTTTTTCCTTCTGGCTGTAATAATGTGATTTCTAACGCCTTTTTGTCTCCGCAACAAACAATCAATCTTTTGTTATTATCAACAATTTCGCCCGGAATATTATCAAATTGACCGTCAATCAGTTGTGACTGATGTATTTTTACATTCTTGCCATTGATTTTTGTAATAGCAACAGGCCATGTTTGCAGTCCTCTGATTTGGTTATGAATATGCAGAGCATCATTTTTCCAATCAATAGGACACATATCTTTACTTATCATTGAGGCGTATTGATATTCTCCGGGTGGCTGTGGCATTGGGGTAATATTCCCTTTTTGCAGTTCGTTCAGGACCTCTGTCAACGCCTCGGCACCGATAACGGACAATCTGTCAAACAATTCTGCAGATGTCTCGTTAATACCAATATCAGTCTTTTTTACAAGCAGAACATCCCCTGTATCAAGACCCTCATCCATTTGCATAATTGATACGCCTGTTTGGGCGTCCCCGTTGAGAACTGACCACTGAATAGGTGCCGCACCACGATACAAAGGCAACAATGAAGCATGGACATTGATGCAGCCGTATGGGGCAGCCGATAATATTTCTTTTGGCAAAATTTTTCCGTAAGCGACAACAATAATTACATCCGGCTGCAACTCCTTAATGATATCAACTGCGTCAGAATCTTTGATTCTTTCCGGTTGATAAACAGGAATGCCGTGTTCACCGGCACATAACTTTACCTCCGGTGGGGTCAAGACCTGTTTTCTTCCCACCGGCTTGTCGGGTTGGGTGAACACGCCAACAACACGATGCCCGTTATTAATCAATGCTTCAAGACAGGGTACGGCAAAATCAGGCGTACCCATAAAAACAATATTCATTATCCCTCAAGCTCTCCAATTACCTTAGATGTAAACAAAATTCCGTCCAGATGGTCGATTTCGTGACAAAAGCATCTTGCCTTAAGCTCCTCGCCGGTAAATACCTGCCATTTGCCATTCCTGTCCTGGGCTTTGACCTGAACCTTTGCAGGTCTTTTGCACACACCGTACTTGCCGGGAACGGACAAGCAACCCTCGGTCTCTGTTTGCTCACCCTCAGCCATAGTTATTTCCGGATTAACAAGCTCCATAGGGCCGTCGCCAACATCAATAACCACTACTCTTTTAAGCTGACCTACCTGTGGACCTGCAAGGCCAACGCCGTTGGCGTTATACATTGTGTCAAACATATCGTCGATTAATACCGATAGCTTTTCATCAAATTTTTCTACCATTCTACACTTTTTGACAAGGATGGGATCCCCTTCCTTAACAATGTTCCTTAGTGCCATATTCTCTCTTCCTCTTTTTTAAGAAATATCATAAGGATTTATATCGGCAACGATTGATACATCCTTATATTCCTTTATTTTACTCGTATTTTTTAAAATTTTTGTTATCATATTGCGAATTTTGGTTGAATTTTTGCATTTTAACAAAATTTTGTACCTGTAATTGTTGTTGATTTTCGCAATTTTTGATGGTATTGGGCCAAGAACAACGAATTTTAAATCCTTATATTCTTCGTTATTATATTGGATAATACAGTCAAAAAAACTTTTGGATGCACGGGCTACCGTATTTTCGTCAGTACCTACAAATGTAACAGAAATAAGGTCACAGTAAGGCGGATATATCATCAGCCTGCGCATTTCTATCTCGTTTTTGTAAAAAGCCATATAATCCTGCTTGGCGGCAAAGTCGATAATCTCATTGTACGGATTAACAGTCTGTATTACCGCAAGACCTGTATTATTTCTTCTGCCGGCTCGTCCGACAACCTGGGTTATCAAATCAAAGCTACGCTCCGACGCAGTATAATTTTCGTCATACAGAGAGTTGTCGGCATTAACAACGCCCACAAGAGTAACATTGTCAAAATCCAATCCCTTGGCAACCATCTGGGTGCCTATCAAGAAATCGTACTCACCGTCTGCAAATGATGATAGTAGCTTTTGGTGTGCAAATTTAGTTGCGGTTGTGTCGGCGTCCATACGCAGTATTCTCGCTGTAGGAAACGCCGCTGTTAACTCGTCCTCAATTCGCTGAGTGCCGAAGCCGCTATACCTGATGCCGTTGCTACCACACTGTGGGCATACATTGTCCAGATGCTTTGTGTAACCGCAATAGTGACAAACCAACCTGTTATTGTAACTGTGATAAGTTAGTGAAATAGAACAATTAGGACAGGTCAACACATGTCCGCATTCGTTACAGGCAATGAATGTATTGTATCCTCTGCGATTAATTAGGAGTATTGCTTGTTTGCCGTTGTCCAATACGTTCTGCAGTAATTCCTTTAACTTTGAGGATAACGGCGTCTTGTTTCCTAATTTCATTTCTGTTTTCATATCAACAGTAATAACATCGGGCAATCCACCCTCGCCGTAGCGGTTATTAATGGTACATAGAGTGTATTTTCCGTTAAGAGCGTTGCTGAATGTCTCTACTGACGGAGTAGCGGAGGTCATTAAGAATAAAGCGTTATTATATTTTGCTCTAAATCTTGCAACATCCTTTGCATTGTACCTGGGAGTTCGTTCGGATTTGTAGGTGTGCTCCTGCTCCTCGTCCATGATAATCAGACCGAGATTATGCACCGGAGCAAATATTGCTGACCTTGTGCCCACAGCAATCCTTGCCTCTCCCCTGTCTAATCGCTTATACTCATCATTACGCTCGCCCAGGGACAAGCCGCTATGAATAACAGCTACAATATTGCCGTATCTCTTGTGAAAAAGGTTTAGCGTTTGCGGCGTAAGCGCAATTTCCGGAACAAGAACGATTACATCCTTGCCCATAGTAATGGCATCGTCAATTAGTTTAAGGTAAACCTGGGTTTTGCCACTTCCGGTAACGCCGAAAAGCAAGCCTTGACCACCGGTTTTCAGCATTGGCTTGTAGGTATTATAAGCTTTATTTTGTTCTTTGGACAGTACAATTGGAGTTGATTCACTTTTGGTAACATCGGCGTATGGGTTACGATATACCTCTTTGTTGTAAAACTCGATTACACCGTTCTTGCTTAGTGTTTTCAATACGCCTATTCCGACACTGCAAAATTCGCATACCTCGTCCGCCGCAGCAGAGCCAACATCCAACAAAAGATCGCATACAAGCTGTTGCTTAGGCGTTAGTTTTGGCAAATTATCTTCATCGGTCAACCTGACCATACGCAAATTTTTGCTGCTGATGTGATTAAAACCCCTGGGCAGCATTTGCTTGAGGCAATCATAGGTGGTACAAAAGCACCGTTCCTTCATCCATTTGGCCAAAAGAATCATTTCTTCTGACAGCACCTGCTTTACCACGGAGTCAACAGATTTTAACTCTTCGGTAGTGTCTGCTTGCGTAACATCTGTAATAATTCCGTCACGAAGCCTGTTGCCTTTGCCAAAAGGAACCTTTACCCAAGCACCTATCTTTGCACAGGAAATAAGCTCCTGGGGTACAGCATAGGAATAATCTGTATCAAAACTAAAGAATGTGTTATCAACAGCTACTGTTGCAACAAATTTCTTCATTATTTTCTTTTGATTTGCTCCGGTTCGTCAATGATGTACTTGCCGTCATAAATCTCTTCGATAGCCATAGATACAGTCTTTTCATCCAACTGCTGCTCGTTTTCGATAGCGTCATCTCTGATTTCTCTTGCTCTTTTTGCAGTACCTACCACAAGACTGTATCTGCTGTTTACATTGGATAACATTTTTTTTAAATCTGGATTAAACATAATATTTTCCTTTCTGACTGATTAGTCATTCAAATTACTTATTTTTTAGTTCGTTGTCTAATATTCGGCTGATTTCGTCAACCGCAACATCCAAATCATCATTGACAACATTGTATTTATATAGAGAGGAATTAGCGATTTCATCCCTGGCAAGCTCCATTCTTCTCTTAATATCCTCGGGGTCGTTTGTTTGTCTGTTGTTAAGTCTCTTTTCGAGGATTTCTATGCTGGGAGGCAACAGGAATATAGAAACCGAATCCGGTCTCATTTTCATAATATTCTTTGCACCCTGCACATCAATGATAAGAAAACAGATTTTGCCATCCTTGATTGCTTTTTCTACTCCTGCCACAGGTGTACCGTAGTATGAGTTGTTATACCTTGCATATTCAAGCAAGCCGTGATTGTCAATCAACTCTTCAAATTCTTTTTCTGTTTTGAAGAAGTAGTTAACTCCTTCCTCCTCACCCTCTCTCGGCTTTCGGGTAGTGGCAGATATGGACTCAACGCAATCATTTCGTTTTGAACATAATTTTTTGAACACAGTATCCTTGCCACAGCCGCTGGGCGCAGACAAAATTACCAGTAATCCTTTGTTATTCATTAGCGTCCTCCCTGGTGAATTTTTGCTCAATCTGCTTAAGGTCCATATAGCTTAGTATAACATTGTCGCTATCGGTAATAATAACGCTCATTGTTTTTCTGCCGTGAGTTGCGTCAATCAATACGCCGTTTTCCTTACCGGTTTGTACAATACGCTTTACCGGAGCAGAATCCGGCGACACTATGGCAACAATTCTATCTGCATTTACCAGATTACCAAATCCTATGTTGACTAAATTCATATTGCCCCCAATTATTCGATGTTTTGAATTTGCTCTCTTATTTTCTCGACCTCTGCCTTAATATCGACTACCTTGCGAGCAATGTCAATATCGTTTGCCTTTGAGCCGATTGTGTTGGTTTCTCTATTGATTTCCTGCACAAGAAAGTCCATCTTTCTGCCCACAGGCTCGTCAGCGCAAAGGAAAGTGTTAAGCTGGTCAATATGAGAACGAAGCCTTACAGTCTCTTCTGCAACTGCTACCTTGTCTGCGTAAATTGCAACCTCTTGTAGAATTCGAGCTTCATCAAGAGTGGCGTCGCCGATAATCTCGTGCACTCTTTCTACAAGCTTTGCGTTATATTCTTTTACTGTTTGCGGCGAACGGGATTCGATAAATTCAACGCATTTGATAATGAATTCGCCACGAGACTGAATATCAGCCTTCATCTTGGCGCCCTCTACAGTCCTCATTTCGATAAATTTATCTATTGCTTCGTTTGCAACTTCCTTTACAAAGCCCCAAATTCTGTCGGCATCCTCGTCTGCTTTTTTTACCACCAGCACATCTTGGAATCTGCTGATTGCTGTTGCGCCAAAATCTTCCTTCAAATTATATTCATCAGCAATTTCTTTAAGAGCGCTAACATAGGCAGATGCCAAAGTTTTGTTAATCAGCACTTCTGCCGAATCTGTATCAAGTGCTTCAATGGTGACGCAGCATTCTACCTTGCCTCGTGCAACCCTTGAGTTAATATGTGATTTTAGTTTCTCGTCAAGGAATCCGTACTGTCTTGGTATTCTGGAAGTAAACTCAAAATACCTGTGATTAACAGATCTTATTTCAACAGTTATTATGTACCCTTCTATTTCTTTTACTGCTCTTCCAAAGCCGGTCATTGATTTTAGCATATCATCCCTCATTTCTTTTGAAAATTATATATTGATATATAGTATAAGTCAATGATTTGTTAATAATTTGTTTACAATATTAACACATTCTTTACAAATCAAAGAAGAGCAGCTTGGCTGCTCTTCTCAAACTGTTATTATTCTGATTTTGATGTAGATTTCGCAGAGGTTTTTGAAGTATTCTTCTTTTTTGTCTTACTGTTCTTTTTCTTTTTTGTGGTTGAAACTGTTGTTTTTTCATCCTCAGCCACAAGACCGGTTATATTCTTGTGAGTTATTACAGTTTTTTCGTCATAAAACTTCATTTGTACCAATATTGGCAGAACATTATCGTTTAGGAAGGATGGGTCTGCATCTTCGTCGATAATGGTGTACCTTGATGTGTCCGGAGTCTCGTACTTTAGTGCCGATTGCAGACCGTCAATACCGTCAACCTCCTCGCCGTCAACAAAGATATATGTCTTTTTTACAACGATAGTATCTTTGTAGGCTTCTTGCAGAGTAGTTGTTTTTTCCTGGGTAGTAGTGGTTTTTTTTGTTGTTGTGCTATCAACGCTATTTTCCCCTATAACACCGGTCAGGAACAGCGCACAAAAAACCGAAGCGGCAACGATGATAATTAACGCTATAATAAAAGGCGTTTTGTTATTCTTTTTTTGCTCTTTTTTGAATCTGTGACGCTCCAATGTAGGTGCATCGTCATCAAAATGAGTTTCGTTCATCGTGTAATCATCAGTCGTTTTTTGGTATGATGAGTCTGATTCTTTATGTACTACAAGAGGACTTTCAATAACCTCATCAATCTTATTATTTTCCATATACATACTCCTTAACAACATTATCAATTTTGTTTGCAATTGAAATTACTTTATTATTTTTCTCTACAGGCAGGAATGGACTGCGAGGCTCTCCGCACTCGACTCCGAATCTGACAGACATAACCTGCTTAGCAGCTCCGTATAAGGAATCACAAGACAGTAAGTCAAAAATAATATCGTTGATTTTGTACTGCAATTCCCTGGCTTTGTCAATTTTGTCTGTGTTAATAAGGTTGTCCAACTCAACGAACAACTCAGGCATGGTACCGTATGTGCCGCCTATACCTGCATTTGCGCCCATTAATCTGCCTGCCAAAAATTGCTCGTCGGAGCCGTTAAAAATAATAAAATCATCACCGGCGATGGTCCTGAAACGCTCCATACCGTAAACAGGCTCCTCTGAGTTCTTTATGCCGATTACCTTTGGGTTATTTGCCATTCGGCTAAAAAGGTCGTATGGCAAATTAAAGCCGGTAAGCTGTGGTATATTGTAAATAATAAAGGGTAATTCGGTTGCATCAATAATGCCGTTCCAGTGCTTTTCTACGCTGGCAGCCGGCAATCTGTAATACACAGACGGTACAGCGGAAATTGCGTCGATACCGACAGCTTCTGCGTGCTTAGCAAGCTCGATGCTCTCTTTTGTAGAAGCACAGCCCACATGTGCAATAATGGTAAAATCATCGCCTGCCGCTTCCTTTACTGCTTCACATATCTGCTTGCGTTCCTCAATGGAGAGCAAAAATCCTTCGCCTGTTGAACCACAGATATACACACCCTTTACGCCCTTGGATTTGTAAATCCTTACCAATTCCTTTATGACAGGAATATTGATATTATCGTCATTATCGAATATTGAGTTTAATGCAACAAAAACTCCTTTAAATTTATCTAACTGATACATACTATCTCCTCGTATTCATTGTCATTTTGATTTTAGCACAAATATCTTCGTTATTCAACATAATTTTATTATTGAATTTATCAGTAACAGTTGATATAATAAAATTGGTGATTTTTATGAACAATACAGAGATAATCAACAGTATAAAAGGCGGATTGATTGTATCCTGTCAAGCGCTTCCGGACGAGCCTTTGTGCGATTCTTACATAATGAGCAAAATGGCATTTGCTGCCAAATGCGGCGGAGCAGTCGGCATAAGAGCGAACACGGTTGTTGACATACTCGCAATTAAGAAAATGGTGGATTTGCCTGTAATCGGAATAATAAAATCCGTATATCCCGATAGTGATGTATATATCACTCCCACGGAGAACGAAGTGGATAAGCTGGTAGAAACAGGATGCGAGATAATCGCAATTGATGCAACAAAAAGAATACGGCCTAACGGCGTAACTCTTGATGATTTTTTTGCAACGATAAGAAGAAAGTATCCTAATCAGTTATTTATGGCTGATACCTCTTGCTTTGAGGAAGGCAGGCACGCCGAAGAAATCGGATTTGACTTAATAGGCACCACCTTGAGTGGCTATACTGCGTACACCAAGGGACGCAAACTACCTGACACAGAGCTTATCAGCAAATACGCAACAGAATTACATTCACCGATTATAGCCGAGGGTGGTATTTGGAGTCCGGACGACCTAATAGAAGCCTATAATGCAGGCGCATACAGTGCGGTTGTCGGCACTGCTATCACAAGGCCAAGGGACATAACAAGGAGATTTGTCAACGCATTGGAGGAAATAAAATGAAAATAATTGCATTTGATATTGGCGGCACATTCATAAAGTACGGAATTATTAACGAAAGCTTTGAGATTACCGAAAGTCATACAGTTCCCACCGACGCCCAAAAGGGTGGACAGGCATTGATAGAAAGAGTTATTAACATTGTGGAGAGCTATGATGGTATAGACAGAGTAGCTATATCCACAGCAGGTCAGGTGGACAGCGATAACGGTATTGTGGTTCATTCCACCAACAATATCCCCTACTACACCGGTATGATGGTAAAAAGCTTGATAGAAAACAAAACCGGCATCACAACATTTGTAGAAAATGATGTTAACGCCGCGGCTTTGGGAGAGGCATACTTTGGCGCTGCAAAGGGAGAGGACAACTTTATCTGTCTGACTTACGGTACCGGTATCGGCGGCGCGATATATCTTGACGGCAAGCTGCTAAAAGGTTCTCGCAGCAGCGCTGGAGAAGTTGGCCATATGATAACTCATGCCGGAGGTAAGCAATGTACCTGCGGCGGCGAGGGCTGCTACGAGTGCTATGCCTCGGCAAAAGCGCTGATTATGTCTATAAAAAGAATAACCGGCGAAGACCTAAACGGCTTCCAAATATTCGAAAAGGAAAATTTTGAAAAACCGGAAATCAGGTCTGAGGTGGACAAATGGATTGATGAGATTATAGTCGGATTAATCAACATAATATACACCTTTAATCCCCCACTTATAGTGTTAGGAGGAGGAATTCTTAATGAAGATTACATTATTGACCTGATTGACAGAAAAATATACAACAAATTAATGGAACCTTTTAAGAATGTAAATATTGTTAGGTCCAGGCTCGGCAATCAAGCCGCATTGCTCGGCGTTGCATACAAAGCCTCACAGCTGTAAAACAAAAAACTCCTGAAATCAATCAGGAGTTTCTTTTTTTACTTATACATCGGACCGTACCTCAAAATCATATAATCTCGGGTTTTAATTTTTAGTCCATTGGAATTTACCTCTTTCGTAGTATAGTGTAAACTAAACTAATACATTGGAGTAATCCTCACTTTGATATATTTGGCATTTTATAGAGTTGTGTCTCTATCTGCTTGCAGGATACAGATTATATAACTTTAATATTCAGTTGTAATTACTCACCTGTTTGCACTTACTAACCCTGCAATAACACATTTTCTTGATAAAGAAGCGGCACGTAAAAACATCTGCCAAACAAAACCGTTATTTATTAGTCTGCAATACAGGCGGTTGAACTCTCAGGTGTAATGTCCATCGGTCAACCCTCCTTACTGTATTTGAACAATTGCTATAACAAGTAACTTTACTCTAAGCATATCCTTTGTTCACCCTTATAATAGCACATCGGTTGTAAAATGTCAATAACTTTTTTCAACATTTTTAAAATTATTTGGTAAAAATATACATAACAACTTTTGCTATTGACTAATTTATATATTAAATATATAATAAAGGCAAAGGAATGGTGATTAATATGGAAAATGAAGAAATTTACGAACCGGATATTATTTCTGTAACTGACGAAGACGGCAATGAAATTCTGTTTGAGCTTCTGGAGCGATACGAAACGGACAATGATGTTTATGTTGCTATCACAGAATACAGAGACGATGAAGAAGAGATTGTTGAGGCTGATTTTGAGGTCATTATTCTTAAAGTCGTAGAAGATGAAAACGGCGATGAATACCTTGAAGAAATATCGGATGATATGGAATACGAGCAGGTATCAGACATTCTTATGGCAAAGGTTGAAGAAAAATATGATGTAGAATATTTTGAGCCTGAGCAGTAATAATTCACAATATAAAACAAATATTATATATTGGTCTGTGCATCTCGACAACCAAAGACTCAAATAACCCGAACAACTTACTATTAAGGGATTCAACCTCCCGATGTGGGTATGCAGACCTCCCTGCCCTGCAGGATGTTGGGAGCACAAAGCATTGGGGATGAAACCCACCTGCCTTTAAACAGCAGGTTATCTTCGGTCTTTGGCGGATGTGCGGATTTGACAAAATTAAACCTCGTGAGTAATCACGAGGTTTTGCTATTATGTATAGTTTGTTTATTCGCCCTTCATCTCAAGAAGCTGCTCCTTGCCCTCAAAAGAAGCCTTGGAGAGCTTGATGGAATCAAAGATTGCAGCCTCAATGTCGTCAGGTGTGCAACCAAGCTCCTTTGTGTCATCGGTGGGGATGAACAAATTCATGCCCATGATGTCAGCAAGTCCTACAGGGTCGATACCGGACTCAACATTACGCTTTGCATAATCCTTTCTCATAACAAGACCGAAAGCCTGGAATGTCCACTTTGGTACATCAACAATTTTTCTGTCTTCGATACCGTCCATAGCGCGATATACAATTTTTAGGAATTCTCTCCAAGTGAGGTTGTAGCAGGAAATTCCATATGCTCTTGCACCCTTAACCTGCTCAGCTGCACCTACAATTGCCTCACCTACCTGGCGAACAGTAAGCATTGCGGTACCGCCTGCCGGATACATTGTGAACGGCATTTTCTCAAATCTCTGTAGCTGTTCAATAAGGATAACCCATACAGGCCTGCGTCCCGGCTGTGTACCAAAGATGTACGGCAGCTCCAGTACACCAACACCCATATTCTCGTCAGCGTATTTGAATGCAACCTCTTCCTGGTCAATTCTGGATTTGATATAAGGATGCTTTTCGCAAAGCTTCATATCGGGACGCTGTTTAGCGAGCCAAGCAAAATATGAACCGAGAACTACACAACGCTTAACGCCGCACTTCTTAGCCATAGCAAGGCATCTGTCAACAGGGTCGATATTATACTTCTTGTATGCCTCATATACAGGATGTGGGAACTCAACTCTCTCGTCAACACCGGCAGCATATACAAAAGCGTCAACTCCTGTCATTGCCTGCTCAAGCTCCTCGTCGGTAAGCTCAAGGAAATTACCAAAGCTAATTTCCATTTCCTCAGGAATAGGAGCACCTACCGGCAATGGCGGCAATGCAATCGTCTTAACCTTATGACCTCTGTCAATGAAGATTTGCGCAGCTGCTGAACCCAGAAGACCGGTTCCGCCAAAAATAAGTACATTCATCGAAATAAACCTCCAAAATAAACATTTTATTAATTGTATCACAATATTCAAAAATCGTCAATATAATTGTAACAAAATCATTCGAGTATCAACAAAATATCTATACAAAACATACAATAAGCGGCACTTCAAAAGAAGCGCCGCTATGATTTACACCGGATGTACCTTTGTGTCTATATCGTCGTGTTTGCCGTCAAGATTATATTTTGCATCTCTTCTCTTTTCAAAGAACTTAACCGCAACCTGTCCGAACTGAGCGTATGACAGAATATCCTCTTCCTGCTCATAAAACTCAGCAATTTCGTTTTTGAAATCATCAATCTTATCTGTAAGAAGGTCGGCAGGACGACAGGAAATAATATCTTCGTCTCCGCAAATTTTCTTTTGGAATTCAGGGTCGATAGGACATGGACATTTGCCGTACTTTCCGGCAACCATATCCTTAAACTCCTTTGTTACCATCTTGTATCTCTCGCCCATAATTACATTGAATACAGCCTGTGTACCCACAATCTGGGATGTAGGAGTAACAAGAGGCGGGTATCCGGAATCCTCACGAACTCTCGGAACCTCGGCAAGAACTTCCTCAAGCTTGTCTTCCTTGCCTGCTTGCTTGAGCTGACTGTTAAGGTTGGACAGCATACCGCCGGGAACCTGATACAAAAGAGTGTTTGCATCTACGCCCAACATCTTCGGGTCCAGCAAGCCGTTGTCAAGATATTTTTGGCGAAGGGGTGCAAAGAAGTTTCTTATTTCAGTAAGTTGCTTGATGTCAAGGCCTGTGTCGTACTCTGTTCCCTGCAATGCTGCAACCATGGATTCTGTTGCAGGATGGGATGTACCCATCGCAAGAGGAGACATTGCTGTATCGATTACATCTACTCCGGCTTCGATTCCCTTCATCAGTACCATCGATGCAAGTCCGCTGGTGTAATGAGTATGAAGCTGAATTGGTATCTTAACTGTTTCCTTCAATGCTTTGACAAGGTCATAAGTTCCGTATGGAGTAAGAAGGCCTGCCATATCCTTGATACAAATTGAATTTGCACCTGCATCCTCAAGCTGCTTAGCATAATTGCAATAGTAATCAATATCGAATACCGGACCGGTGGTGTAAGAAATAGCTGCCTGAACATGACCGCCGTATTTGTTGGCTGCATTAATAGCTGTCTGCAAATTTCTTACATCGTTGAGGGCGTCAAAAATACGCAGAATATCAATTCCGTTATCAATACTCTTTTTTACAAAATAATCGACAACCTCATCACTATAATGACGATATCCAAGCATATTCTGTCCTCTAAAGAGCATTTGCAATTTTGTGTTAGGGCATTTCTCTCTTATCAAGCGTAATCTCTGCCACGGGTCCTCATTCAAAAAGCGAAGACAGCTGTCAAATGTTGCACCGCCCCAGCACTCAAGAGAATGGTAGCCGACCTTGTCCATCTTATCCAGAATATCAACAAATTCGTCAGTTCTCATTCTGGTAGCAATAAGTGACTGATGGGCGTCTCTTAATACTGTTTCTGTAATTCCGATTTTTGCCATAGCGATACCTCTTAGCCTAAAGTAATTAGGGTCTGACCTGCTTCTACCGAGTCGCCCTTAGATACATTGATTGATGCAACAGTACCATCCTGGGGAGCAACAATCTCGTTCTCCATTTTCATAGCCTCGAGAATAACAAGCACATCACCTGACTTAACGCTTGCGCCGTTAGCAACCTTTACATCAAGGATATTACCGGGCATTGGAGCGTCAACAGGAACACCGCCTGCCGTTGCCGGTGCAGCCTTTGGTGCAGGGGCTGCAGCAGGAGCCGGAGCAGCTGCCTGAGGTGCAGGAGTAGGTGCTGCAGTTACGGGAGAGGATGATGTTCCCTCCTCAACTGTTACATTATATGGTGTGCCGTTAACAGTAATTGTATAATTCTTCATATCTATATATCCTCCTAATTATTTAACAGAATGTTTTCTTGCAATTGTGGTTTCCCTTTTGCTGTAAAGCATTTCAAGAGCAGCAATTATCTTGCTTCTTGTGTCGGCAGCGGCAAATATATCATCAACTGCACCACAAGCGGCGGCAGAAAATGCACTACCGATAGTATCTTTGTATTCAGCCTCCAGCGTAGCTCTGTCTTCACCTGCTGAAAGTCTGTCGTTGTATAAAAATGCAACAGCACTGTCAACATCCAAAGGCGATGTCACAGCATTGTCCCAAGCCAGAGTCAGGTCTGCGTTTGCGCCCTTGCCGGCAAGAATAATATATGCAGTACCTATGCTTTGGCCTGTAATAAGAGAAATTTTTGGACAAGTAGCAGTAGCGTAAGCTGATGTGAGCTTTGTAGCAGCTACCAAGGTCTGCGCCTCATTATCCTTGATTACTCCGTCTGCATTTGCAATGGTAATAATCGGCAGATTGTATGCGTCACATAGCTTTATAATAGCCTCTGCCTTGTATGCACACTTGGGGCAAATCGCGTTACCGTCAAATGCGACAAAACCTACAGTAGTGCCGTTAACTGTTGCAAGAGCAGTAATCAGGTTGCTACCGTAATTCTCTTTTATTTCAATAACTGACCCTGCATCGGCAATAGCATCAACAATTTCCTTTGCATCGGCACCGACGCAAGGCACTGTATCCGGAGCCGAAAAATCCAATACCGGCGCAATGGAAATATTGTTTTCCGGTAACATGGCAATAATACTCTTGGCAGAAGAAATTGCAGAATCAATGTCATCTGCGACTATATCAACAACTCCTGCCCGGGCAGATTCTTCAACAGTAGTGTCGCTTGGGCAAGAAATGTAAAAGTCAGCGTCCTTTACGGCAACCACAACATCCGCCATATTTGCAATCAAGGCTGATGTGCCAAGACATGCGCCTGCAATCACGGAAATCTGAGGAACAACACCGGAAATTGATGTAGATGCCTTTACAATCTCGCCGTAAGCCGACAAAGCCTCAAATCCCTCTGTCAGCATAACGCCGTTGGAATCATAGATACCGATTACAGGATATCCGGTCTTAACGGCCATATCGTATATTTTTTTTAGCTTTGCACATTGTGCAACGGTAATAGCGCCGTTATTCACCTCAACATTTTGTGAAAAGGCATAGCAGGGAGCACCGTTTACATAACCAAAGCCTGCCACAACTTCAGTATCGCCGTTCTTTGACTTGGCGAAACTGTCTATCTCTGTAAAAACGCCGTTGTCATAGAGCTTAACGAGCCTTGAATAGGCCTCAGTATTAACAACTGAATTGTCCATTTTTTATCCTCCTTGTCATTGAAATATTGGGCAAATTTGTGAATTGTCCAAATATTCCTATTTTAAATAATACCACTATTTAACAGCAATATCAATAATTAATTTATAAAATTATAAAAGGCGTGACCAAATCACGCCCAATAATCAATGTCCGGCAGAACGCAAAAGCTTTTTTACCTCTAATTCTGTCAGTTCTCTATACTTACCTTGTGGCAATACACCCAATTTCAGCGAGCCGATGGCCTGCCTTTTAAGTCTGGCTACCTCAAGACCCTGTGACTCACACATCTTTCTGATTTCTCTATTTCTTCCCTCATGAAGAATGAACTCTAAAACAACTCTGTTTTCCTCTTCTACCAACACGGTGACTTCTGCAGGCGCAGTCATTCTGCCGTCAATTTCTATCCCGTTTCGCAAATTATAAAGAATCTCGTCATTTACGGCAGGTCTTACGGTAACTCTATACACCTTTGAAAAGCCTTTTGACGGATGAGTAATACTGTTTGTAAAAGACCCGTCATTAGTTAGCAGCAATAAGCCTTCGCTATCCTTGTCCAATCTGCCGACGGGATACACTCGCTCCTCTACATCGGGTATCAAATCCATAACCGTCTTTCGGTCATACTCATCGGATACGGTAACAACATATCCTCTGGGCTTGTTTAACATAAGATATACCATATTTCTGTTTTTTTGCGCAGTTATTTTTTGTTTGCCGACGGTTACCAAATCCTTACGAGGATTGATTTTTTGACCTATAACAGCAATATGACCGTTAACCTTTACCTTTCCTGCACGGATTAGGTCTTCGCTTTTTCTACGGGATGCCACTCCCTGCTCTGCAAGAAATTTTTGTAATCTAACTTCATTGGGCATAGTATTGTGCCTCCTCCTCGGCAGTAATCACTACTGTCATAATGTACTTATTACCACTGTAAATAACAGCCTTACCGACTCTGTCACCAACCTTGACAGGAGCATACAATATCGGGTAATAGCAATACTTAATATCTATACTATCTATGGTCGCTAAATCGTATTTGCATTTTGCAATTATGCTGTTTGTATTACCTCCGACAACAGCAATAGAAAACTCTTTTTGTTCTGCTGAATTAATATATTTTCTCTTTGCAAATTCAACAAGCGCTTTATGGTCCTGCCAGTCCTGTGGGTCATTGAGGGTGACAACGATAATCACATTATTCTTGTATTTATATGCACTTACAAGGCACCGACCTGCTTTGTTGGTAAACCCTGTCTTCAAACCTATGTATGATGAATCGTAGGATAATAATTTATTGTGATTAAATAACTTTTGTTTGCTTCCGTTTACGGTAATATAGGCAGATTGCCGGGACGAAATTGATACCATTATCTTGTTCTTGACGGCCTCTGCAGCCAATAAAGCCATATCATAAGCGGTAGAGTGATGGTTGCCAATATCTAAGCCTGACGCAGACCTGAACTCTGTGTTTTTCATACCAAGCTCAACAGCTCTGCGATTCATAATATGACAAAATTTTTCTTCACTTCCGGCAAGAAAGACAGCAATGCTTTTTGCCGCATCATTACCCGATGCCAGCATTGCACCCTGGACAAGATCATAAAGGCTGATACTGTCCCCTGCTTTTAGATATATCATTGTACCCTCTACAGATTCAAGCATGGACTTGTTAATCTTGACAATTTTGTCCAGCTTTCCGCTTTCACAGGCTAACAAACAAGTCATTATCTTTGTGGTCGAAGCAATGGGCAAAGTATTGTCCTTTGATTTTTCGTAAAAAACATATCTCGTTGCGCTATCCATTGCAACAGCACTCTTTGCACTTGTTTGCGGCTGTAGGGATGATATAGTCGGCACAGTTATTACCAAAGTGAATAATATAGACAAAAATTTATTAAACAAAACAATCACCTGCATAATACAAACAATTATATGCAGGTGAATATTGCAATATTATTACTCGGACTTTACCTCCGGAGCACTCTCACTGTTCTTTGTGTTTACAAGCTCGCTAACCTTGTCAATAAGCTCAGGAATCATAGAAATTGCACGGTCAGCAGATGATGTGTAGTTATCAATTTGCATCAATCTAACCTTTTCGTCCTGGATGACGATAAATGCAACAGGTGTGATAGAAATACCGCCGCCTCCTGCACCGCCAAAAAGCTCTGCATTCTGCTTTGACGGAAGGTCTGTACCTCCGGATGTAAAGCCGTAGGACACCTTGGATACAGGAATAAGAGTGGTCTTACCTGTGGTTATTGGCTCGCCGATGATTGTGGATACATCAACCATCTCGCGCATCTTTTCCAGTGTGCTTTCCATTATTCTGTTAACTGGAGTCTCTTTCATAATTATATCCCCCTAAATTATTTATTCTTTATAAAATTAACTAAAAATACTTTTCCGGCTTTAAGCGCTACCTTAAGTAGTAATGCCACATTGATACCGGCAATCAACTGAAAACCGTATTCTGTTTTATCAGCAATGAAATCAGGCTGAACATAATCATCGTATTGGTCAACCTTCATTCCATTGAGAATAACGCCCTTGATTGGATAATAGATGCCGCATATATGTCCGTAAGATTTTGCACAATCGGCAGCATCATATCCTGCAACTATTATTTTAACATATAATGAGTAAATATGCAAACCCTTAAATAAAGTTAATCCGGCAGTATTCACGGTTTCTATCAAATTACTGATAAGTAACATAATGCCAACCATACCTTCTTCATCCCAAAGTTTTTTGATATAGTTGGGTTTTGATGGCTTTTCTGTAACATTATCCTGTGTGGATTCTTGTGAATTAACGGTAATTTCATCAGCACTTTCTGCTTTTGCTTCCGTCTTTTCTTCTTTTAATTCTTCAGCGGCTTCGGCTGCAGCTTTTTCCGGGAAAAGAATAAAATTAAGAACCTTTGACAAGGATACCTCCCGTTCGATAAAAGCGACTCTGACTCGGGTGGTCCACTTGTCATCGTACACAATATTAACTTCGGCGGACAGAGAAAGAATAATTGCAAGGATTACTATGAGTACTGCTAATATTATCAAAAATACTTTCATTTATTCCTCCTCTGCAATATGTGATATTTCATTCTCTTTTTTTATCTCATTTTCATTCTTGACATCTTTTTCGTCAAACAGGGATGTTTGGGTATCATCCTTTGTTATTTGTTCAATTTCTTCCGTCTTGGGTAACTCAGGCAAATCATCAAGAGAGTTAAGAGAAAAGCATCTTAAAAACCTATCCGTTGTGCCGTAAATCAAAGGGCGGCCCGGAAGGTCGAGTCTTCCCTTTTCTTCTATCAACCCCTTTTGTATAAGAGAAGAAATTGTGCCGGAACAGTCAACACCTCTGACCTGGTCAATAAAAGACCTTGTAACAGTCTTGTTGTAGGCAACGATTGCTAATACCTCAAAAGCGGCGTTACTGAGAGGTGTATTCTTTTTTATTTCCATCAATTTGCGTACAGGCTCGTTGTAAATTTCCCGAGTGCAAAGCTGGTACTTGTTGTCAATTCTAATGAGCATAAGACCGGATTCGCGCTCATCATACATAGCTCCCAAATGACCCAGCAACATCTCTATGGTATCAATATCAACATCCAATACCTCGCTGAGCTTTGAGGCCTCTATAGGGTCACCGGCAGTAAATAGCATTGCCTCAAGTGTTGATATCAGGTTGTCAGTTTTGCTCAATTACATCCACCTCGCTAACATCATTTACAATCTGTACATCCGGATTTTCCATACTACCTTCGATGGTAATCTTTTTTGTTTTAGCCAATTCGAGAACTGCCAAAAAGGTAGCAACAATATCCGATTTTGATTGTGCCCCCTCAAATAAGGACAAAAAGCTGACTTTTTTTCTGCTCCAAAGCTTACGCATTACTGTTCTGACCTTGGATGCCACATTAACGAATTTGCGCGCCACAATTTGCTTGAAAGAATCAATTGGCGGCGGAAGTCTGCGTTGTGCTTTGCCGGCAACATTGATGTAGGCGTCCAATAATTCACCGCCCTCATGAAATCTTTCGTAATCGTAATTAACCCATCCGCCTTGGGGATTGCGTACAAATCTGTTGAAGCCCTCGGTTTGCTTTGACAATTTTTGTGCCATTATCTTACAATCACGATATTCTATAAGCTCACCTGTCAGTTCTTTTTTAAGCTTTTCTGCCTCTTCATGACGAGGTAATAATGATACTGTCTTTATGTAAATAAGGCGTGCCGCCATCTCCAAAAAATCACCGGCAATATCAAAGTCGGCCTCTTCCATCTGCTTGACATAGTCAAGATATTGGTCAACAAGCTCAATTATTGGAATATCGTTTATATTAAGTTTGTGCTTACTGATAAGGTGCAAGAGCAAGTCAATAGGACCCTCAAACACTTCCAATTTGTAGGTTAAGCTATCCATATATTCTCCGTTAAAAAATTAAATTTGGGATAATAGAAATAAGCGTCATCATTGCATTTGACAAAAATGAAATAGGTCTGTCCAGAACGCCGGTAAAGAGCAGTATCAATACTGCCAGCATCACATATCTCTCGTACTGCATATACTTGTAATAAGCTTTGTCAGGCAATACCGCAGCCAAGACCTTTGAGCCGTCCAGAGGAGGTATAGGCAAAAGATTGAATACTGCCAAAGTAACATTTACATAAGCGGCGAAATAAAAGAAAGCCGCAACTGCAGAACCTATGCTGCCTTCCGCCTGGTAGCCTGCAAATTTTTGTATAGCATAGCAGAAAAACACCGATATAAAGCCTAACAAAACATTACTTACAGGTCCCGCTAAAGCAGTTAGTGCCATTCCCTGCTTTGGCTTTTTAAAATTATTTGGATTAATAGGTACAGGATTAGCATAGCCGATACCAAACAAGAATATCATTATTGTTCCTATAGGATTAAGATGAGCCAACGGATTAAAGGTTAGTCTGCCTTGATTCTTGGCTGTGTTATCTCCCAAAAGATTGGCAACCCAACCATGGGCAAGTTCGTGAATCGGCAAACAGCAAAATACAACAAAGCATCTGGAAAGTACAGATACCACAGCTTGTAAATATTCACCGTTTCTTATTAAACCTAAAATAGAAAGCATTTCATTTCTCCGTTACTTTTTTATTACAGCAATACGATTATTGCCATACATATCCTTTTTTATTTCGCATTGGTAGGAAGAAAAAATATTTTTTATATCTTCTCCTTGTTCCTCGCCGATTTCCAGAATAAGTGTGCCATTTTCATTGAGCTTGTTCATCCATTTGTTACAAATCAATTTGTAGAAAAAGAGTCCGTCCTCACCGCCGTCAAGAGCTATAACAGGCTCGTTTTTTACCTCAATCTGTAAATCTGCAATCACCGATGACTTTATATACGGCGGGTTAGACAAAATCATATCCGCAGACGGTATATCAAAGTTGTCATTTATGTCGCCTAAGATAAGTTCGATATTTTGCTCATTACCGCAATTCTTTTTTAGATACTCAAAGGCATCGCTGCTTTTTTCAATAGAATATACCTTTGCGCCGCTGATATGCCGTGCCACACAGCTACTGATACAACCGCTGCCTGCGCACAAATCATATATAATTGGGCTTTTGTATGCAGAAGACAGTTTTATCGCAATTTCTACAAGTTCTTCAGTTTCCGGACGGGGAATCAAAACGCCTTCGCCGACATAAAACTCTCTGTCGTAGAAATCCCATTTTCCTAAAACATACTGAAGCGGCACACCACTTTTAATTTTCCATAAACAATCGCCCAAAATGCTGTCATTAATTAAATCATCAGTATGCAAAGAATACTCGCTATTGTTGATTCCGGCAAGATGGCAAACTAAACACAGGGATTTAAAATCCGCCTCATCAACACCATTACGCTCTAAGAATTGCACAGAGTAGGAATATGCGTGCTTTACATTCATTATTTTATCTCGTCATCCTCCGGGTTATCGGTAATAACAGCCTTGATAGAAGCAATGCCTACCTCGATAATATCATCGTCGGGCTCCTTTGTTGTTATGCGTTGCATCCACAATCCCGGAGCAGACAATATTTTTACCAGTGCATTATCATGCTTGCCGGCATACTTTATGAATTCATAACCTATGCCCATAATTAAAGGCACAAGGGGTAATTTTATCAGCATCCAAATAATACGGTTATGCTTAAGCTCATCAGGTACAACCAAAGAAAACAATGTTATCACTACTATGCTGAGTATCAGCATTACAAACATAAAAGAAGTGCCGCATCTGGGATGAAATCTTGAGCACTGCTTAACATTTTCGACTGTTAGCTCCATACCGGACTCATAACAGCATATGCTTTTGTGTTCAGCTCCGTGGTACATAAATAATCTCTTAATATCCTTCATTCTGGATACTAACAGCATATATACAATAAATATAACAATCTTGATTACACCCTCGATTGTTCCCTGCCATGGAGTCAGGACATCGTGAAAAACAAAATTAAGCCTGTTAAATATAAATACCGGAAGGTAAAAGAATATCACAAATGCCAAAGCAAAGCCCAGCACAGTTGCAACACCCATAATAAAATCCATTAGTTTTTCGCCAAACTTGTCGTTAAGCCACTTTTCAAATTTTGACATCTCCACATCATCCAAGTCCTCCATACCGGACTCCTCGGCAGAATACATCAACAATTTGTATCCCAATATCATGGACTCAACAAATGCCACAACGCCTCGTATAATCGGCCAGCCAAGGAACTTGAGCTTATCCCTTGCATGCTTAACATCGTGATATTCGGTAGAAATTGAGCCATCGGACTTACGCACGGCAATAGCAACGCCCTTTGGACCTTGCATCATTATTCCCTCAATCAGCGCCTGTCCGCCGACCGAGGTTTTATGGTTTTTCTTACTCATACTGTAATCCTTTTAGTTATTGTCATTAGTTTCCGGCGGTGCCGCCAACGGCAGTTTGATGGTGACGAGAGTACCGGTACCCTCAACACTGTCTATATCCAAAAAACCGTTGTGTAAATTAATTATCTCGCTGGTAACAGCAAGCCCTATTCCAGAACCTCTTACGGACATATTTGCCTTATAAAACTTTTCCTTAACATGGGGTAAATCCTCAGCAGAAATGCCGCAGCCCTGGTCTGCAATTGCTATCTGTACATAATCATCCCCGTCAACCTTTACAAATTCGGCTTTAACAAAAATTTTGCTGCCCGGTCTTGAATACTTTAACGCGTTGTCAAGTATATTCATAAAAACCTGCTTGAGTCGGTTGGCATCTGCATTTGCAACAGATGGAACATCGGGAACGCTGTATCTTACTTCGTACCCCTCGCGTATCGCTCGCTCACGGAATGTGAACAGTGTTTCCTCCAACTCTGCAAGTATGTCGGTCTTTGCTAATCTGAGCTGCATCCTACCGCTTTGCAGCCTGGAAAAATCAAGAAGTTCTTCAACAAAACCTTCCAGTCTTCCTGCCTCGCTGACGATAACCTGCAGTCCTTTTTTTGTTAGTTCATCCACATTGTCCTGGTTACCTAATGTCAGTGTTTCTCCCCAACCCTTGATGGAGGTCAACGGCGTTCTGAGCTCGTGAGATATGGTGGATATAAAGTCGTTTTTCATTTTGTCGGCGGCAGAAATCTCTGACGCCATGGTGTTAATGCTATCAGCCAAATCACCGATTTCGTCGTTATATTGCTTTTCTATGCGGACATCCAAATTACCCTGTGCAATTAGTTTTGTTGCGTTATTTACTTCCTTTACCGGTATAATAATCGTCCTAATGAAGTAAAAATTTGAGAGGATAATAATTGCAAGAACAAAAATAAAAGCTAAACCTAAAATAAAGCATATTGTTATAATCTGTGCGTCAACATCATTAAGGGCGGTCATTACCCTTAACGCACCGATCTCAACGCCGTCTCTGTTGGTAATCAGGCGGGTTATTGCCATAACCTTTTGATTATTTTCCAGCTTACCGATATACTTGCCCTCGCCATTGGTAGCAAGTGCTTGGTCGTAATCCGGCATTACTTGTTTTTTTATGGCAAAGCCGTTGGTGGACAGAACTACATCACCGTCATTATTAATTATCCATAAAGTGGTGGTATCCTTGTGAGAATAGGAATCTGCAAACTCGGTAGCTGAGGTTTCGATTGAATTGCCGTTTTCCAATTTATTGCTAAAATAACTGATAGCAGAATCGGATACGCCGGCTCTTACGATACTCTCAACAGAGTTATAATAATAGCCCTTTATTGTGATAGTACAAACGACAAAAGCCAAAAAGAACATCAACACTATGAGCCCGATAATCAAAATCAGCCATCTTTTTGTAATACCGTCAATTTTTGGACTTTGTATTTTTTTATATAGTTTTTTTGTAAAAACTGAATCCATAGGAAATAATATCCTCAAAAATTATTGAACATCTGTAATCCACTTGTATCCAAGTCCCCAAATTGTAACAAGTCTGCAAGGGGTGGACGGATTGTCCTCTATCTTCATTCTCAGTCGGCGAATATTGACATCAACAATCTTTTCGTCACCAAAATAATTTTCTCCCCATACCTGCTTCAGTATATCGTTACGGGACAAAGCGGCATTTGGATTTTTGAAAAAGTATTCGATAATCTGGAACTCAACTTGGGTAAGCTCAATCAAGCTGCCGTTCTTAGAAAGTGTTCTGTTACGAAGATTAAGCTCAAACTCATCAAGAACAATACTGTCGCCTGTTGTATCGTTTTTGCGAAAGCCGCGGGTCATCTCCACTCTGCGATATACGGCATCAACTCTTGCCATAAGTTCGCTGGGCGAAAATGGTTTTGTAACATAATCGTCGGCGCCGAACAAAAGACCTGTAACCTTGTCCATTTCCTGAGTCTTGGCGCTCAGCATAATAATACCCAAATCGGAAGAGCACTTGCGTAATTCCTTGCAGACATTAAGGCCGTCCATTTCGGGCATCATAATGTCGAGAATTGCCACATCAAAGCCGGCCTCATCCTCGTGAAATTTTTGCAGCGCTACAACACCGTTCTCGGCTTGTTCTACGGTGTAGCCGGAGCGAGTAAGATTGATAACAATAAATTCTCTTATTGATTCTTCATCTTCAGCAACAAGTACTTTTTTCATAAATATACTCCTCTCAAGTTAATTAGCAACTTTTGATATTTTGTTTCAGTCGGTCAACAGTAATTTTGTATTCTGTATCGTTCCCTGCTTTACCTAAATAATAAAATCCCGAATCCTCAAGAATAATCGAATAACCTGCAAAGCTTTCTTTTTCATATACAGCCTTGAGCACCGGTAATACAGAAAATACTTCGTTTTTTGTGCTTTTGTTCAGTACGGTCAGCTGTTTTGTCTTACTGTCGTACTTAACATCAATTTTGTTAATAAAATCATCGTCGATAAGTATTGTGTAATTATCCTTTGTACAATACAAGGAATAGGCAGAATGTATAAGCGTTGTATTCTTAAATATTCTCCAATTCACTGCCTTAACATACTTTGGTAACTTAAGGCTATAATTTGACGGAATATCAATTATACCGTCGCTGTTAACATCCATGCAGTTCAGCATCAATCGGCGTGTTGTATCCTCGGACAGCCCCGTAGAATAACTGTAAAACGGAGAGATAATAGTATCGTATGTGTCTGACCAATATATAAGCTCTGTAGTCATGGACTCGCCGTCAGAGCCTATAGCGTCTGCGTATAATCTTGTTATTCCGTCTGTTTTTTCTGTTTGGAGCTTGTCATAGGTAGTGATATGTGCGTCCAGCTTTGTTTCACCCATCAGCAAAAAGTTGTCATATTCCAAGGTGTAAAGCTGCGCTTTGGCTGTGGAGGAATTGCCCGATGTTATAATGAACAGTAGCAAATCATTGACTCCGTCACCGCTGATATCCGCAATGGAGTAATTGTTTATTGTAAGAGGTTCACCGATTTTACTAATCTTGCATTTGTCATTGCTGAACTTGCATTTGTAAACGGTGAGAATATGGTTGGTAGAATTAGATATTACATCCCAGCAAATAAGCACCTCGTCCTTGCCGTCATTGTTAATATCATCAAAGTCAATGCTGTAAACATCTTTACCCTCGCCTTTGATATTTTTAATAACAGTCCAAGTGCCATTCATTTTTTTTATTATAGCCAGGTCTATTGTTCCCAGATTATCCTTGGGCTCATAAAATGCAAACGCTTCCTTTTGGTTATCATTATCTATATCATAAAAGCAGTAAGATGTTTTGTACTTTCCGCTGGAAGGAGTTTTTAACGAATAACCGTTTTTGGCATAATTGTCCATAGCCGTCTTTACCTCGGCATTGTCGCCAAATGGCGCTACCGGCGAAATAAGGTCGTTAACGGATGAAGCCAATCTAAAAGAGCAACCGCTGAGTATAACCGATACAAGCAATATTGATACCATCACTTTTAGATACTTCATTACATCACCACCCTTTCACACATAGAATAATTATAACAGAATAATAATATAAAATA
This sequence comes from Eubacteriales bacterium, assembly GCA_029225565.1. Lineage (GTDB taxonomy): Bacteria > Bacillota > Clostridia > Oscillospirales > Acutalibacteraceae > Eubacterium_R. Next base: position 39,804 of record JAQXWS010000013.1, read on the forward strand.
AAGAGTTAATTTCAATTTTTACAAAATAATTACAAAAAAATAAAGCCACATAACAATGTGGCTTTATGACAGTTACAGAATATTAACCGAAATAGTCGTACTCATCGTCTGTATTCAAGTCATTACCTTCGTTGGACTCAGGATTGGAGGTTGTGAAAATAACTTCGGCTGAGACCGGGTATATTCTAAGATTAACTTCAGGTTCATTATATAACTTACGCATAACTATACCTCCTCCTTTATTTGACAATACTATAACAAATATTTGTTACAAAATCAATACAGATTTATAAAATTTACAGATTGTTAACATTAACGAATAAACATAGAGTATTATTGTGCAATTTATACAATGGTACCGCCGCCAAGAACATAGTCGCCATCGTATAATACAACAGCTTGACCGGTAGTAACGGCTCTGACCGGATTAACAAATTCTACCTCTACAGAATTTCCGTTGACATAAGCAGTACATGGAACCTCTTTCATATTATACCGAGTTTTGGCCATACAAGTAATTGATTCCTTGGGCTCCTCGATAATCCAGTTAAAATTTTCTGCCGTTAAGTGATTGCTAAACAAATCGTCGTTATTGCCAACCACAACCTGATTCTTTTCGATATTCTTTGCACAAACATACAGGGGATGACCAATAGACAGTCCGAGGCCCTTTCTTTGACCGATGGTATATCTTATCATACCGTTATGCCTACCGATGATATTACCCATCTTGTCAACAAAGTCACCCTCGGGATAAATTTGCCCCGTATATCTTTCAATAAAAGAGGCGTAGTCGCCGTCGGGAACAAAGCATATATCCTGGCTATCCTTCTTTTTTGCATTAACAAATCCGTTTTTTTCAGCTATAGCACGAATTTCGTCCTTTGAGTACTTGCCTAACGGAAACAGAGTATGCTCCAATTGATACTGTGTTAGTGAATACAGCACATAGGACTGGTCTTTTGACAAATCCTTGCCTTTTTTTAACAAATACCTGCCGTTCTCATAGACAATATCGGCATAGTGCCCCGTTACTACATAATCAAAGTCAAGCTCTTGCATCCTTTGCATCAATTTTTCAAACTTCAAATATCTGTTACAATCAATACAGGGATTCGGTGTCCCTCCCGCTTCGTAGGTAGAAACAAACTTGTCAATAACCTTTTTGTCAAATTCTTCCTTAAAATTCATTACATAATAAGGTATGCCCAGCTTATTGGCAACAGCCCGTGCATCGTCAATATCATCTACAGAACAACAAGTTCTTTCTGCAGATAAACCAATGTCCTCGTTGTCATATAGCTTCATTGTAGCGCCGATACATTGGTAATTTTGGCTTTTCATTAAAAAAGCGGCGACGCTGGAATCAACACCGCCACTCATTGCGATAATAGCTTTTTTCATACTTATCCCAATTCAATCATCTTGTCGATACATCTCTTGGCACCCAGCCTGATTTCTTCATCAAGCTCGATAATTTCGCCGCCGATACCGGTACAGCAATCCAGTACATCAACTAGGGTAGTTGCTTTCATATTACTGCAAATAAAGTCTTTTGATAAAGGATAAAATCGCTTATCCTCACATTCCAACTGCAGATGCTGTACAATACTATTCTCAGTACCGATAATAAATTCTTTTGCATTGCTCTTTTTTGCATAATCCATAATTCCGGTTGTCGAGCCAACATAATCAGCCAATTCGACAACCTCGGGCCTACATTCGGGATGAACGAGAAACAATGCGTCAGGATGTGCCTCCTTTGCTTTGATGACATCGTTTTTGCTCATTTTGGCATGAGTAGGACAACAACCCGGCAAAAGCTTAAAATCCTTTTCCGGCATTTGCTGGGCAATATATGTACCGAGATTCTGGTCCGGTACAAACAGAATTTTATCACTATCAAGCTTGCTGCAAATTTTTAAAGCGGATGATGAGGTAACGCACACATCACACACCGTTTTTAGCTCACTGGTAGTATTGACATAAGCAACAACGGTATAATCGGGATACTGTTCCTTAATCTGAGTGATTAGTTCCCTATCCATTTGTTCAGCCATGGGACAACCGGCAGTAGGATTGGACAGTATAACTGTCTTTTCCGGGGAAAGAATCTTTACAGTTTCTGCCATAAATCTAACGCCGCACATGATAACAGTCTTATTTTTTACTTTAGTTGCGTTAACGGCAAGCGCAAAGCTATCCCCAACAAAGTCGGCAACCTCCAAAATATCCGGAGATTGATAACAATGCGCCAGGATACAAATGTCTTTTTCCTTTTTTAATTTTATAATCTTGTCTTGAATATCTTTAACTGACATAGATGTTCACCTTAATATTAATGAATATCCTTTTCCTTAAACGTCTCCGGGTCGTAGGAAATTCCGTTTCTGTCATAATAATCCTTAACAGCAGCTTTAATGGCCTCCTCTGCAAGAACAGAGCAATGTATCTTTACCGGCGGCAAACCGTCAAGAGCCTCTACTACTGCCTGATTTGTAAGCTCCAAAGCATCGCTGATTGGTTTGCCCTTAATCAGACAGGTTGCCATAGAGCTGGAAGCGATTGCAGACGCACAGCCAAAGGTGTTAAACTTAACATCCGTGATGATGTGATTCTCGTCCACCTTTAAATAAATTTTCATAATATCGCCGCATTTAGCGTTTCCAACCTCGCCTACGCCGTCAGCATCATCAATCTTTCCAACATTGCGTGGATTAGTAAAGTGGTCCATAACTTTTTCTGAATATAAAGCCATTATTCGATTACCTCGCCTTTCAAAATTTTTTCCCATACGGGAGAAATTGACCGCAAATACGGAACAACAGTATGCAGTGTATCAAGTATAAAATCAATTTCTTCTTCAGTATTGTATTCGCAAAGGGACAGTCTCAGTGAGCCGTGTGCATTCTCGATAGGAACGCCCATGGACAGCAACACATGGGACGGGTCAAGAGAGCCGCTGGTACAAGCAGAACCGGATGAGGAGCAAATCCCCTTTTGGTCCAGCAAAAGAATAAGACTCTCGCCCTCAATGCCCTCAAAGCTGAAATTAACGGTACCCGGTAATCTCTTGTTTATGTCACCGTTAAGGTGGCATCTTTCGATATCCTTCATTCCGTTAATCAATTTGTCACGCAACGCCGATATATATTTTTCATTTTTTTCCAGATTATCGACTGCTTCTCTAATAGCGGCAGCAAAGCCTGCAATGGCATAGGTATTTTCGGTACCGGCACGCTTGTTGCGCTCCTGTGCGCCGCCGTTGATTAGATTCTGCAGCGGAATACCCTTTTTGCAGTAAAGAGCGCCTACGCCCTTGGGACCGTGGAATTTGTGGGCGGAAATTGATAACATATCAATATTCATTGCCTGCACATCAACGGGAATGTGTCCGACAGCCTGTACTGCGTCAGTGTGAAAAATAACTCCTGCCTCCCTGCACACAGCGCCAATTTCCGCAATAGGTTGAATAGTTCCAACCTCGTTATTGGCAAACATTATTGTAACCAGCGCAGTATCCGGACGGATGGCGGATTTAACATCTTCAACCCTTACAATACCGTTTGAATACACATCCAATAGTTCTATCTCGAAGCCCTCTTTTGCCAGCTTGTCCAAGGTGTGAAGCACGGCATGATGCTCAAATTTGGAAGAAACAATATGCTTTTTTCCTTTTTTCGCACCATTGTAGGCGGCTGTGAGAATCGCCTGATTATCTGCCTCTGAGCCTCCTGCGGTAAAGTATATCTCGTTAGGGTTGGGAGCGTTAATGCAATCGGCAACAATCCGGCGAGCTGCCTCCAACTGTTCCTTTGCCGCTTGGCCAATATGATGGAGGGAAGACGGATTGCCGTATATATCCTGCATCAACGGCATCATTGCTTTTAATGCAGTATCCGATAGCCTTGTAGTGGCTGCATTATCTACATAAATTGTGTTCATTATATCCCACCTTTATTGTAAAATAAGTTATTTCCTATCAAATTAATAGGCTTTCCTGTATAATATATACTCAATATCCTACTTTGTCAATAGGAAATTAAAAAATCCTTATTAGTTTGGCAAACAAATCACTTATTATACAAAAAGCTCTCCAAAATTTGGAGAGCAAAATATCAATATAAGCTTGCAATTGCCATTGCCTTTTCTTTAACAGTGTCAGCGAGACTCGGCGGACTAACCACTCTAATCTTATCGCCGAAGCTCATAACCCATGATACAAAGCCGTCGGACACAGCGGCAGAAATAGTTGTTTCAAAGTGGGAAGAATCCACGGCTTTAAGAGGAATTTTGCTGCCGAATCTATCCATAATTTCTTCCCTGAGCCCAAGGTTGCAATGCAAGGTGACATCCACAGTATCTCCAGAATACATACTGAACATCTTGGAGGTATAATCAGCCACATCAAATACATCATTATACTCACTAACGTCGCTGAAAGGCCTTGCCGGCTGGTCGAGCATGGTGATTCTGCGCATTCTGTCAAGGCGCAAATTCATAAGATTGTCATATTTGTCATTATTGCAAACAAGGTAATAGTGGTCGTCTTTCCAGATAAGTGCATAGGGTGATACGGTAAACATTTTTTCTGTATATGATTTTCTGTTTTCAATATCAATATTTCTGCGCTTGTAGGTAAACCTTACCTTTTTGTTATCCAATATAGCCTCGTGCAGAGAGTCAATAACATAATATATTTCCTCGTTGTCACATTTTCTGTTGCCGTCAATATACACCTGTGATACAAGGTCATTTGCTTGATTAACAGACACAAGGGACTCCAGTTTTTCTACCAAATCCTTGGTTTTGTTTTCCGTAATAAAGCCGGCAGATGATACAGCGTCGATTAACAACCTTACTTGGGGGAGCTCAAAGCGTCTGGACGCCATAAAGAATCCCTTCTTCGGTGACTTTGTGGAAATAATCTCAAAGCCCACATCATTGAGAGTTTGAATATCAGCATAGATTGATTTTCGCTCGCAATGAATACCTTCCTTGGCAAGCAATTGGATTAGCTCTGTTGATGACAAGGGATTTTCCTCGTCGGAATATTCCATCAAGAGCTTGTATATCAATAATGTCTTAACCTTACTACTGGCCATAATATCATCTCCTGATGATATAATAGCATATTCAGTTCAAATTTTCAACAATAGTCCTAAAAATGGGACAGCAATCCCGTGCGCCGCTATCTCCCGCCTCTTTTACTACTACTATTGCATATTTTGGATTATCATAGGGATACAAACCGGCAAACCATGTATTCATCAATTCTCTGCCGTATTTGAATTGGCCTGTTTGGGCAGTTGCGGTCTTTCCCGACGATTTATGCCTGCTGTCCTCGGCGCCGTAACCTGTTCCGTCGGTTACAACATATCTCAGGTAATTCTGTATAGTCTTTGCGGACTCAGATTCTAATACCCTTTTTGATTTATAATTTACATCTATTCTTTGTCCGGAGTGATTAATTCTTGATACTATAAGATTGGGTTGAGTAAATATTCCATCATTGCCAATAGTGGCCAAGGTAGAACAAATCTGAAGCGGTGTTGCAGTCAGCCTTCCCTGTCCAAAGCCCAATAATGCAAGCTGGCCGGGAGACAACAAGTCTGATTTCTGGGGTAACAAACCATTTTGTATTGCCCAATTTGCAAAAAGGTTTGTGGTACTGTCATATCCTAATTTTTTGGAAGTGTCCAACAATTTTTCACATCCAAGGGAAAGTGCGAGATTGACAAAATAACAATTACAGCTGTTACCAAGTGCAGAACGCAAATCCTGTTTACCGTGTTTTGTTTTGTGAGCGCAAGAAAATTCAGTATCACCCACCTTAATTACACCGTTACAGTCGTACTGTGGCGTAACACCATTTTCAACTGCTGATAATGCAACAACAATCTTGAATACAGAGCCGACGGCATATTGACAAAATACTCGGTTAAGATAAGAATTCTCCGGCTTTGATACGCATGCCAGAATACCCCCGGTTTTTACATCCATAACAACTGCGGCGCCGGTTGATACATTTTGCATTGCAGAGCTTACATAACTTTGGATATCACTATCCAGGGACAAAACATAACCGTACTTTTCGTCATAATCTGTATAACTGAACGAGCCCTCATCACCGCTCAATATTCTGCCCAAAGCATCTACATCAAAATTAATTCTCATTATCCCCTGTTCCTCTTGGATATATGACTCGAAGCCTGAGGATTCCTTTGCAATTAGTTGTGGCTTTTTTTCGGCAGTTGACGGCACTTTTACAATATTGATGTAATTGGTTTTTGGATTATTTTTAATTTGCTTTACTATAGGTTTACCAAGCTTGAGTTCATCAATGATTTCGTTAACTTGTGATTTAGTAAAAATTTTGTCCAACTCGCCGATACACTTTTCCGTAGGTCTGATTACTGCAATATAGGTAAAGGTATCGTTAGTCAATCTTTTCATATCACGGTAATACAATGTTGGTGTAATTCTGTCCACAACAAGGGAGTAAGAATTATATCCGCTGCCAACAGAATATGTCCCGTCCATAGATATATAAGTCACTCTGCCCACAAGTGTAACAAGCAAAAATGCAATACACAATCCGTATGCAACAATTCTTTTGTACATAAAAAACATCCCCTTCGTAGTATGCACGAAAGGGATATGTTTTAGTTATTTCGTTTTACTCTGAATATTGCATCCGGAGAAATATCAATATTGCAATCCATAGAATAAATATCGGTTGCTTTGTTCGCCACATCAACATATTCTTCGTCCTTGATATTGTACAGATTCTTTACCTCTATCCGATAAGGCATCTTGCCGGGTTCTACTACCTCCAAAATATCCCCGTCATAGAATCTGTTACGCTGGGCAACGGTTAACCTACCGTCACTGCACTCCATATATAGAGCACATACATCCCAACTGCGTATATATCCTGCCGAATCAAGAACCTGTCCCTTTTCTATAGGGCCGTAATTAAAGCCGGTGGTATATTCTCTATGGCTCATTTTTTCCATCTCGTCCAGAATCCATTGGGAGGGTACAAAATTTTCCGGTCTGCCGGCATTGATATACTCATCCATAGCATTGCGATAGGCATAAGTGACAATGGCGGTATAATACTCGCTCTTTGCACGACCCTCAATCTTAAAGGAATCAATGCCTGCTCTGTCCAAGTCAGACAGATGCTCAATCATACACAAATCACGGGAATTAAAAATGTATGTGCCGTTATCATCCTGGTTTACCGGAAAATACTGACCGGGTCTTGTCTCCTCGACCAGATGATACTTCCATCTACAGGGCTGTGCACAATCGCCGCGATTAGCGTCACGGCCTACCATATAGTCGGACAATATGCACCTGCCGCTAAAGGACATACACATAGCGCCGTGAACAAATACCTCAATTTCCAATTCGGGATTGGTTTTGTCACGAATTGTCTTTATTTCCTCTAAGGAAAGCTCGCGGGCAGTAACAATACGGCTGGCGCCTAAATTATACAACATATTAGCCGACTCATAATTGACTATGCCAACCTGGGTGGACATATGAATATCGGTGTTGGGAGCATGCTTCTTTGCCATTGACAGCACACCCATATCGGCGATAATAATAGCGTCAACACCAATACTCTCAATATATTTCAGGTAGTCCGGCAATACTTCGATTTCGTTGTTACGAGGTAAAGTATTACATGTTAGATAAAGCTTTTTGCCAAAGGAATGAGCAAGGTTTACTGCTTCCTTTAGTTGGTCTGCGTCAAAATTGGAAGGATTGGAACGCATACCGAATTGCAGGCCGCCCACATAAACTGCGTCAGCTCCGAATTTTAAAGCTAATTTTAATCTCTCCATATCTCCGGCAGGAGATAATAGTTCCAAAAATTGATTACCCATAGCTTAGTATTCCAAATATGGTGCATATTGCTGAATCTTGGATTTAAATTCAGAATATGAATTTGCGGTGTACATATTTCCGTCAGTATCATGGAAAAAGAACTTTGCGTTGGTATCGGACGGATAAAGTGCAGCCTTTATGGCATCTGTACCCGGATTGCAGATAGGACCTGCCGGCAACCCGTAAACAGTGGATTTGTTGCTGGTATCGTAATATGTCATATAATAATCTGCAGTATGAGCCGATGTGGACGACAATGCAGGTGATACCTTGTTTACGATATAATCAGAGGTTGACTGGCAACCCAAAGATGGGTAGTTGGCCTTATCCTTGAGACGGTTCTCGATAATTGCGGCAATTTCTGCCATCTGTTCAGTGTTGGCAGCCTCCTTTTGCACTATAGATGCAATGGTAATAATTTCGTAATCGGTAAATCCCATTTCTTTAGCGCGTATGCGGTACTTTTCTTTATATCTTTTATCGCCGTTTTCCAGGAATTTTCTGACTGTGCTGGCAGCACTTTCGCCAATAAAGAATTCGTAAGTATCCGGGAACATAAAGCCCTCAAGCCTATAGGGAACAGAATCGGAAGCTTTTAAGTTGGATACCATAGAATAAGTAAATTCGGTTGATTGAATTACAGACATAAGCGCAGACTTGTCACACACATCATTTTCTGCCAGTTTATCTACAATTTCGGGTATGGTATATCCCTCAGGAAAAGTAAGATTAATTGTTTCCTTGGTGGTAGTATCCCCCTGTAGGGTCATAAGCATACCCTCCAAGCCCATCTTACCGTTGAGGTAATACATACCTGCCTCGTAAGGGCCTCCAAGCCGGGAAGAAGTAATGAGCTTATCTCTAAGTTTAACAAAAAACTTGCAAAAGTTTTTGCACTTTATTAGGCCTTTGTCTGCAAGTAAATCAATAGCATCACTGCTGTCCTCAATGCTTTGGGTAAAAGATACCGTGACATTGGACTTATTCTTTGTGATTGCAAATACATCATTCATACACAAAATTGCATATACGGATACCACCATGGATACCGCAATTACAATGATAAAAAACAAGTATGTAGAGCCTGCGCCCTTCTTTTTTCTGACAGGTACATTGGTTCTTGCAGGCTTTCTTTCGACAGGTGCAGACTCCTCTATTTGGTTTGAGAAATAGATATCCTTTGTATCATTTTTATTGTTAAAATCAAAGTTATCCATATTATTCTCCTTTCTCGCACTCTAATATGCGACTGTCCGTAAATATATAATTAACAGGAATGTCAAACCTGTCACAATCAATTTTTTCTACAACAAAGGTATTATAACACAAACCAATAGAAATAAAAGCATAATTTTGTAAAAATTTGTCGTAGTATCCTTTTCCGTATCCAACCCGATTACCGTATTTATCAAAGGCGTAGCCGGGAACAATCACAATGGAATTCTCGTAATTACTCACCTTAGGGCAATGAGGCTTTGGCTCTCTGATACCATAATGCCCAATTTCTACATCATCCATACAGGATATGTAGTAAAATGACATATCTCCGTTTTTATTTTCGCAGCGAGGCAGAGCAACAAGCTTTCCGTCAGACAATGCAGACATAATAATACTATCGCAGTTAATCTCGTCATTAAGCGCCGCATAGCATAATATTTGCCGCGCATCGTCGTAAAGACAGGACTCCAACAATGATTTGCAAATAGAGTTATCCTTGTCCTGCTTATGCTTAATACTTTTGCGTAGGTCACTGCATAGTATTCTAAGGTCTTGCTTGGATTTTTTGTCTAATTGATTCAGCAAGTTCCTCTCCCCTTAATT